>JBJTNQ010000031.1:0-11782 GCA_046074105.1 Sphingobacteriaceae bacterium | reverse complement strand
AAGAGATACGGGCCAGTTCATCCAGGGCTTCTACCTGGGTAAAGGTGCTGTCGAAATCGATGATATAGTAACGTGGTTTCATTTAAGGTGGGCGCAGATCTCGGCAATTTTTTGCCGAATGGGTGTAAATTGGATATCGATAGCTTGTTGAATTTTCTGATTAGAATAGTTTGAAAGTTTGCCGGCACTTCTGGCGGCATCGCGGGTTAAAGCGGCAGGTTTAGCCTTAATTTTTGCCAGTATCTCGGCAGCAATGGCAGCCCAGTTCAATTGCCAGTTTGATAAAGCTTTTTGCGGTCCTTTAATTCCAAAACCGCGGGAAATTTCCTGAAAAAGATCTTTATAAAGCCAGGTTTCGGCATTCAGTATATAACGTTCGCCGCTTATGCTGCTATTCATTAGTGTAGTCATCGCGGTAGCTACATCTTCAACGGCAATTAAACCGCAAGAGCCAGCAGGATAGTATTTTAACCCTCGTTCTACTGTGCTAAAAAGCACTCCACTGCCTTTCCACCCGCATTCTTTTCCTATAATAATGGCCGGATTTACAATTACGGCATCCAGGCCCTCTGCAACACCCCGCCATACTTCCATTTCGCTTAAGTGCTTGGCGGTAGCATAGCCGCCCGGCTTAGTGCCCAGGTCTAAAAAATCGAGTTCGTTAGTGGTTTGTCCGGGTTTAGGATCTCCCAATGCCGCAACCGAGCTTACATGTACCAAACGTATGCCGGGCAGATCTAAACACAAATTAATCAAATTAGCGGTGCCCTCTACATTGGTATCTATCATTTTTTGCCTATCGGCCGATTGAAAAGAAATGATCGCTGCCGTATGATAGACCTGCTTGATACCCTGAAGCGCTTCTTCTAAAGAAAACAGATCGCCCATTTCTCCATTAACCCATTCTAAATTGGGCTTATCTTGCAAAAAAGTAGGAATCCGGGAACTTTCGCGTTTAAGCGCACGCACCCGCAGGCCTTTATCAAGCAATTGCTGAGTTAAGACCGAGCCTAAAAAGCCGGTGGCGCCTGTAACTAGGATCATTTTGGAGATATTACGCTAAAGCTTTCAAAAGTAATTGAATAATTGGATATTTGGATGTTTCCAATACAGCAAAAGCATGTCTCTATCCGATTTTTTTTCTCCTGTTGATTTAGCTAAACTCAGCCCTTCAAATGGATTTTATACCAGTCAATTAGGCAGTTTACTGGAAATTTACACCCATGAATTTCCAGATCTGGATAGCGGCAGCTTTGACGTAGCTATTTTTGGGGTAATGGACGACCGAAATGCTATAAATAACCAAGGCTGTGCTTTGGGTCCAGATTATATTCGCGAACGTTTTTACCTCTTAAACCAAGGGAATTACCGCACCCGTATAGTAGATCTGGGAAATATTAAGGCAGGCCAGCACGTTTCAGATACTTATGTAGCTGTAAAAATGGTGGTGGCAGAGCTGATAAAGAAAAATATTTTTCCGGTTATTTTAGGCGGCGGTCAGGATATTACCTATGCACAGTACATGGCCTACGAAGAGCTGGAGCAGAAAGTAGATCTGTTGGTAATAGACTCTCATTTCGACTTAGACGATAGCCCCGAAGAAACCATAGAGACCACCTCGGCGGCTTATCTGCATAAAATTTTGGTACATCAGCCAAATTACCTTTTCAATTTCAGTAACCTGGGCTATCAAACTTATTTTGTAAACCAGGAAAGTATTAGTGCTTTAGAGAAGCTTTTTTTCGATGCGCATCGCTTGGGAGAATTTTCAGGGAAGATACAGGCTTCGGAGCCTTTAATCCGTAATGCCAGCCTCATCAGTTTTGATATTTCTGCTATCCGATCTGCCGATGCGGGCGCCAATGCGAACGCCAGCCCCAACGGATTTTATGGCGAGGAAGCCTGCCAGATCTGCCGTTATGCCGGCATGAACGATAAATTAAGTTCTTTTGGTTTTTATGAATTTAATCCGGCTTTCGACCAGAATGGCCAAACCGCCTTATTGCTTGCCCAAATGCTTTGGTATTTGGTAGATGGTTTTTATAACCGGAAAAAAGACCTTCCACTGCAGCCTAAATCACAATATTTAATTTATCGCACCACGCTAAAAGATTATGCCGATGAATTGATCTTTGTAAAAAGTAAAAAAACAGATCGCTGGTGGATGCAGGTACCCTATCCGAGTGGTAAATCGAAAAACGAACGTTTTCATTTGATACCTTGTACTTATGAAGATTATCAACTGGCCGTTGCAGGCGAAATGCCCGATCTGTGGTGGCGAACCCATCAGAAATTAGTTTAATTATGAAAAAAATATACGTAATTATTCTGTTATTCTTTTGTCTGGGATTCGGTAATGCCTTTGCCCAGTCTAAAGCCTATCGTATTGAAGGAGCCATAATTGGCGATATCAAAACGAATAAAATATATTTTGCTGAAGGAAGCTATCAAAGAGGTAATCTGGCCCCATTTAAAGAGATTCTTGTTAAAAAAGGCAAATACGTAATTACCGGAGATTTAGATGAACCCAAGCCTGTTTGGCTTTCTTTGGTCCCACAAATTAATGCAAACTCGGTACCCTTTACGTTAGATGAAGGAACCATTCGGGTAGAAAGCACCGAAACCCTGGCTAATCTGAAAGTTAGCGGCTCTAAAACCCACGATGAACTATTAGCTTATAAGGTTCAAAAAACACTCCTGAGAAATAAGATGGATCAATTGCTGGCTCAGGAAAATGAGGTGCATGAGAAACAGAATCTGACCAATCATTTGCATCAGGACTTTTTACTCCAATACCAAAATGCACAAGCGGAAATGACTGCATTTCAACAGCAGTATATTCGGAAAAACCCCGAAAAATTTGCTTCATTATTGGTTTTAACCGAATTGCTTGGCGAAACGCAAGACTTTTTATTGACTGATTCCCTTTTTAATACCCTAAGCCAGCCGTTACAGGCTAAACCCATAGCACTCCTTTTTAAAAGTTATATCGACATTAAAAAAAGAACTGCAGTAGGAGCTATTGCCCCCGATTTTACCCTTAATACACCCGAAGGAAAGCCACTTATTTTATCTTCTTTTAGAGGAAAATATCTATTGGTAGATTTTTGGGCATCTTGGTGCCGACCTTGCCGCGAAGAAAATCCAAATATTGTGGCAGCGTACGGGCAGTTTAAAGACAAAAACTTTAATATTTTGGGAGTTTCACTCGATAAAACTGCAGACAACTGGATAAAAGCCATTAAAGACGATGAGCTCATCTGGCCGCAAGTTTCCGATCTGAAATATTGGTCCAGCCAGGTGGTAGATTTGTATTCGTTAAGCAGTATTCCTGCTAATTTCTTACTGGATCCGGATGGAAGAATTATTGCAACCGATCTTCGTGGAGAGGATTTAGTTATTCAGCTAACTAAAATTCTTCGTTAATCGAGTTTCAATAAATCGGCACCAATATCTGAGCGGAAATACCGGCCTTCGTAATAAATGCGTCCGGCATCGGCAATGGCACATTGTACGGCATCAAACAAATTATCCTGTAAAGAGGTAATGGCCATTACCCGGCCTCCATTGGTTTTAACCGTACCATTATCGGCTTCAGTTCCGGCATGAAACACCAGCGAATTGCGCACGTTTTCCATTCCACTCATCGGTTTAGCTTTCTCATATTCGCCAGGGTAACCTCCGGCTACCAGCATTACGGTAACGGCTGTTTTAGGCGATATTTTTATTTCTTTTTCAGCGAGATTTACCTGAGCCACACCCAAAAACAACTCAACCAAATCGCTCTCAATTCGTGGAATTACACTTTCCGTTTCCGGGTCGCCCATACGCACATTGTACTCAATAACGTAAGGGTCGCCTCCACAATTCATCAGGCCGATAAAGATAAATCCCTTGTAAGGAATACCATCTTTTTTTAGTCCTGCAATGGTAGGAATAATTACGCGGTCCTCTACTTTTTTAAGAAATTCCGATCCGGCAAAACTTACCGGAGAAACCGCACCCATACCGCCGGTGTTTAAACCGGTGTCGCCTTCGCCAATGCGTTTATAATCTTTGGCTTCGGGTAAAATTTTATAACTGTGGCCATCGGTCAAAACAAAAACGGAAAGTTCAATACCGCTTAAAAACTCTTCAATTACCACTTTCTGGCTGGCTTCGCCAAATTTGGCATCTTGCAGCATGGCAATTAATTCTTCTTTGGCAGTGGCCAGATCTTCGCAAATTAAAACTCCTTTACCTGCAGCCAAGCCATCTGCTTTTAATACAATAGGTAGTTTTTGAGTTTCCAGATAAGCCAAACCCTCAGCTAAAGTGGTTTTAGTAAAAGAGCGATAAGTAGCCGTTGGAATATGGTGGCGCTGCATAAAATCTTTAGAAAAATCTTTGCTTCCCTCTAGTTGGGCGCCTGCCTGCTGCGGCCCAATAACCGGAATATGACAAAGTGCCTCATTGGCCAAAAAATAATCATGAATACCTTTTACCAGCGGTTCTTCCGGGCCAACAATTAGCAGTTCTACCTGATTTTTGAGGGCAAACGTACCAATGGCTTCAAAATCGGTGATCTTAAGCGGTACATTTTTTCCATAGTTGGAAGTACCACCATTTCCGGGGGCAATAAAAAGCTGTGTACAGTGCTTGCTTTGGGCTATTTTCCAGGCAAAAGCATTTTCCCGTCCGCCAGATCCTAATATCAGAATATTCATGCTACAAATGTATTACAAAAGCCCAATCTTTATATGCCGCAAAATCAGTAATTTTACCAATTCCACTGCCAGCCTGACGGTATTAAACAGCTGGCAGCATTCTTGTAAGGTGTAGAGCTTATTGATTATATAACATGTTAGGACTTTTAAGCAAGGTATTCGGAAGCAAATCCGAAAGAGATATTAAACAAATTCAACCGCTGGTTGATCAGATAAAAGAAATCTATCCATCATTGGCGGCTTTAAGCCACGATGAACTGCGTGCCAAAACCCAGGATTTTAAAAATCGTATTCAAACTTATCTAGCAGCTATAGACCAGGAAATAGATGCGGTAAAGGCAAATGCCGAAGAATCAGATTTAAGTATAAACGAGAAAACAGCGGTTTACGAAAAACTCGATAAGCTTCAGAAAGAACGTGATGAACAGCTGGAAAAAATCTTATTAGAGATTTTGCCCGAAGCTTTTGCGGTAATGAAAGATACTGCCCGCCGTTTTACCGAAAATTCTAACCTGGAAGTTACGGCCACTGATTTTGACCGCGAATTGGCAGCCCGCAAACCGAATGTGCAGATTAAAGGAGAAAAAGCTATTCATCAAAATACCTGGAATGCTGCCGGAACGGAAGTAACCTGGAACATGGTGCATTATGATGTACAGCTTATTGGCGGTATTGTTTTACACACCGGTAAAATTTCGGAAATGGCTACCGGCGAGGGTAAAACCCTGGTTGGTACCTTACCTGCCTATTTAAATGCCCTGGCCGGACAAGGAGTACATATTGTAACGGTAAACGATTACCTGGCCCGTCGAGATTCAGAATGGAACGGTCCTATATTCGAGTTTCATGGTTTAAGTGTCGATTGTATCGATCGTCATCAGCCCAATTCGGAAGAACGCCGTAAAGCTTACCTGGCCGATATCACCTTTGGAACCAATAACGAATTTGGTTTCGATTACCTGCGTGATAACATGTCGTTAAGCCCCGAGGGTTTGGTGCAACGCAAGCTGCATTTTGCTATGGTAGATGAGGTTGACTCTGTTTTAATTGATGATGCCCGTACGCCTTTAATCATTTCCGGACCTATTCCCAAAGGCGATGAACACGAATTTCATGAATTAAAACCTCGTATAGAACGCCTGGTAACTGCACAGAAAAACTACATCAACACGGCGCTAAACGAAGCTAAAAAAGCCATTAACGAAGGCCATGCAGGACCCGAAGATGGTGGACTGGCTTTGCTGCGTTCCTATCGCGGTTTACCCAAAAATAAAGCCCTAATTAAATTCTTAAGTGAGCCCGGCATGAAACAGGTGCTCACCAAATCGGAGAATTATTATCTGCAAGACCAAGGTAAAGAAATGCCCAAGGCCGATGCAGAATTATACTTTATAATTGATGAGAAGAATAATTCTGTCGAACTTACAGAAAAGGGAATAGAACTCATTACCAGCTCGGGCGAAGACCCTAATTTCTTTGTAATGCCCGATGTTGGTACCGAGATAGCCGAACTAGAAAAATCTAATCTGGCTAACGAAGAAAAGATTGCCAAAAAAGACGCCCTGATGCGTGACTTTTCTATTAAATCTGAGCGTATCCACTCGGTTAATCAATTATTAAAAGCCTATACTTTATTCGAAAAAGATGTAGAATACATCATCGATGAAGGCAAAGTAAAAATTGTAGATGAGCAAACCGGCCGTATCATGGAAGGCCGCCGTTATTCAGATGGCTTGCATCAGGCCATTGAAGCAAAAGAGAATGTGAAGGTAGAAGATGCCACGCAAACCTATGCGACCATCACCCTGCAAAATTATTTCAGGATGTACCATAAATTATGTGGTATGACCGGTACAGCCACCACCGAAGCCGGTGAGTTATGGCAGATCTATAAACTGGATGTGGTAGAGATCCCTACGAATGTAAAAACAAAGCGTAAGGATATGGAAGACCTGGTTTACCGCACCACCCGCGAGAAATACAATGCCGTTGCCGACGAAATTGTGAAACTGACCGAAGCCGGGCGTCCGGTACTGGTGGGTACCACTTCCGTGGAGATCTCCGAATTGCTGAGCCGTATGCTCAAACTTCGCGGCATTCGCCACAATGTACTGAACGCCAAATTACACCAGAAAGAAGCCGATATTGTGGCCGAAGCCGGTACCGCAGGCACCGTAACTATAGCCACCAACATGGCTGGCCGTGGTACTGATATTAAGCTAGGCCCAGGTGTAAAAGAAGCCGGAGGTTTAGCCATTGTAGGTACCGAACGCCATGAGTCTCGCCGTGTAGACCGCCAGTTGCGTGGCCGTGCAGGTCGTCAGGGCGATCCGGGATCCTCACAGTTCTTCGTTTCGCTCGAAGATAACCTGATGCGTTTGTTTGGTTCCGAGCGAATTTCCAACATCATGGTCCGCATGGGTATCGAAGAAGGTGAGGTAATTCAGCATTCTATGATTACCAAATCTATAGAACGTGCCCAGCGCAAAGTAGAAGAAAACAACTTCGGTATTCGTAAGCGTTTGCTCGAATATGATGACGTGATGAACGCCCAGCGTAGCGTAATTTATGCCAAGCGTAAAAATGCCCTCTTTGGCGAACGCTTAGATGTAGACCTGAACAATACTTTGTTCGATGTGGTGGAAGATGTTGTTGCCGAATATAAAGACAGCGATAATTACGAAGGCTTCCAGTTAGAAATGATCCGTATTTTCTCGGTCGATCCCGAGATCAGCGAAGAAGAATTTAATGCTTCCAATATTCAAAAACTAACCGACAGAGCATTTGAAGAAGCAACTGCCTTTTATCAGCGTAAAGCATCAGCAGTTGCCCAGCAAACCTTCCCGGTAATTAAAGAAGTATTTAAAGAAAGAGGAAACCATATAGAAAGTATTGTAGTGCCTTTTACCGATGGTCAACGCGGTTTGCAGGTAAGTGCCAATTTGAAAAAAGCCGTAGAAACCGAAGGTACAGAGATATTTAAAGCCTTCGAAAGATCGGTGGTACTTTCTCTTATTGACGAAGCCTGGAAAGTGCATTTGCATGAGATGGATGAGTTGAAGCAATCCGTGCAGAATGCGGTTTACGAACAAAAAGATCCACTAATTATTTATAAAATGGAAGCATTTAACCTGTTTAAAGGAATGCTGGCCAATGTAAATAAAGAGGTGGTGAGCTTCCTGTTTAAGGGAATGATCCCTAACCAGGGGCCGGATAATGTTCGCGAAGCACGTCCGCAGCCAAAGCAAGACCTAAGCAAACTAAAATTATCTAAGCCGGAACTGGCTCAGCAAACGAATGGTATGCCGGTTGATGATACCCGAGAATTACAGCGTACCCAGCCTATCCGGGTAGAGCAAAAAATTGGCAGAAATGATCCTTGCCCATGCGGAAGCGGAAAGAAATATAAAGCCTGCCACGGAGTAGGCCTTGCTTAATATTAATAGAGATAGCCCATGCTGAAAGACCGAATTCAAGAGTTAGCTGCCACTGTTTTAGATCAAACGATTGAAACCAGAAGGCATTTACACGCCCATCCGGAATTATCTTTTCATGAGCAGGAAACTGCAGCATTTGTAGCTGCACAACTCGATAAATTGGGAATTTCCTATCAGCCTATGGCCAATACCGGCCTGGTAGCTATTATTAAAGGCGACAAACCTTCCGATGAGGTGGTGGCCCTGCGGGCCGATATGGATGCACTACCGATAGAAGAGGCTAACGAAGTGCCTTACAAATCAACCAAGGCTGGCGTAATGCATGCCTGTGGACACGATGCCCATACCGCTTCTTTATTAGGAACCGCTAAAATTTTAAATGAATTGAAAGCGGAATTTGGCGGCACGGTTAAACTCATCTTCCAGCCGGCAGAAGAATTACTGCCAGGCGGTGCCAGCCTGATGATCAAAGAGGGAGTGCTCGAAAATCCAAAACCCCAGGCGGTTATCGGCCAGCACGTGATGCCTTTAATAGATGCCGGAAAAGTAGGTTTCCGCTCCGGTAAATACATGGCCTCTACCGACGAGTTATACGTGACCGTAAAAGGAAAAGGCGGACATGGAGCCCAGCCGCAGCAAAATATCGATCCGGTTATTATTACGGCGCATATTTTGGTCGCTTTGCAGCAAATTGTAAGCCGGGTGGCCGATCCTAAATCGCCATCGGTACTGTCTTTTGGTAAAGTAATTGCCAATGGCGCCACCAATGTAATACCTAACGAAGTAAAACTGGAAGGAACTTTCCGCACCCTGGATGAAGCCTGGAGGAAAGAAGCGCATGCCAAAATGAAAAAAATGGCCCAGGGTATTGCCGAAAGTATGGGTGGCAGCTGCGACTTTGATATTCATATCGGTTATCCTTTTTTAATTAATGAAGAAAAACTGACCGTACAGGCCCGGCAGGCGGCCGAAGAGTATTTAGGCAAAGAGAATGTGCTGGACCTGGATATTTGGATGGCAGCCGAAGATTTTGCTTATTATTCGCAGGTAGCCGATGCTTGTTTTTACCGTTTGGGTACCCGTAATGAAGCCAGAGGGATCACCTCCTCTGTACATACTCCCACTTTTGATATTGATGAGCAGGCTTTTGCCATCAGCACCGGCTTAATGGCTTATATCGCTCTAAAGCGATTGGGAAATTAAACGCAACCACTATTGTTTGTCATGATGATGAGATGCATGCGAACGGCCATTGCCCTTTTATTATTTTCCTTATCGGGATTTGCCCAGCAAATTCCACGTTTTAATCCCGATACGGTGCTAACGGTCCACATAGATACGGCTGTACTAATTACCTCTACCCGGCTAAATGCTCAATCGTTTATAGATGAGATATTAAGAGATACCAGTTTTTACGAGGCCTTTCGGAATATGAAAAACTACACTTTCCAGGCCGAAAACAGGGTATATACTTACGACAAACGCAATCAGGTAGACGGTAAAATATATCGAAGTATTCGCCATAATAACGATGGTCCTTACAAAATGGAATTTCTGGCCAGGCAGGATAGTGGTAAGGTTTATAAAAGAAATGGCAAGTATTCACTGTATACGGTAGAAATGTTCGATTATATTTTCATGAACCCCTACAGCTCCGATTTTGTTAAGGCAGAACCCATAGGCGGCCGAAAAGGGGAGACCAACGAATCGTACAAAGACAAGCTGAAGACCTTAATATTTAGCCCGGGCAAACCAGTAAAAGGCGTGCCATTTATATCTGGCAAGACCGAAATATTTTCTCCGTCCATGCGGCAATATTACAACTATGCCTATTCCAGCGGAACCTATCTCGATTCTATTCCAGTTTATCGGTTCAAGGTAACTATGAAGCCCGAACTGTCTGACTGGACTAAAGATGGCATCATGATCAAGGAGCTGACCACCATTTTCGACCAGCGGAATTTTCAGATCCTAGGTCGGTACATCGATATGAAATACGATAATTTGCTATTCAGTTTCGATGTACAGATGAATATTGAGTTGGGTTATTTTGATCAAAATGAAACCTTACTGCCTACCAAAATCAGCTACCAGGGCAATTGGGATATTCCGTTTAAACGGGAAGAAAGAGCCAGCTTTTTGATTTTGCATAAAGGGTACCGGCGGGGTAAGAAATAAAGATTTAATTCGTTAAATTTAAAATACGATTAATTTAAGCCATGGAAGCTGTAGAATTAAAATCCAATATTCATAAAATAGTTGATGGTATACAAAACGAGCAGCTACTACAGTCCCTTTATGATTTTTTGAAATTAAGGGCAGAAGCTCAGCCGGGGCAATTATGGTCAAAATTAAGTGCCGAACAGCAAAAGGAGTTGCTTTTGTCTTTTGAAGAGTCGGACGATGAAAATCACTTGCTTGAAAGAGAAAAAGTTTTTAAAAAATTGTAATGACGGTCTTCTTAACCCGTCGTGCCGAAAAAAATTATCAATTCATCAAGGATTATCTTTCTGAAGAGTGGGGAACCCATGTAGCTCAAGCTTTTGAGCAAAGAACCATAGACCTACTAGATTTATTATCCAACTTTCCGGATTTAGGACCTGTTGAGTTGCCTGAAAAGCAAATTCATGGTTTTCAGCTTACCAAGCAAATCAGGATATTTTACCGGCTTAAAGCAAACCGCATTATCATTCTTTCATTTTTTGATGTAAGACAAGATCCCCGAAAAAAGCCTCAATAATTTCATAATCTATAAGTGGTGGCACGACTTGAAGCCGTGCCACCACTAGTTTTGTTTTTTGCTAAGGATGATCATTAAATTTTGATGCCACTCATTACCCTATAATGCCTGCTTAAAAATCCTTAATTTTACCTTCACGCTGTTTTTGCGTATTTTCCCTGCATGATCCCACAAGAAACCGTAGATAAAATTCTGGATGCTTCCCGCATAGAGGAAGTAGTGGGCGATTTTGTACACCTTAAAAAACGGGGCACCAGCCTCCTAGGGCTTTGCCCCTTTCATAACGAAAAAACACCTTCATTTAATGTTTCGGTAACCAAAGGCATTTATAAATGTTTTGGCTGCGGTAAAGGAGGCGATTCGGTACGCTTTATCATGGATCATGAAAAAGCTACCTATCCCGAAGCCTTAAGATACCTGGCTCAAAAATATAATATCGAAATAGCCGAAACGGTTTATACGCCCGAAGATCAGGAGCGGAACGACCGCCGGGAGAGCTTATTTGTGATTTCTGCCTGGGCAGCTAAATTTTTCCAGCAGCAACTATGGGAAACCCCCATGGGCCAAAGTATTGGCTTAAGCTATTTTAAAGAACGCGGCTTCCGCGAAGACATTATAAAAAAGTTTGAGTTGGGCTATTCGCCCGATGAGTGGGATGCACTGATTCAGCAGGCCAAAACCGATGGGTTTAAAGAAGAATTTCTGGAGGAGACCGGCCTTAGCGTAAAGAACGAAAGCGGAAAGACCTACGATCGTTTTCGCGGCCGGGTAATGTTCCCCATTCATAATCTAACAGGTCGGGTAATTGGTTTTGGCGGACGTACGCTAAAAACAGATAAAAATGTTCCGAAATATGTCAACTCGCCCGAGAGCAACATTTATCATAAATCTAATGTGCT
>JBJTNQ010000030.1:0-5513 GCA_046074105.1 Sphingobacteriaceae bacterium | reverse complement strand
TAACAATAATTAGATTCTGGATTGATGAGGCCTTCCTTATTAATAGCTGCCAAATCGCGGCGGCGTTGTTTTACATCTTTTCCCCGTTCCAGTACTATGGGTTTTAAACCCAATTCTATGCATCGCAAAGCAGCAAATAATCCGGCGGGACCAGCCCCAACAATAATAACCGGCTTTTTGTCAGTAACATTAGGATAATTTACTGCAAATATTTCAGGTGTTGGCGTTTCATCAATAAAGGCGATAACCTTTAAGCGATAAACCACTTTTCGTCCGCGGGCATCGATAGACCGTTTGTGAATTTTAACGTCCTGAAGGCGGTTAAGGGCTATTTTCAGGGACTGAGCTGCCGCAATCTTGATCGCATATGTGCTAATGGCATCCTCCGGAAGGAGTACAATTTCTATTTCTTTGGTCATTCGGGTGCCGGGTTTTTATCCCGGATTGTAACAAAGGTATGAAAATTGCTATCTAAGCCATAAATTGACCTAAATATTAAAACAAAAACGATGAGAAAACTAATTTATATGTTCGTAGCTGCCTTTGCAGTAATTTCTTTAAGCTCTTGCGGCTATAATTCTATTGTTACTTTAGATGAGCAGGTACAATCGCAATGGGCACAGGTTCAGAATGTGTATCAGCGCCGTGCTGATCTGGTGCCTAATTTGGTGAATACCGTTAAGGGGGCCGCCAATTTTGAGCAGGAAACTTTAACTAAGGTAATTGAGGCACGTGCAAAAGCTACTTCGGTTACGGTTGATGCCAGCAAACTGACCCCAGAAAATATTCAGAAGTTCCAGGCTGCACAAGGCGAATTAACGCAATCGCTGAGCCGTTTATTGGTTTCTGTAGAACGTTATCCGGAACTGAAAGCCAACCAGAACTTCCTGGAACTGCAATCGCAATTAGAAGGCACGGAGAATCGTATTACGGTTGAGCGTCAGAAATTCAACGAGGTTACTCAAGAGTACAATTCTAAAATTCGCCGGTTCCCGAATAACCTAACGGCTTCTATGTTTGGTTTTGAGAAAAAAGGATATTTCGAAGCAGAGGCCGGAGCCAACAAAGCACCTAATGTGCAGTTCTAATGGCCATTTTTAACGATATAGAACAAGAGCGTATCCGCGAAGCTGTGGCTGCAGCGGAGCGCTCTACTTCTGGCGAAATTCGGATCTGTATAGAAAGAACCACCCAAGAACCCGCTTTAGACCGGGCGGTAACTTATTTCCACAAACTGGGTATGGAGAAAACCAAATTGCGCAATGGCGTTATTATTTACCTAGCGGTAGATGATAAACAATTTGCCATTATTGGCGATTCGGGCATCAATAAGGTGGTACCGGAAAATTTCTGGGACAGCACCAAAGAGGCCATGTTAGCCGAATTTAAAAAAGGAAATATGGTGGAGGGAATTGTGGCTGGCATTAAGCTTGCCGGCGAACAATTAAAAAAGTATTTCCCTTCTGTGGCTAACGATACTAATGAACTTTCTGATGATGTCGCTTTCGGCGATGAGGACTAAGATGATGCTGAAAAAATATTTATTGTTTTTATTGCTTTGCCTGCCGGGATGGCTGGCTGCCCAGAACTTTCCGGAGCGGCCAAACCGCTTGGTAAATGATTATACCCAAACGCTTAACAGTGATGAAGTAAATGCGCTGGAACAAAAACTGGTTGCTTTTGACGATTCTACTTCTAATCAGATAGCGGTAGTATTGGTACCCAGCCTGGAGGGTTATGATGTAGCTGATTATGCCCAACGTTTAGCAGAAAAATGGGGCATTGGCGGACAGAAAAAAAATAATGGTATCATTTTATTAGCCTCTATTGGCGATCGTAAGGTTACTATTCAAACGGGTTATGGTTTAGAAGGAGCAGTTCCTGATGCCATTGCCCGACGAATTATTGAAATTGCCATTAAGCCTAATTTTAAAGAAGGTAATTATTACCGTGGCCTGGAGCAGGGTACTGATGCTCTGATTGCTTATACTAAGGGCGAATATAAAGCTGAGCCCAGAAAGGACAAGAGTTTCCCAATAGGCATGCTGATTATTATAGGTATTATTATTTTGGTTGTGGCCTCGAGTATTGGCAAAGGTGGTAATGGCCAGGTTATTGGGGGCCGCGGCTCTTCTATTCCATTTTGGCTGTTAATGATGGGGGGCAATGGTGGTGGTGGCTACTCAGGTGGCAGCAGCAGTGGAGGCGGTGGTTTTGGCGGATTTGGCGGCGGCAGCTTTGGAGGCGGCGGCGCCAGCGGCAGTTGGTAAGAAAAGCCCTCGAATAATCGAGGGCTTTCTTGTTACAAAGAAGTCATCTTGAGCTTGTCGAAAGATTGCAGATCATGCTTCGATAAGCTCTCCAAAGGAGTACCTCGGACAGTATGACATTAATTTATTGACATTTCTCCTTTCGGGAAGTATCAATGAGATATACAATCTTCCAGCCTTCGGGGTATTTCACCAGGGTCATGTTATCCGTTCCGCAATGCGAAATTTTACTTCCGAGATAGAAGGTATAACTCCCCCAAACCTGGGCCATATTGCCATCTATTAATATCTGATCGAAAGTCATTCTTTCATCCCAAATTTGCTCAGCGATTTTAGGTTGGGCAATGGCTTTGAGCCAGGGTTCCATACGGTCGCCAGTTACGGTTCCCGAATTTCCGTCTTTAGCATTTCTGATGGTTTGCAAAATGGCTCCGGGTGCAAATACCGATCTCACCATTGCCGAATCGCATTTTTTCATGCCTTCAAAAACCGTATTAACCGTTTTTTTGATGGCTTCCATTTCCCGGTTTGAGGTTTGGGCCTGGCTTAGCATGTGTATGCCGGCAAGAAGTAAGGTGATTGCTATTTTTTTCATTTTCAGAAGTTTTAGTTAATGATTTAATGCTCTTTTTTTAATCATGCCTCCTTTGGTATCTTTTACACTGGTCATCACAACAAATGCATTGGAATCTACCTTTTCAATCTCTGTATTCAGCTTATTTATTTCTAAACGAGTAAGTACGGTGTATATGATATCTACTTCATTGGTTTCGCCCCTTTTACCATAACCTCTTTTTCCCCGATAAATGGTTACTCCTCTGCCCATTTTTTCGACTATCATTTGCCGAATTTCTTCGCAATGGACAGAAACAATGGTTACCCCAATATATTCTTCTAACCCCTCTACAACAAAATCGAGCGTACGAGAAGCACTTAGATAAGTAATCATAGAATAGAGTGCTATTTCAATAGACAAGAAATAAGCTGCCGCCGAGAAGATCAACACATTGATCACTATGATAATATCGCCGATGGTGGTACCGAATTTTTTGCTTAAAAAAATGGCTAACACTTCTGTTCCGTCTATAACTGCACCTCCTCTAATTGCCAATCCTATACCGGCACCTAAAAAGAACCCGCCGAAAACCGCTACCAACAAATTATCTTGGGTAACATCTGGAAAATGAATAAAGGCTACAGAAAGTGCCAGACCACAAATGGCTAGCGCCGTTTTAATGGCAAATGGCCTGCCCAAAATAAGGTAAGCCATTATAATAAACGGGCTATTGACCAAGATTAGCAAAAAGTATAATGGGATTTCTGTTAGTGCAGAAATCAAAAGTGAAATGCCGGTGGCTCCTCCATCAATAAAATGATTGGTCAAAAGAAACCCTTTAAAACCGAATGAAGCCGAGAGGATACCCAAGCTAATCAGTATAAAATCCTTAACCTGTCTCTTAGCAGAGATTAAGAGTTTACGATAGCTTTTTGCTAGTTGATATTCAGAAAGGTTCTTACTTTTTCCGGGCTCCAAATTACTCTTTCGTTTTGCTAAATTGAAAAATTGATGCGGTTTCCTGATCATTGGTTTAACGCTTCTCTTTTATGATCAATATACAAAATTGCTGCTAAGGAAATGAGTTAAAAACAAAAAGCCCCGAAAATTATCGGGGCTTTCTTCTGTCATCTTTCGTCTGAGGGACTCCTTCGGACAACATGACCAAATTAAGGTTTAGCTCATTTTCAGTTTTTTCTGAATATCGGCTACGTAATTTTTAAATTTCTTATCGGTATCGATCAGATCTTCTACTGTCTGGCAGGCGTAGATAACGGTTGAGTGATCTCGGCCGCCAAAGAATGCCCCGATTGATTTTAAAGAGGTCTTGGTATGGCTTTTGGCCAGGTACATGGAAATTTGACGGGCCTGAACAATTTCGCGTTTCCGGGTTTGAGATTTAACCATCTCTACCGGCACTTCGAAGTACTCGCAAACCAGTTTCTGGATATATTCCATAGAGATCTCCTTGTTAGAATTCTTGATAAAATTCTTCAACATGGATTTCGCCAAGCTCAGGTCGATCTCTTTTTTATTGAGGGTAGACTGTGCTAATAAAGAAACCATGGCACCTTCTAATTCACGCACATTGTTATCGATATTGTGCGCTACGTATTCCATTACTTCGTTTGGCAGATCGATACCGTCTGAGTACATTTTCTTTTTCAGGATGGCCATACGGGTTTCCAGATCCGGAACCTGTAAATCGGCCGAAAGGCCCCACTTAAAACGACTCAGCAAACGCTCTTCTAAACCAGAAAGGTCTTTTGGCGCTTTATCTGAAGTTACGATCAGCTGCTTGCCCGACTGGTGCAGGTGATTGAAAATATGGAAGAAAATATCTTGTGTTTTTTCTTTTCCGGCAAAATTATGCACATCGTCCATAATGAGCACATCCATTGCCTGATAGAAATTCACAAAATCATTGATATTGTTATTCTTTAAAGCATCTACAAACTGTTGTGTAAATTTCTCGCAAGAAACATACAATACCAGTTTATCGGTCATGTTGCGCTTAATTTCGTTCCCGATAGCCTGAGCCAGGTGAGTTTTACCCAATCCTACTCCACCATAAATCATTAATGGATTAAATGAGGTACCTCCGGGTTTAGCTGCTACCGCATATCCGGCAGAGCGTGCCAAACGATTACAGTCGCCTTCTACGAAATTATCGAAATTGTAATTCGGGTTTAATTGAGGGTCTACCTGCAATTTCTTAAGCCCGGGAATTACAAATGGGTTTTTAATATCCTTATTTAAGGCAACAGGCATTGGCATAGATTGATTTTTGCCTTCTGCACCATTACCATTAGATGGCATATTGGTGGTGTATGGAATTTTTGCGGAAGATTTCTCGACTACAATGTTGTACTCTAGTCTTCCTTCTTCGCCCAGTTGTTTTTTTACTGTTTTTCTCAGTAAGCCTACATAATGCTCTTCTAGCCATTCGTAGAAGAATAAACTTGGCACCTGAATGGTTAAAACATTGCCCTCCAAACGCAAAGCGCTAATCGGCTCGAACCAGGTCTTAAAACTCTGGGCCGGGATGTTGTCTTTGATGATTTGAAGGCAGTTTTCCCATACTTCGGTACTAGTTTTTTCCATATACGTATCTTAATATTCTGATTTACAAGCTTTAAACAAAGGGAAATTCGGCACCCTATGGAACCTCGAATATTCTAAAAATA
>JBJTNQ010000029.1:0-2598 GCA_046074105.1 Sphingobacteriaceae bacterium | reverse complement strand
CATAGTCTCCTTCTTGTTTGTTCCCTCTTGCAATTTCTTTGATGTCTTTTGCAAGGGAACTCTTGTTATTACCAGTAATACCTTCGCTCATGTGCGTGCCATTTCCTGTCATGTAATTTGCCAAATACTTTTTCATAGTTGTATATTTTTAATTGTTACTTTTCAAAAGTTATTTGTTCCGCCGCTGGTATCGATCCAGTCAACACCTTTGTAGTGTTCGGCGGAATTGTTATCCCCAATCTTCAAACCTTAACTAATGCCTTTAATTCTTGTAATGTCTTCACTTTTAAGGGCGTTTTTATCATATACACCAATCCTTTTTGCGAAATTATACCAATGAGCAGCCTGAACCATTGCATACTTTTCCGTAACCTTATTAGGCCCAGTTGATTTAACCACAATTTTTGAACCGTCTTTTAAGGTCAACTCAAAATTCCTGTATTTATTCTGTTTCATAATTGTAATATTTTAATTTCCCCTTATATTAATAAACAGCAATATATAATTGCCAGGAATTTGACTTAATAAATTCATACACTTCACAGCCGTTTTCCAATTCAGAAAGCAACTCTGATGCATCTTGTTCAACTTCGTTTTTTGATAACAATTTGTAGGTGTCTGATTCTTTGATACAGTCAACTACTCCATTTCTCGTTTCATCATCATTTGCATACATTATTCCGGCTCCCAATAAAAAAGCATAATCTTCTTCTTTTGCAAATTCTGAAATTTCTTTTGTCGTTTTCATATCTTTATGTTTTATAATTTTGCGTAAATATAAGTCTCACTATTGCTATAATTTCGTTCATCGCAACCGGTCGTGGTATAGGATACTTGCTTGTACCCGTATTCACCCAGAAACTTTGCGATTTCTGGGCTATAATCGAACTCAGGTCCATTTTCGTATGATTGAGTTATTCTTGTATAAGATATATAATCATGTCCTTTATGTTTGAATTCATCAAGATCTGCGTTATCAAATCTTGATACAAGCAAATTAAATACATTCGTTTTCATAGTTGTAAGTTTTAAAGTGATTATCTATTTATCTTTCAGCATGTCATTTATTTCTCTGACCAGTCTGGTATTACTCCAGCATTGAAAGACGAATCCTCCGCCAAAGTTTCCGCGGTAAATTTTACCTCCCAATTTCAAAGCGCGTTTGTGCGCTAAATTATAACCTTCACTGATAGACATATCATTATATTCTTTGTCAGTCAATAATGATGAAAAATGTACGATTACACGAGGATTACCGTATAAGTCACAATTTGCCGTAGTTAAGTCTATAGTTTTCATAATTGTAAGTATTAAGCTCTTCTGCATTAGTGGCTTAGAACACGTACCTTAGTCAATATGACTACGATAGCTGCATTAGCAATCTCATGTGGGCCGTCTTAACTGTTTTCCTTTGCAAGGATCCCTTTCTCCCACATGAGATCTATAGTATACCCGAAGCCCTGTTCTGCCAATCTCCGCAACCAAATCGCTATGGCTTACTTCTCTTCAGGTTTATATTTGTATCAATATGTCAAAGACGTGCGAGCATAGCTCGCGCAAAAGGACCAAAGCGGTCCTTAGTCCTCTCTCTTGAGAACACTTGCAAAGATACGGCGATTATTGCTGATAGCCAACACTTTTCGTATGTTTTTTACCACTTTTGGTTAAACGTTGTTAGCACACGTGAACATGATTTAAAAACGGCAGAATTGTGTTATAACAAGTTAAAACGGATAAATAATCATTCGTTTTTGTTTGGGATTCTCGTTTATTTTTTTTGAACACCGTGGGGGGTGCTTACCCTTTTCTGATTTTTGGGAGCCGCCCCTTAATCCCCTCATAAATTTCCCAATTTTTTGAAACCTTAACACTGAAAACTTGGAATGGATATAGAATATATATATCTTTGCTGAAAACTAAAAAATTATGGTAGATTTAAAAGAGTTAAGGAAAGACGATGTGGTGCTATTCAAGGCATGTGCAATAGACCCAACAGATAGAAGCAATGTTTCAGGAATAGTAAACAAGATACTAAAAGATCACATCATAGTCCATTGGTATAGTCACCTTACATTTGGTGTTGATACGATGGTCCTTGTTGACAAAAAGGATATATTCCCGTTTCCTATTGGGGATAATCTCAATCTTGATAATATTAAAGGTTTGAAGTATAAAGGCCTGGCAAAGGAAGGAGAATGTTCATGGGAATATAAAGGAAAGGTGATAAAGTATCGTCATGAGCTTCAAAATGCTTTATGGGACAACGGGGTTGAATGTTGGCCTAAAGGAACTTGTGACGAAGAAAAGGAGGTGGAATTATGATTAAGGATGTGGAATTATGATTAAGGATGTGGAGTTATGATTAAGGAATTTGATACTATGTTCCCACGTTGTCTTTATGTGGCAAATGACACAAATTACAATGAATTGACAGACAGGTTCGATTTATTTATCCCCGACAGCGAAAAATCTGTTCCTGAAGGAGAGGAGTGGATAAATGAAAATACATTTGACAAGCAGATAGCAGCAACCGTTTTCCTTGCAAAGGAAAAGAAAAACGGGAATGTAGGTTATCTTGTTATCTTAAACGAGAATGAA
>JBJTNQ010000028.1:0-2844 GCA_046074105.1 Sphingobacteriaceae bacterium | reverse complement strand
TTCGATATGCTGCAGATACCCTATACCTCATGCGATGCTTTAACTTCGGCCATCAGTATGAATAAGGGTTATACTAAGGCTATTGTAGCCGATATTTCTCATTTGCATGTGGCCAGATCGTGCCAGTTTTTTGAAAATCATCCCGCGAATGCGGAAACTATACAGCAGGAATTGAATTTGCCCTATTTTGTAAAGCCTAACAATGGCGGCAGCAGCATTGGTATGAGCAAAGTAAAGTCGCCTGCCGAAATTCAGGAGGCCTTAGATAAGGCTTTTGCCGAAGATACACAGGTGCTCGTTGAAGAATTTATTCAGGGAAGGGAATTTACGGTGGGGGTTTATAAAGGTAAGGATGGTATTAAGGTGCTTCCGGCTACGGAAATTATCTCTTCTAAAGAATTCTTCGATTTTGAAGCCAAATATACTCCCGGTGTTTCGGAAGAAATTACACCAGGCCGCATGAACGCCGAAGAACTTAACCGTGTCAATCAACTAGCTAAAGAAGTGTATTTGAAGCTGAACTGTAGGGGAGTGGTACGTATAGATTATATTTTGCAGGAAGGTACAGGCAATTTTTATTTTATTGAGATCAATACTGTGCCGGGCCAGTCAGAAAATAGTATTATACCGCAGCAGGTGCGTGCTATTGGGCGTACTATTCAAGATTTTTATACCGAATTGATTGAAGTAATACTTTAATATACCGTCATTTCGAATTCGCCTTTAGGCGTATGAGAAATCTCTCTTAAAATAATTATCATGCTGTCCAAAGGACTCCTTCTGAGAGCGAAGTGAAGAATCTTGTTGCTCTTTTACTTTTTACTTGATCAAAAAGTAAACAAAAACCGAGTTTAAGAGCTCATGCGCTTGAGCGCATAAATCAAGAACAAACGATGCTTCAGCCCACAGGCTATACACCGGGCTCGCCGTTTGGTCGTGCCCTTTTATTATATAGAATTTTTTTTAAATAAAAAATATTTCTTTTTTATTTAAAAATTTATCAAATTTAGCCTAGGCTATCGGGTCCACTCCGATGGTCTCACTTTTGGGATTCCAAACCCCAGAGGTTAGAGGGGGCAAACAAGGTCGTGAGCCCCCTTTTTATAATTGTTTACTTTTTGATCAAGGAAAATGTAAAAAGAAAGATGCTTCGACAAACTCAGCATGACAAAACGTTAAATCCCGTACTTCTGCATCATTTCTTCGGTAATGGGCATACCTCGGCCAGTCTTCATATCAATCATCACGTAATCAAACCAGCCATCGCAGCTTAGTTTGTTTGTTTTTTTGCTAATGATCTCAAATTTTACCCTGCAGCCTTTAGTATTAATGGTCTCGATACCGGTTTTTACCATAAATTCATCGCCAAGGCCCAGCGGGCGCTTGTAATCTACATAAGCAGTTCTTACCACCCAGCCATAACCCTGTTTCATGAATTCTTCCATCGACATGCCATAGCAACGTTCCATCTGGTCGTAGCGGGCAGCCAGCACATAGTCAAAGTAAGTGCTGTTATGCACGTGGTTAAACATATCAATATCGTCAGGTCGGACTTTAAATTCGCTGGTAAAAACGCTGTAGGGGCTGTTATTCATGCTACAAATATGCTTAATCCAAACAAATTATTCAGTTCAAATAATTAGTTTTATAATGTGATTGAATTTACTGCCCTGATTCTAAAATTTGCTGATGCCGGCCATATGACCGGCTGGAGGTATATTCACATTCCGATAGATATTGCCCAGCAACTCCTGCCGGGAAACAGGAGGTCGTTTAGAATTAAAGGTTGTTTAGATCTGTATAAGTTTGAGGGACTTGCTTTACTACCCATGGGTGATGGTTCTTTCTGTTTGCCTTTGAACCAGACCTCCAGAAAGGCACTAGGCAAAAGCGAAGGAGCCATGCTGCAGGTAAAAATTGAGGTAGATAAAGATTTCCAGATCACGATTCCCGATTATTTAGCCGAGTGCCTTGCCGAAGAGCCCCTTGCCGAGAAGAATTTTTATAAACTCACCAAATCACATCGCGAGTATTTTATAAAATGGATTGAGAGTGCAAAAACTGACGAAACTAAAACCGTAAGAATTCTCAGAACCCTGAAGGCCATGTCGCTCGGCTACACCTACAGCGAAATGATGCGTACCCTTAAAGAGGGCTTCTGAAAGGAAGGAATTTGATTCATCCTTGTATAAATGAAATAGATAAGCTACCTTTGCAGCAATTAATTAAATTTTTAACACTTTAATATTATTCAAGAATGTATTTAAGTAACGAATACAAAGCAGCAATTTTCGCTAAACATGGCAAGTCTGCAACCGATACTGGATCTGCAGAAGGCCAGGTAGCATTATTTACTGCTCGTATTGCTCACCTTACCGAGCATTTAAAGAAAAACAGAAAAGATTTTGGAACACAGTTATCCCTACAAAAATTAGTAGGTAAGCGTCGTGCCATATTAGCATATCTGTACAAAAAAGATATCGCAAGATATCGTGCTATTATTAAAGCACTTGAGTTAAGAGATATCATTAAGTAATTCTTAACCCCACCGAAAAGCCATCTCAATAGGGGATGGCTTTTTTGATTTGCAATAATTAACAACCATATATCCCGACACAAACAAAAGAGGAAATTGTGTCACAACGCAAAAACAATGAATCCAATTAAAAAAAGCTTCGACATCGGCGATGGCCGTATGATCGAGATCGAAACTGGCAAATTAGCCAAACAAGCAGATGGTTCTGTAGTAGTTAAAATGGGCGACACCATGTTGCTGGCTACCGTAGTTTCATCGCCAAACGCTAAAGAAGGCGTAGATTTTTTACCCTTATCTGTAGATTACCA
>JBJTNQ010000027.1:0-14977 GCA_046074105.1 Sphingobacteriaceae bacterium | reverse complement strand
GATCGATTCTGTTTTTTTAACAGTTTATCTACAGTTTCTTTTAGATACATAAAAATTTAAGTATAAAGTAGAATATATTAATTGTAATGCTTATTTTTATTCGTAATACTTACTAAGGGAATTTTAACGCTCTCAATATTTTGATAAAATATACAAATTTTTCTTTAAATCTATAAAAATTAACCTATGTATAAGTATTGTATCAACGAAATGTTATCGAATCTTCCGATGAAAGATTATAAAAAAGCATTGAAGGTAATTCCCAAGGTTTTAAAAATTTCTCCTAACACTTTTTTTAATTATCGAAATATTAAAGCCAATGAAGAGCGGGATGTTCCTTATCAGAAAATGTTGCAATTAGAGCAGATTTTTGGCGTAAAACCAGGAGGCTTACAAAATGCACCTGTAAAATGTAAACATATTAACGAGCTTTTAGAGGAATATAAAAGCCCCGAAAGATAAATTGTGGAAAATTTTATAAAGTGCTTTTAAAAGTCAAAATTATTGCCTAACATTGCAATCCGATTTTTGCCCAGCGAAAATCGTGTTAATAGCTTAAAATCATGGATTTAGTAAAATTTGTAGAAGACCAGGCAATCGTTACCAACTCAATTCCTTCTTTTAAAGCAGGAGATACCATTGCTGTTCATTATAAAATTCGCGAGGGTAATAAAGAACGTATCCAAATTTATCAGGGTGTGGTTATTCAGCGTAATGGTGTTGGTGTAAACGAAACTTTCACAGTTCGTAAAATGTCTAACGCTGTTGGTGTAGAACGTATCTTCCCGGTAAATTCTCCTAATATCGAGAAAGTAGATGTGGTTAACTTAGGTAAAGTTCGTAGAGCAAAATTATTCTATCTGCGTGCATTAACCGGTAAAGCAGCCCGTATCAAATCGAAAAGAGTTTAATTACTTTAAATTATATAAAAAGCCTCGATGTATGTCGGGGCTTTTTTGTTTACCCTAAAAATCTAACCTATCATGAAAAATCTGTTAAAAAAATTTGAAGAAAAACGCCCCGAAGTTGTTTTTGAGTGGAAAGATTCTGAGACTGAGGCCGAAGGCTGGGTGGTTATTAATTCTTTACGTGGCGGTGCAGCTGGTGGAGGCACACGCATGCGCAAGGGTTTAGATAAGCGTGAAGTAGAATCGTTAGCCAAAACCATGGAGGTGAAATTTACCGTTTCGGGTCCGGCCATTGGCGGGGCAAAGTCGGGTATCAATTTTGATCCGTCCGATAGTAGAAAAAAAGGTGTTTTAGAACGCTGGTATAAAGCGGTGATTCCTTTGTTAAAAAACTACTATGGTACCGGCGGCGATTTAAATGTGGATGAAATACATGAGGTGATTCCGATTACAGAGAATTATGGGTTATGGCATCCGCAGGAAGGCATTATAAATGGTCATTATAAAGCAAAGGAAAACGAACGTATTCATCAGATCGGGCAATTGCGTTATGGTGTTTCTAAGGTTTTGGAAGACCTCAGTTTTTCGCCCGATTTAAAACGTAAATACGTGGTTGCAGATATGATTACCGGTTATGGGGTAGCTGAGTCTGTTCGCCATTTTTATGATATTTATGGCGGAAATATTGAAGGTAAACGTGCTATTATTCAGGGCTGGGGGAATGTGGGTGCTGCAACAGCCTTTTACCTGGCACAGCAAGGTGTTAAAATTGTAGGTATTATTGACCGTATGGGAGGTTTATTGAACCCCAACGGTTATGATTTAGCTCAAATACGTGAACTGTTTTTAAACCGTAATTCGAACACACTGGTTGCAGATAACTTAATTCCGTTTGAACAGATTAACGAACAAATTTGGAAAACTGAGGCCGAAATATTTATTCCTGCTGCGGCCTCTCGCTTGGTTACCCAAGATCAGGTTCAAAAACTAATTGATGCCGGCCTGGAGGTAATTGCATCGGGCGCAAATGTGCCTTTTGCTGATGCAGAAATCTTTTTTGGTCCGATTATGGAATATGCAGATCAGCGCTTAGCCATTATCCCCGATTTTATTTCTAATTGTGGTATGGCACGTGTATTTGCATATTTAATGCAAAAAGATGTGGAAATGAGTGATGCAGCCATTTTTGCCGATGTTTCTGAGGTAATTAAAAAAGCTCTCGAAAAAACACATCAGGCCTCTGCAAACAAAACCCATATATCAGAAAGGGCATTTGAAATAGCCCTGAATCAATTGGTGTAAAACAAAAAAGTCCCGACATAATTGATGGGACTTTTTTACTTTTTTAAAAGGCTAAATTATCCTTTTTTCTTAGCCTCTTTTTTGCAGCAAGGCATAGTGCAATCTTTGCTGCATTTCATTTTGTCGCCTTCTTTATGATTGGCCATTTTTTTGCAGCAAGCTTCTTTTTTAACTTCTTGCTTTGGCTCTTGTGCAGAAACTACCGCAACTGAGGTAGCTAAGGCTAATACTAACAATAGTTTTTTCATGGTTTTGATATTTATTTTTTTGATTGTAATTCTGCTAAAACGGTAATTCCACCTTTTACAGTATCACCGAGCTTAACTTTTATCTCTGTACCTAAAGGTAAGAAAACATCTACTCGGGAACCAAATTTTATGAAACCAAACTCTTCGCCCTGCTTTACCTGATCTCCTTCTTTTACATACCAAACAATACGGCGGGCCAGGGCTCCGGCTATTTGTCGGAATAAAACAAATACACCCTCATTGTTTTCTACCACCACGGTGGTACGTTCGTTCTCGGTAGACGATTTGGGATCCCAGGCAAAAAGGTACTTACCAGGATGGTATTTAAAATATCTAACCTCGCCCGTTATAGGGTTGCGGTTGATATGCACATTAAATGGCGACATGAACACAGAAACCTGTATACGGCGGTCCTCCAGAATTTCGGTCTCGTCTGTTTCTTCAATTACTACTATTTTACCATCGGCAGGGCAAATCACCAGATTTTCGCCTTGGGTAGTGGTAATGTGTGGTTTACGGAAAAACTGTAATACAATACCCAATAAACCCGCAGATAGCAGATAAACCAACCAGCGTAGCCAGGTATATTCGGGCATAAAAAATTGGATCAGCGCATTTAGCACGAAAACGAAGAGTATGGTAAGTGCAATGGTGGTAGTTCCTTCTTTGTGTAGTGTCATCTTTGTCATATTGGATGCAAAGATAAACCGATTTGTGAATTATTCTATTATGGATTGAGCTGAGCTTAAGGCCGAAAGATTTTTCTTACCTGTTTATTAATAAGGCTTGATATCCAATATAAACTACTATTTCTCTCCTCTCTGTTAAAAAATCAAAATAAATGTAACCGGCTGTATAGTTTCTACGTATAAGTACTAAATCAAACATTTAACCATCATTCATTATGAAAACTAAAAATATACTATTCTGGTTGGGAAGTCTGCTTATTGTAGTTGTGTTTTACTCCTGTAAAAACAGCGATTTATTTAATAGTGCCGAAACCACAATGGCTTCGGATGGTACTGCATCGCTATCTACCACCACTCTTATTAATGATACGAACCCATTTAAAAGCACGGTAGGTGTTCCTATACAATTAGCAACTGGCATACAATGGATTGAGAACTATAAAAGAGAAAATGCTGGACAGGGCAAAGAATATATTTTAGCGGCTCAAGATCTAAAAAACATCTTAAGTAATACAGATTGTGTTGGGATCTGTCTGTATTTTGCTTTAGATGAAAATTTAAGCCCGCAACTTTTGCCTATAGGCATAAATAGCAATGGACACCTCATGAAAACCAGCTTTATTAACACAAATAAAGCCACAATTTCTTGGGAAACTGCCCAAAAATGGATAGCCAATGATCCGGGCGAGATTGATGCCCGATTTTTTGGCAGAAATACTTTTATCCGCCTGTTTCGGGATGTAAAACTGAGTAGCCTGAGAGCCATTAATGCCTTGGACGAGCTTAATAAACCCCAGTTACTATTAATTAATACGGCTGTTAACTATAACAGCAAAGATTTGTTGAGTACGGCACTGGTATTTGAGGATAGGTCCTCTCCTTGCCCTCCAATATGTGGTATTTCGGACTAAATAAACTTCAACACACACACCTAAATCATTAGTTATGCAACTGATCCTCATGTATATGTCCCGCTTTTCGGTTTTAATACCGTTAATCTTAATAAT
Organism: Sphingobacteriaceae bacterium; assembly: GCA_046074105.1. GTDB lineage: Bacteria > Bacteroidota > Bacteroidia > Sphingobacteriales > Sphingobacteriaceae > JAIPAN01. The sequence continues at coordinate 10,823 of JBJTNQ010000027.1, read as the reverse complement.
TATTCAAAAAAACCGGTTTAAAATTAAAACGGTTAAGCTCTTAAGCATTTTACTGCTAGTGTCTGTATTAACAGATATTATCACGTTTATTATGGGGGCTAATCGTTTGAATTCCAGTATATTTTCCAACTTATTTACTTTTTTAGAATTTCTCTTGCTGGCATTATTATATACAGAATTATTACCCAGTCTTAAAAAGCTTATCTATTGGTCAATAGGAATATTTATTGCGTTCTTTCTGATAGATAGCTTAGTGATAGAAAACTTATCAGTATTTCAGAGTTATACCCTTACACTGGAGGGAATCCTTCTTATGATCTATTCTACGCTTTATTATATAGAACATCAAAAAAGATTAAACACGCAATTGCCTATTAGCGAGGAACTTTCTGAGAAAAATCTCTTAGAAAGCACCAAGGTTTATGAAAGTATATTCAATTCAACCAATCAGTCGAATCTATACATCAATTCGGCGGTGTTTTTTTATTTTGTGATGGATATATACCTTTTTAGTATTAGCAACTACGTGTTTAGAAACGAATCGGTTGATATTGCTATGACCTTCTGGAGTTTTCATAATTTCTGCAACATTATAAAGAATGGTCTGTTTGCTGCCGGTATTTATTATGTAGGGCAAAAAAAGGGGTTGTTAACCCATTGATAAATTGAGTTAAACCGGGCATTCAGGTTATTAAAAATTCCTAATTGCCCGCTAAACGGTAAATATCCTTCAGGTTTCGGCCTAAGCCGTTATAATCCAGTCCATAGCCCACTACAAAATCGTTAGGAATTTCGAAACCTACATATTTCAACGCTTTAAATTTATGCTGGCAGGCTTCGGGTTTATACAGCAGGCTGCAAATGGTTATAGATTTTGCATTTTCATGCTGTAGCATTTTCAGCAGATAGCTTAAGGTATGTCCGCTATCTACAATATCTTCTACCACAACTATATCGCGGCCGCTTATGGAAACAGTTAAACCCAATTGCAAGGCAATTTGCCCCGTACGCTTATCTCCCTCGTAAGAGGCTAACTTTACAAATGTAATTTCGGCGGGTATGCTTACCGTTTTCATCAGATCGGCCAGAAACATAAAGCTGCCGCTAAGCACCCCAATAAATAAAGGGGTGGTATGCACATAATCGCGATTAATTTCTTGGCCTATTTCGCTAATTCGATCCTCAATTTCTGAGTAGTTTAGCATGGGCTCGAAAGCCAGATCGCCTACTTTAATTTTCATTTAGAATTTAATTTTTTTAGGCTGATGAAGGGCGGCACTATCCGCTTTGCGCTTATTTAATAATTGATTCATCCACTCATTACCCAAAGTAGATTCATCGTTTTCAACCAGGCTGTCTATCAACAAAGAGTCGGGCGGTGCAATTAATGCCCGCAAACTTTCTTTTAATCGTACACCATAAAATCCATAGCCAGAACTATCGGCGGCGGCGAAACCACGGCGGGCCATTAGTCCGCCAATATTGTTAAAATAACCGATCATGCTGCCCCGCAAATTGCCCTGATATTCAAAAAAGTATAGCGACGATTTAGGCCGCGGAACAATGCTGGCCAGGAAAATGCTTTCTCCTAAATTTAATTCAGAAGGATGCTTATCAAAATAATATCGCGAAGCTTCTCCAATTCCGTACACATTTCTACCCCACTCAATCAGATTCAGGTACACCTCAAACATCCGGCTTTTAGCCGATAAACGATTGTTTTCAATAAGCCATACCATTAATATTTCTTCTATTTTTCTGGCCAGATTCTTTTGCCGGTTCAGGTACACATTTTTAACCAACTGCATAGAAATGGTGCTGGCTCCGCGTTTAAAGGCTTTCTTTTTAAAATTAGTAGCTATAGATTTCCGGATGGCCTCTTCTACAAAACCATGATGACTAAAAAACGAAGGATCTTCGGCGGTTAACAAGGCGTTTTTAAGATATGGGGAGATCTCGTTAATTGGTGTAAAATTTGGATTAGATGGCCCAATGAGGATATTGCGCATCGGCTTGCCGTATTCATAAGGAGTGTAAATAAAATCGGCATTAATTTTAGACAAATTGGTTTTGCCGTATTTTATGATTTTAAATCCCTGCGGATTTAATCGGGAACTAAACTTTACCGAATCGGGCTGCAGCTCATCCAGGTAAAAGTTCAGGTCGTATTGCAATTGGCCGGCAACCTGTATGCCCTCTAACGATTCGAACAGCCCCTTGGGGAATGAATTGAAAATATCTTGGGCGTTCTGCTCCTCGGTGTGCAGTTTAAGCTCATAAATTTTATGTGGCTTAAGCGTAAAGCGGATATACGGGTTGGCTTCTATTTTTTGTAAATGAATGAGAGATGATTCGGCCAGCTCCACATAATTTTCGCCAATCACCATGTCGGCATCCAATGACCCGTCGGGTACAATAATGTTATTGGCCGCTATTTTAAGATGGTTGATGAGCAGATTTTTAACCGACCAAAAACCGCTTATTCTGAGCTTGCCAGCAAAATAACTTACGTCATCCATTCGGGTACTCAAGGTATCAAAATTCAATTTAAGGCCCAGGCGCTGTTCCAAAAAAGGCAATTCTACTTTTTTTCCTTGGGCCGTAAGCTGAAGGTTTAATTGCCGGTCGCCCGGGTCTACTTCACCATCCACATGCCAAACTGATTCTCCGTCATTTACCTTAATCACCGATTTGACTTCTCCGCCATCAATAATAGCCGGGCTTAAATTAAAACCCACACCCAGGGTATCTTCCTGCCATTTGAGTTCAAAATGTTTAATATTCAGGTCTTCCGGAATTTTATAGAAAACCGTATTCAGAAGTTTATTGGCCAGCTCGGCCAGATCAAGGGCTTTTTTATCGCCTTCGCTTTTCTTTTTCTTAAACAAGAAATCATAGTTCCTTAAACTATCGCGTTTAATAAAATGGATAAACCCACCGTCCATTTTTACTTCCGACAATTTAATGTCGCCAAAAATAAGGGGTAAAAGTTTTACGCTTACCGCCAGATTATGGATATTTAGTAAGCTATCGCGAAGTTCGGGAACGGCGCTAATGCGATCGAAAGACACGGTCTTAAGCCCGGTAAAACGGCCGTTCTCAATCGCTAAATCAATTTGATAATCGGTTTTGGCTTTATTTATCGCTTTCGCGATGATGGTTTTCAGAATAGCCTCCCGTTTATAAAAAGCATAAGCGCCGCCAATTAAAACCACTACAGTTAATCCGAGCAATATTTTTCCCGTTAAACGGGCATACTTTTGAATTAAAGGCTGGTTGTTTTTAATGTTGCTTAGCAGTTTTTGCAGCATAATGGCTTAAGGTAGCAAGGTTTTCCGGGTCAAATATCTGTAAAAAGGCCCACAAAAAAACGTTTTTGCCTAATAGATTGGTATTTTTGCCTATATTTTTTTGAAGCACTAAATGATTAGCAAAGAACAGGTATTGCAGGCACTTAGCCATGTGGAAGATCCAGATCTTAAAAAAGACCTGGTTACTTTAAATATGATTGAGGATATTCTCATTGAGGGGAATAAACTTAGTTTTTCGGTGGTATTAACCACGCCTGCCTGCCCCATGAAGGCTATGATTGAGAACGCCTGCCGCAATGCCATTGGCCATTTTATTAGTAAAGACATTGAGCTTGCTATTAACATGACCTCCCGGGTTACGGTACAGGCCAACCAGCCTTTGCCCAATATTAAAAACATCATCGCGGTAGCCAGTGGAAAAGGCGGTGTAGGAAAATCTACCGTGGCGGTAAACCTGGCTTTAGGCCTGGCACAAACCGGTGCCAGTGTGGGTTTAATTGATGCCGATATTTATGGCCCCTCTATTCCCATTATGTTTGGTTTAGAAGGCGCCCGCCCCAAAGCTACCGAACTGCCCAACGGTAAAACCCAAATTCAGCCCATTACCAAGTTTGGTATCAAACTATTGTCTATTGGCTTTTTTACCGATCCTAACCAGCCGGTGCCATGGCGTGGACCTATGGTTTCTACCGCGGTAAAACAATTGTTTAACGATGCCGATTGGGGTGATCTGGATTATTTGGTGGTAGATTTGCCTCCCGGAACCGGCGATATTCACATTACTTTAACACAATCTTACCCTATTGCCGGAGCCTTAATTGTAACTACGCCACAGCAGGTGGCCCTGGCCGATGCCCGTAAAGGAATTGGCATGTTCATGATGAACGCCATTAATGTGCCGGTATTGGGTGTGGTAGAAAATATGGCCTATTTTACTCCGGCAGAATTGCCGAAAAACAAATATTATATTTTTGGCGAAGGCGGCGGACAGCTTCTGGCTCAGGAATTTGGCCTCCCTTATTTGGGTGAGATACCTTTGGTAAAAAGTATAAGCGATGCCGGAGATGCCGGAAAACCGGTTATTTTAGAATATGAAAACCCCATGTCGGTAGCATTTGTTGAGTTGGCACAGCGTGTGGCTCAGCAGGTAGCTATACAAAATGCCGAAAGTCAGGCGGTTAAAAATTAGTATCTTTATATATGGAATTATTGCAAAGGGTAGAATTGGCTTTAGATACGATAAGACCTTATTTGGAAGCAGATGGAGGCAATGTATCTGTAGAGGAAATTACCCCCGAAAATGTAGTTAAATTAAAGCTATTGGGCGCCTGCGGTTCGTGCCCTATGAGCATTATGACGCTTAAAGCGGGCATTGAGGAAGCCATTAAAAAGGCAGTTCCTGAAATTTCGGGCGTAGAGGCGCTTAACCTAACCGATATGGACGATCCGAATGCGGTAATGCCCACCCGGCTGAATTAACATTATTTAACACGCTACAGGTTCTTTTTTATTTAGTTTTGAAGCCATGAGATTCCGGTTATTTTTCTTCTTCATGCTATTGGTTTCGTCGGTTTTTGCACAAAAAACTGAGCCTAAACTGGTGCAGTTTTCCGGAGTTATTTTTAATCGCGATAGCAATACGGTTATTCCCTACGTAAGCATTACCAACCAAGGGGCCGATAAAAAATCGGCCTATGTGGCTAATTATAAAGGTTACTTTTCTTTTGTAGCCCATGCGGGCGATACCTTAACCTTTAGTGCGGTAGGTTATAGCCGCCAAACCTTAACCATTCCACAAAACCTGCCCGACGATAAATATACCGTTAGGGTAAATTTAAAACAGGAAATTGTGAGTTTGCCCATGGTAAGGGTTTATCCCTGGGCCAGCGAAGAGGAGTTTAAAAAAGATTTCCTGACCATGAAAATTGCCGATGATGACCTGGAAATTGCGAAAAAGAATGTTTCTAATGCCAGTATTGTTTCTTTGGCCAGAACCCTACAACGAGATGGGCAGGAAATACAATCGATGAACTTTAGAAACAACCACTTTGCCCTAGGAAATAAAAACATCAATCAGCGGGCAAACAACCCACTACTCAATCCTTTTGCCTGGGCAGCCTTTATAGATCAGATTACCAAGGGCAGTAAAAAGACGGGTAATTAACGTTTTTTGCTTAGCGCAGGGAACTTCATTTTATAATCTACCTTCACCATTCCTTTAGAAATAGATTCCAGCTTGTTTTTAAGCATGGTTTTTCGCAGCGGGCTTAGGCGGTCGGTAAGTAATTTACCTTCAATATGATCGTATTCGTGCTGAATTACCCTTGCTGCTAATCCGTTATAACTTTCCTCGTGCCATTGCCAGTTTTCATCCTGGTAAGCAATAACTACACTTTGGTGTCGGCTTACATCTTCCCTAATATCGGGTATGCTTAAGCAGCCCTCATTAAAAGACCATTTATCACCTTTTTCATCGATAATTTTAGCGTTAATGAACACTTTTTTAAAGTTTTTCAATTGCGCATCGTCTTCTTCGAAAGGAGAGGCATCAATAACAAAAAGGCGGATAGATAAACCTACCTGTGGAGCCGCTAAACCTACGCCTTGTGCGTTATACATGGTTTCGAATAGATTATCGATCAGCTGTTTTAGTTCCGGGTATTCGGGAGTAATTTCTGCTGCTACCTTTTTTAAAACCGGATCGCCGTAGGCTACAATGGGCATTTTCATAGGGCAAAGATACAAATATTGGGTTTAGCTGTCTTGGGGTTCGAATATCAGGCTGCTGATTTGCTGTGGGTCGAATATTTCGTTGGCAATGGCTAATAATTGCGGGGCGCTTACCTTATTTATTTTGGCAAATAAAACCTCCAGCGGATCGATACTGCCATAATCTACCAGCGTTTTGGATAAAGAGATGATGAGGCTCATCCGATTTTCTTCGGCCAGGGCAATTTGGCCAATAAATTTTTGCTTAGCCTGTTGCAATTGCACACTTCCAAGCGTTTGCTCCCTCAATTTTTTCAGCTCCCGGTTCACCAGTTTTAAGGCCCTATCCATTTTCTCGGCATCGGTTCCTAGATAAATAGAAAACAGTCCGGTATCGCTAAAAGGAATATAATTAGACTCTATGGTATAGGCAATGCCGTATTTCTCCCTGATCTCCAAATTTAAGCGAGAACTCATGCCCATGCCGCCCAGTAAATTGTTTAGCAATAATAAGGCCTCGCGTGAGGGATGGTGCATATCATACGCCCGGTTGCCCAATACTGCATGGCTTTGGTTAATGGGTTTCTCTTGTATCAGTTTACCGGGAGTATAAAGAGTAGGGTTTTTTCTTTCCCTTGGCGGGAGATTTGCCGGAATGGCTCCAAAAATTTTCTCCGCAGTTTTAATCACCTTTTTAAAATCGTAATGACCAATAATGCCCACCACAATTTCGTCTGTTCGGTAATTGTTTTTAATAAAATTGTTGATATCCTTACGGCTCAGATCGCTTACCGATTGAGTTGTACCTAAAATATTGCGCCCCAGGGCATGGTCTTTAAACAGCAGTTCTTCAAAATCATCCTGAATGGCTTCTTCAGGCTGGTCCAGATAGGAGGCAATTTCATCCAATATCACTCCCTTTTCCTTTTCTATCTCCTCTTCCGGAAAAACCGAATGAAAGGTCAGGTCTTCAAACAGATCTAAACTCCGTTCGAGGTATTGGTTTAAAAAAGAAGCATGAATGCAGGTATATTCTTTGGTGGTATAAGCGTTTAAATCGGCACCTACCAATTCTAAACGGTTAAGAATCTGATTAGTATTTCGTTTCTCCGTTCGTTTAAAAAGTAAATGTTCAATTAAATGCGCCAGACCATCTTTTCCCTCTTTTTCATCCCGGGAACCGGTATTAATTAAAATACAGGCATGAGAAATGGTAGAAGAGTTAGGTTTTAATAAGATGCGAATACCGTTTGCTAAGGTATATATCTGATGATCCATGAAGTGCAAAAATAAGCTTTTATCATCAGATCATCTCCGGGCTTTAAATAACAAAACCGCCAAAATGAGATTTGACGGTTTTGTAGGAGGAATGATCAATCGGTGTTTCCAATCAATCAACCCTTTCCTCTAGTTTTTCTATACTGCTTAAAGCTTCTCTAATTTCCTGCCTTTGTTTATTGACCAGGGTTTTAATGATGTCGTTTTTTAAGTCTTCATCATCTAAAACATCATCATAAGCTTCTATGGCTGCTTTATCTCCGGTTATGCAGGCACTTAAAATGGCTGCCCGGTCTTTTCCGGTTAATGCCGCCTTTACATCCATCCAGGCCCGGTGCATGGCACCCAGCGGACCGCCTTCTTTATTCGTTCTGTCGCCGCCAAGCTGACTCAAGAGGGCCTTTAACTCTGTTGCAAAGGCCGACCTTTGGTTGGAATAGCTTAAAAACAAACGCCTTAATTCCAGATCTTCCACACTATCGCTGGCGTTTTTATAGCCTTCTTTTCCGTCATTACAGATAGATAATAAATGCTCCAGCTTATCTGCTAATTTATCATTGTAGTTTTCCATGTCTCCCATTTTTAATGTGTTTTAAAAACACGAGCCGGGCAAATTGGTTTTACCTGGCATTTTAATTTTATGGAAATGGAATAAATAGCGCTATTTTTTTCCTGTCTGATAGGTTTTTTTAAAGCGCTCGAACCGGGGCATAGATACCGCCTTGATATAGCCCTGATTGGGGTTCTTTTTGGCAAAATCCTGATGGTATTCTTCGGCCCGCCAAAAAGTGTTAAGCGGCTGTAATTCGGTAACAATTGGTTTTCTGAATTGTCCGGAGCGGCTTAATTCTTTGATGGCCATTTCTGCCCTTGCTTTCTCATCGGCGTTTCGGTAAAAAATAATACTCCGATAAGATGAGCCAAAATCGGGCCCTTGCTGGTTTTTGGTGGTTGGATCGTGAGAGGTGAAAAACACTTTTAATAATTCGCGATAGCTTATTTTCTGCGGGTTATAGTAAATTAAAACGGCTTCGGCATGGCCCGTAGTTTCCGAGCTTACCTCTTCATAAGTGGGGTAAGCCTTGGTGCCGCCCGCATAACCGGAAACTACCGAATCTATTCCGGCTACCGATTCGAAAATATGTTCCGAGCACCAAAAGCAGCCTTCGGCAAAGGCGGCTATGGCTTTGCCTTTCGGCGGAGTTAGGTCTACTTTTTGATCAGTTTTTCCCGATTTTTTACTTTGGGCATTGCAGGAGCTGAATCCCCAAAGAAAACAAAAGGCCAGAATGTATAGTTTTTTCATGGAGTTTAAATTTACGTTTATTTTTCTGTCATTCTGAACGTAGTGAAGAATCTAAAGATGCTTCGCCCTGGCTCAGCATGACAAGGTCACTTTTTACCCCGCCCAACCTTCCCGGTCTAAACTTCGGTAATGGATGGCTTCTGCTAAATGTTCAATAGCTATATTTTCACTCCCGGCCAGATCGGCAATGGTGCGGGCTACTTTCAGGATACGGTCGTAAGCCCGGGCAGACAAACCGAGTTTTTCCATGGCCTGTTTCAGCAGGGTTTGCCCGGTCTGATCTATTTTACAAAGGGCCCTTACCGTTTGCGGGCTCATCTGGGCATTGCAATACACCTCTGCTTTTTCTTTGAAACGTTCCTGCTGCAGTTCTCGGGCCCGGATAACCCGTTCGCGAATGAGCTCGCTTTTTTCGGTCAGTCGTTCAGAAGAAAGCTCACTGAAATTTACCGGGGTAACCTCTACATGTAAGTCAATACGGTCTAAAAGTGGTCCCGAAATTCGGCTCAGGTATTTTTGTACCATTCCGGGTCCGCAAATACAATCCTTTTCGGGATGATTATAAAACCCGCAAGGGCAGGGATTCATAGAAGCTACCAGCATAAAGCTGGCCGGATAATCGACCGAAAACCGGGCTCGGGAAATAGTAACACATCGTTCTTCCAGTGGCTGACGCATCACCTCCAATACCGAGCGCTTAAATTCGGGTAACTCATCAAGAAATAGCACCCCGTTGTGCGCCAAAGATATTTCTCCGGGTTGCGGGGTTACACCGCCGCCAACCAGGGCTACGTCGCTTACGGTATGGTGAGGTGACCGGAATGGGCGGACCGTCATGAGCGAATCGGTGGTAGCCAGTTTTCCAGCCACAGAATGAATTTTGGTGGTTTCCAGTGCCTCCTGCAGGTTTAGTGGAGGCAGAATGGTAGGCAGGCGCTTGGCTAGCATGGTTTTTCCGGCTCCGGGAGGACCAATTAAGATGACATTATGCCCGCCCGCCGCCGCTATTTCTAAAGCCCGTTTAATATTTTCCTGTCCCTTAACATCCGAAAAATCACTTTCATAAGCATTGATGTTTCTCAGAAATTCTTCTCTTGCATTTACTTCGATGCGCTCTGCCTGGCCCATGCCATTAAAGAAATCGGCCAGCTCTTTTAAGCTGTTTATACCGTAAACCTCTAATCCGGAAACAATGGCTGCCTCGCGGGCATTTTGTTGAGGAAGGAATAAACCTTTGAACTTTTCTTTTTTGCCCTGAATGGCAATGGGTAAGGCACCTTTTATGGGCTGCAAGCTGCCATCGAGAGAAAGCTCGCCCATGATCAGGTATTGGCTTAGCTGTTCTTCTGCCAATTGACCGGAAGCGGCCAAAATGCCTATCGCGATAGCCAGATCATAGGCCGAACCTTCTTTACGAATATCGGCAGGAGCCAAGTTAACTACTATTTTTTGGCGTGGCATGCGGTAGCCAGAACTTTGTATGGCACTTTCTACCCGGTGCAGGCTTTCTTTTACGGCATTATCGGGTAAACCTACAATATAATATTTTATGCCGGGGCTGATGTTCACCTCTATGGTAATACCGGTTGCCTCTATTCCATACACAGCACTGCTGTATGTTTTTATGAGCATAATACACAATAAATTAAATTATTTTACTATATTAATAAATTAATTTAATGAAACGATATTTTTATTTGCTACAGCCTGCTACCTTTTACCATGTTTTTAGCAGGGTAAATGGTGATGAAAAACTATTTAAGCAAGCAGAGAATTACTCCTTTTTCCTACAAAAAATGCTACAACATATAGGTCCTGTGGTAAATGTTTATGCTTATAGCCTGTTACCCAATCATTTTCATTTTTTAATTAGGATTAAACCCTTGCCAGAAATTAAAGCACATTATTTTGTGACAAAGAAAAAGGATTTGACAGACGAGTCTCTCCTTTCGGATTTTTTGATGGAGCGGTTTTCTAATTTCCTAAACGCATATGCGAAAGCGTTCAACAAAATGTATGATAGAAAAGGTAGCTTATTTATGGATTTTTTGCGAAGAGTTGAAATTAAAGACAATTTACAGTTGATGGCTACTGTTTTTTATATTCATAAAAATCCGGTACATCATGGATGTTGTAAACAACTATCAGATTGGCCCTGGTCTTCGTATCACCTATACGGTGAACGAACAAATACTTGGGTAAAAACAGAAGAAATTCTG
>JBJTNQ010000026.1:0-2687 GCA_046074105.1 Sphingobacteriaceae bacterium | reverse complement strand
ATTGAAAGGTCCCTCTATAATTTTGATTGTCTCGCCAATAATGAATGGTTCGCTGATAGATCCGCCCATGTCGTTCATCTCATCTACCTTACCCAACATTTTGTTGACTTCAGACTTTCTTAATGATATAATATTGCCTTTTGAACCTTTGCCGTCAGTTAAAAAGTGCATTACATTTGAAATATTGCTAATGTGCATTACGATATCATCAGAGATAGGCCCCTTTGTATCTAATACTTCCATCATAACATACCCTGGAAAATAGTTTTTCTCGCGCATCACTTTCTTACCGTTTTGCACTTTATATACTTTCTCCATTGGTAAGAATACTTGCTTAATGATGTTAGTCCAACCATTTCTAACAATATCCTTATCTAGGTATTCTTTAATTTTCTTCTCTTTCCCACTCACTACACGCAACACATACCATTTAGTATCTGGAGCAGTTTCCGTTACTGGGGATGTTACTACTTCTGTTTCCATTGTTTACTTAAATAATGAGTATATCAACTTTAATAATTGGTTGCTTGAGAAATCCATCACCCAAACCAATGCAGTGATGATAACAGTAGCTACCAACACTATCACAGTACTTTGCTGTAAATTAGCCCATGTAGGCCAAGTTACTTTCTCTTGCAACTCCAAGTAACTTTCTTTGAAGTAGTTAGCTATTTTGTTCATTTTTTCTTTTTTTAATCCGCCTATTTTGTAAATATAGCAATTTCTGCTATAAATCTCCGCACGGGCACTAGGATTCGAACCCAGATCAAAGGTTTTGGAGACCCGTATGCTACCGTTGCACCATGCCCGTATGAACCAAAAGTCTCTGGTAAGAGCTTACGCTTCACCAAAGACTTTCAGTTATATATTCAGTAAAATTACTTAATGATTTCAGTAACTTGACCAGCGCCTACAGTTCTACCACCCTCACGGATCGCAAACTTAAGACCTTTTTCCATCGCGATTGGTTGGATCAACTTAACAGTGATGCTAACGTTATCGCCTGGCATTACCATCTCAGTTCCAGCTGGTAAAGTACATTCACCAGTTACGTCCGTAGTACGGAAGTAGAATTGAGGACGGTATTTATTAAAGAATGGAGTATGACGTCCACCTTCTTCTTTTGATAATACATACACCTCAGCTTTAAAGTCTGTGTGTGGAGTGATCGTTTTAGGAGCACAGATTACCATACCACGACGAATATCTTTTTTCTCGATACCACGTAATAATAAACCTGCGTTATCACCTGCTTGACCTTGATCCAATAATTTTTTGAACATCTCAACACCTGTTACAGTAGAGCTCATTGGAGCATCCATCAAACCTACGATTTCTACAGCTTCACCCACTTTGATGATACCTCTCTCGATACGACCTGTAGCAACTGTACCACGACCAGTGATAGAGAATACATCTTCTACAGACATCAAGAATGGTTGATCAATTGGACGTGGAGGCAATGGAATGTAAGAATCTACAGCATCCATTAACTCAGTTACTTTGTCTACCCATTGTTGCTCACCAGCTAAAGCGCCAGTTGCAGAACCACGGATGATTGGTGTGTTATCACCATCAAAGCCATAAGAAGTTAATAAATCGCGGATTTCCATTTCAACTAAGTCTAACAATTCTGGATCGTCAACTAAGTCTACTTTGTTCATGAATACAACGATTTGAGGTACACCTACCTGACGTGCTAACAAGATGTGCTCTTTTGTTTGTGGCATAGGACCATCAGTAGAAGCTACTACTAAGATAGCACCGTCCATTTGAGCAGCACCTGTAATCATGTTCTTCACATAGTCAGCGTGACCTGGACAGTCAACGTGCGCATAGTGACGAGTATCAGTTTGGTATTCTACGTGTGCAGTATTGATAGTGATACCACGCTCTTTTTCTTCTGGCGCACCATCAATTTCATCGTAGTTTTTCTTTGCAGCTAAACCTCTCTTAGACAATACGTCTGTGATAGCAGCTGTTAATGTTGTTTTACCATGGTCAACGTGGCCAATGGTACCAACGTTTACGTGAGGTTTCTCCCTCTTAAAGGTCTCTTTAGACATCTTTATTAGTTTTTGTTTTTTTTATAATTGCCGTTAATAGACCACCTAGTCCATCAACCATAGCTTTCTTATTTTCAATTGCCGAATATAAACCTTTTTTACGGATTTATATTTTGAGCCGTTGATGAGAATTGAACTCACGACCTCTTCCTTACCAAGGAAGTGCTCTACCACTGAGCCACAACGGCCTTTCTCATCTGCTCTGTTGGAGCGGGAGACGAGGCTCGAACTCGCCACCTATAGCTTGGAAGGCTATCGCTCTACCAAATGAGCTACTCCCGCATGACCGATCCGCTTCAAATCTTAAAGAACTTTAGTAATAGCCATTATAGCTATTACTTTTTTCTGTGGGCAGAGTAGGGTTCGAACCTACGTACTCGTGAGAGAACAGATTTACAGTCTGTCGCCTTTAACCACTCGGCCATCTGCCCGAAATACTTTAGAGCCGGAAATGGGACTCGAACCCGCGACCTGCTGATTACAAATCAGCTGCTCTACCAACTGAGCTATTCCGGCTTATTATGATCCAATGAAAGAACAGTACCCATTTTTTGGGATGGCAAAGGTAATGGAAATCTTTATTTATCAAAATTTTAGGAAGAATTTTTATACCCTTTTTTG
>JBJTNQ010000025.1:0-4040 GCA_046074105.1 Sphingobacteriaceae bacterium | reverse complement strand
ATTTTTTAGGGCGAGGGTAGGCGAGGGTGCCTACGGTTCGCGTTCGTGGCTCCTGGCGCGTTCTGGCGCGTTCTAGGCCCCTTCCTGAATGGTCTATACGCATGCGCGCGTAGTATGGTTTCTATTTCACTTTTTTTAATTTAAGTATTCCTATACTCCGACCGATAAAGAATGGTCGATTTAAATCTTTTAGTATGTCGTTGTGAATTAAATGTGCGGTCAATAGGTTATCGGATTTAATTTCAGTTTATTCACTTTTTCGCCATGTGCGCAGGTCTTGGCCTAGCTATGGTTGAATTCTTTGTTGAATGGACTTCTTATTACGATCGATCTGTTCCCTAATGATTGCGAATCTATTGTCAGTAGCCCCACGGCCCGGTCGGGTAAATGCATTCGCTTGCATTCGAATGCGCCATGACCTACATTAACTACATGCCGCAGCGAAACGCAGCACGCAGTAGAAGGCGAATGCGGATCGGAATGTGGAGTGAATGTGTTTTAATCAACGTGAAGGAATGAATGATGAATGATTCTAAGATTTTTAAGATCGAAGACGGTATGCTCACCATGTTCGATTGGAATGAGTTTAATGGGAATGTTGCTGGTGTTGCCACCGCATACGACTATAAATTCATGGAAGATTACGATTACGATGTGAGTGAGTTCGAGGAAGCTGATGTCGTCATAGAATGTGCTAATCCGCTGTCTATGCGTAAATTTATTGCGCTCTGCTATGCGCATCAGCCCGAGCCGTTCCATGTCTATTGGAATATGAATGAGATCGAAGAGCATACCGACCAGTATGGCGACCATCTGGCCCTGCCGATGCTGACTTCGGAAGATTGCTCGATTGTCCACGTGTCGAAGATTGTGGTCGAGCGGTTCGAGGTGGTTGTGAATGGCGAAGCACTAACGATTTTTAATTGTCAACAGCGATACTACTTCAAGGCTGAATGCAGTCAACTGCGATACTACTCTAAGGATGAATGCAGTGAAGAGCTGTGCCGGGTTCAGGTCAAGTGGAATGTTATTCAAGATGGAAGCCGGACTTCTATTACGAATGGTGAATGCGCTATGCCCTTCGATCTTCGGAGGCTTGTTCTGGAATAAATTTTAAATTCAGGTGGCTTCGGCCACCTACTAATCAACTAATTGTTTTAAGGATTTAATCATGACTAATACCTTCACTAAGCCTGCTACTGTCTTCTTCTTCGCTGACCACGATACCGGGACTGTTCACGATTACCATCTGAATGATGCCCCTCGCTACGATGGAATGTGGACCGAGATGGATCTGGAACGAGTTCACGCCGAGGGTGGTTCAATTGTCGAAGATGGCGAATACCTGATTGCGAGCCATCCAGTCTTCGGACTGCTTTCTAAGCTGCGCCGAACTGATGTTATTTTTAATGAAGATCACTCGCAGTTCCTTTATCAAGGCATTGTGTTCGATGTTTACGATAGCGATGGTGATCTTAACTTCACCATGTCGAAGGATCAATAATTTTTAAGGAATAAATCATGTCTAATTCGCCTTGCCTGTTTATTGGTTCTAATCTGTTCTTCGGCGGTTGCTCACTCTGGTCTAACTCAGGACCGCGAATGGTTCGCGCTGAATGGCTCAACTTCTTGGAGCGTAGCGATAATGGTTCGGTGTTTTACTTCGATGTCGAGGTTTCTGATTGGGAAGAGGAAGATGGCCTGATTTATACTGATGAAGCGTGGCTTATTGCTCTGCGGGTGAGGCTAATCGAACAGGGATTTAGTGCTGAGGTGGCGAATGAAATCGATTACACCGAACAGGGCGCGCAGCGATACGATTACGTTCATCTGTGCTGTGATCACCCGAACTTCATGAGCGAACTTCTGCTTGCTTCGATGAAGATTTCTTTTTAATTCGGGCTTCGGCCTATTCGCGGGGCACCAGTTCGGTGTCCCTTTTTTTACGTCTGTTATTTTGGAGGACCGTGAATGATCGTCTCAACTTATTCAAGTTCTGACCCCACTATGCCGATAATGTTCCTGTTCTTCCTTCTAGGATTTCTCATGGCTTACAAGGTCAAGATCCATCGTGGCGATAAATTCTTAAATCTGAATAATCAGGTGATTGCGGCTAGTAGCCAGGACGTGCCCGATTTAATTGCATGGCCCATGGGCGACCGTGGGCGCCTACGCTTTAAGCTCTTCGGTCATGATCAAGAGTTCGAACTTGCGATCAATTCTTTCCTCAACAGCACGAATAAATTGCAGTTCGTGTGGTATAGGTCTGCGAACCATTTTAAGTTCGCCATTCACGATTTAACCGATTGTATGGCTGTGGTGGTTTCCGACCGAACGCGGAACCGCATCATAAAAATGTGGCCTGTGAATGAAGGCGAGACGTTGCCCGCTAACTGGTGGCAGTATCCTTACCTTCGCTAAAAATTCAACACCCATCAACGACTAAGCCGGCATTCGCCGGCTTTTTTTATTGCTCAACCACTTCGATGACCACCTGCCCATTTTCCAGCACTCGCACCCGATACTTATTTTTGTCCTGTTCGCATTCTTCCTGCCATTCAGCCATCTGTTCGTCGATAATCAGGTCTACTCCTGTTGCCATTGCCTCTACTCCTAATTGAATTGAAAATACTATAATCGTGCCTATAATTAGCACTTCACTTTGAACTCATTTTCACCATAGAGCTAATGTCTCTATTACGACGATTAAATCCCCAAGTATTTAATCGAACATTCCTCGATTGATTTGATCTTCATACAGCATTTCCAATAGCTGTCCTTGAAGTTCAAATAATTTCAAGTTCGGATTACGTTCTTGGAAGTGTTCTAAATTTCTGTATTCTCTGACCAGTCTATCAAGTCCAGACCAGTCTTTGAATTGTTCGATTGTGAGTCCAAGTTTTCTAACTAATCGTCTTATGTTTTTTGGTGAGCAGTCCATGTATTCTGGAACGAGTTTGTTTCCTTGATGACGTGCGAGTTTGGTCCAGAGTTGTCTTGATTGATAGTTCATAAAATTCTCCTGAAAAATGTATTTAATGATAGTGCCGGCAGAAAAACCGATAACTGTGTAAATCCGGGAACGAAAATGGTTTTAGAAAAGTGGCTTCCGACGAAATAGGGGGTTTAAGCCAAAAAAATGGATTTTGAGCGTGTCCGAAAAGTGTATTGTAAATTGACGGTTGAATGGGGTCAAGGTATAATAAACCCCACATAACAGAGACCTTATTGAAGAACCACGAAAGAAATAGATTACTACGAACATACGGAAAATTTTACACGCGACATTTTTACGATAGACCCCCTGAAATTGGAGGTGATTGTTATTATTGTGGGGAATGGGCGAGCGATGTCGAACACATACCGCCCGTTTCTTTGATTGAAAATCAACCCATAAAAGAATGGAAAGAACGCGGGTTTGACATCATCACTGTTAGATGCTGTTCCGACTGTAATGGGAAATTGGGAAATAAAGCTTTACTCACAGTTGAGACAAGATTAAATTTCCTAGAAAAGAAGTTAATGAAAGAGTATGAGAAAGCTATGTCCATGTGGACAGAGGATGAGCTTTCAGAACTTTCGGAACAATTTAGAAAACAGGTAGTAGCGAAACAGAAACAGAAATTTATGCTGCTGGAACGTATTCGTAATGTCCAATGGAGACAGCAGCAACTAAATCGAGAATTTCCTGAAAAGTATGAGTGATGGAAGGTTATTCACTTTCTGCATACCCTTTTCTATTTCCGATAGACGAAAAAAATCCCGATCATCTTTCAATGATCGGGATTATCAACAACGTGTTTACAAAGGAGAAATTCATGAAAATTACATGAAACCAGCCGCAGACCCGAAGTAGAAGTAGGCCCCGACCAGTGAATAAATTGTATGCCAGGGCGACGGGTTCGTCAAGGGTGTCGGCTTTACCGACAGGTGGCTTCCTTGAAAGATGAAACCAATTTCATAAATCTAACGAATTGAAATCTGTCATCACTATGATAATTATCATCATCATAGAATTCTCTGGCGTAAAATGTCAAATC
>JBJTNQ010000024.1:0-7987 GCA_046074105.1 Sphingobacteriaceae bacterium | reverse complement strand
TACGTTTCAGTGAACCTTCGCCGGTAACCTTGGCTTCAGCGAACAACTGTTCTAGAGATTTAGTAAATTTCATGTTTGGTTAATTTTATACTTAAGTTCAAACCTAATTAATTTATTCGTAAAACAAAAAGGGATTGCTATTCAGAAATCCCTTTTTGAGTAACGTTTTAGCTAAAGAATTATTTCTTTAGAGTGTCTGTCGTATTGATCAGGGTATCTACTTTAGTATTACCTAATGAATCAACAGTTTTAATCACTTTCATTTCTTTACGAACTTCTACCTGTACGGTTTGAGCATTTCCTGCAGAAATATAAGGTGCAATAACCAAAGAAACGATAGACATTAATTTGATCAGGATATTCATAGAAGGGCCTGAAGTATCTTTAAATGGATCGCCCACAGTATCTCCGGTAACGGAAGCTTTATGTGGTTCAGATTTTTTATAATACATCTCGCCGTTAATTTCTACACCTTTTTCGAATGATTTTTTCGCATTATCCCATGCACCGCCGGCGTTCGACTGAAAAATACCCATCAATACACCAGAAACGGTTACTCCGGCTAATAAACCACCCAATACTTCGGGGCCAAATACAAAACCGATAACTACCGGGGTAATTAAAGCAATAGCTCCTGGAAGCATCATTTCGCGGATAGAGGCATTGGTAGAAATAGCTACGCATTTTTCGTATTCTGGTTTAGCCTTATAATCCATAATGCCCGGAATTTCGCGGAACTGACGGCGAACCTCCTGAACCATATCCATAGCTGCTCTGCCCACTGCCTGAATACACAGTGCAGAGAAAATGAATGGAATCATACCGCCTACAAAAAGACCGGCCAATACCGGTGCTTTATAAATATCAATAGCGGTAATTCCGGCAATACCTACAAAGGCTGCAAATAAAGCCAGAGAAGTTAATGCTGCAGATGCAATGGCAAAACCTTTACCGGTTGCGGCAGTGGTATTACCTACGGCATCTAAATTATCGGTACGTTCGCGAACTTCAGGAGGTAACTGGCTCATTTCGGCAATACCACCGGCATTATCGGCAATAGGGCCGAAAGCATCAATGGCCAACTGCATGGCAGTAGTTGCCATCATTCCTGCTGCAGCAATGGCTACACCATATAATCCGGCAAAGTAATAAGAGGCCATAATTCCTCCCGCAAGGGTTAAAATAGGAATTACGGTTGATTTCATACCTACTGATAAACCGCCAATTATATTGGTGGCATGCCCGGTAGAAGACTGCTGAATAATAGAATTGACCGGTGCTTTACCCATTGCGGTATAATACTCGGTAACGATACTCATAATGGCACCTACAACGGTTCCAACTACAATAGCCAGGAAAACATTTAGCTTGGTGAATTCATATCCACGTAAGTTTAAGGTTTCTGGCAGCATCCAGTTTACTACAAAATAAGAAGCAATTACGGTTAAGATCATGGATGACCAGTTTCCGAAATTTAAAGCATTCTGTACATTAGATTTTTCATCCTGAATGCGTACAAACCAGGTACCAATAATAGAGAAAATGATACCTAAACCGCAAATTACCATGGGTAACAGAATAGGAGACAGGCCGCCAAAATTATCGGTAACTGTAATTTCCTGACCCAATACCATGGTTGCTAAAATGGTAGCAACATATGAACCAAAAAGGTCGGCACCCATGCCGGCTACATCACCAACATTATCGCCTACGTTATCTGCAATGGTTGCCGGGTTACGTACATCATCTTCAGGAATTCCTGCTTCAACTTTACCTACCAGGTCGGCACCCACATCGGCAGCTTTGGTATAAATACCACCACCCACACGGGCAAATAAGGCAATAGACTCAGCTCCTAATGAGAAGCCGGTTAATACTTCGATGGCTGTAGTTACTTGTGTAGCACCTAAATGAGCAAAAAGGGATAAGAAAACGATAAATAAACCGCCTAATCCCAATATGGCTAAACCCGCTACTCCTAAACCCATAACGGTTCCGCCGGTAAATGATACTTTAAGTGCTTGTTTTAAGCTGGTACGAGCGGCCTGCGTAGTACGAACATTGGCTTTAGTGGCCACCTTCATGCCAATATATCCTGCAGTTGCAGAGAACACGGCACCTATAATAAAAGAAATAGAGATGATCCAGCTAGAGTGAATGGCTTTGCCATTAACCTCATGAATAGTGCCGGAATAAGCCAGCAATGCAGCCGCAATTACTACAAAAAAGCTCAACACTTTCCACTCTGCTTTTAAGAAAGCCATGGCACCATCAGCAATATAACCTGCCAATTCCTGCATGTTTTTGTCGCCGGCATCTTGTTTGCTAACCCAAGCCGATTTGATGGCCATCACGATTAATCCAATAATACCTAAAAGCGGTACAGCATAAATTAAGTTCTCTTGTAAAAATTCCATGTATATGTTTCAGATTAAATTAAATAGGTAAATTTTTGGTTCTGT
Organism: Sphingobacteriaceae bacterium; assembly: GCA_046074105.1. Classification (GTDB taxonomy): domain Bacteria; phylum Bacteroidota; class Bacteroidia; order Sphingobacteriales; family Sphingobacteriaceae; genus JAIPAN01. The sequence goes on along the minus strand of JBJTNQ010000024.1, from coordinate 5,525 downwards.
TTTAACGAACCGCAAAAATAGCAGGGTTTAGCTATTAATCAAATTTAATTTGGCTATTAAAATCATTTTCTCCTATACTTCTTCGAATTATGAGCCTTTTAACAAATTTGATTTCCAAGTGCAGCTTTTTTAAATATCTTAGTAGGGTATAAACCTTAATCCATGCAAGAAAAATTAGAACAAACCGGAATGAAGAGGGAGCTGGGTCTTTTAGACTCGACCATGATCGTTGCTGGTTCCATGATTGGCTCCGGTATTTTTATTGTAACGGCAGATATTGCCCGTTCTGTCGGTTCTCCCGGATATATTTTAATGATCTGGTTATTAACCGGAGTTATTACGCTTATTGCGGCTTTAAGCTATGGCGAATTGGCCGGCATGATGCCTAAAGCCGGCGGACAGTATGTTTATCTTAAAGAAGCATACAATCCCTTAGTTGGATTTTTATTCGGCTGGACGGTTTTTATGGTTATTCAAACAGGGGTAATTGCCGCAGTGGCCATTGCTTTTGCCAAATTTACCGGAATTTTGCTTCCGCAATACATTTCAGATCAGGTGGTTTTAGCCGATCTGGGTTTCTTGAAATTTACTTCCCAGCAGGCGCTGGCCATTGCCCTTATTGCTTTTTTAACTTATGTTAATTTGCAGGGAGTTAAAAACGCCAAAATTGTGCAAACCACTTTTACCCTGGCCAAGATCGTTTCTATTTTAGGCTTAATTGTATTGGGTTTTTATTTTGGTTTAAACAGCGAAGTTTTTGCTAATAACTTAACCGACTTCTGGAAACCATTTAAAACCATTCCTAATGCTGATGGTTCGATAAGCACCGAAGCTTTGAGTGGTATGGTATTATTTGGCGCTTTGGGAGCCGCCATGGTAGGCTCTTTATTTAGTTCTGATGCCTGGAATAATATTACCTATACCGCCGGCGAAGTAAAAGATCCACAGCGTAATATTCCTTTAAGCTTATTCTTCGGTACCTTAATTGTGACTGTTTTATATGTGTTGGCCAATGTGGCCTATCTTATGCTTTTACCGGTAATGGGCACCCCCGGCGGAATCGACGTGTTAAGCAGAGGAATTATGTTTGCTACCGATGATCGGGTGGCTACGGCTGCTATTGCCACTGTTTTTGGCAGTGCTGCAGTTATTATTATGGCTGTTTTAATTATGATATCCACCTTTGGGTGTAATAATGGACTGATTTTATCGGGCGCTCGTTTGTATTATGCCATGGCCAAGGATAAAGTGTTTTTTCAGAAAGCCGGAACTTTAAATAAAAATAATGTACCCGGATTTGCCCTCATCATCCAGGGTATTTGGGCCTCTATCTTATGCCTGTCCGGAACGTATGGCGATCTGTTAGATTATTGTACCTTTTCTTCGCTCTTATTCTACATGGTAACTATTCTGGGGTTATTTATCCTAAGGTTTACCCGGCCAAATGCAGAACGGCCCTATAAAGCCTTCGGATACCCGGTATTACCAGCTTTATACATTCTCATTGCCGGAGCCATTTGCGTAGACCTGCTAATTTATAAGCCCGATACCTGTGGCCGCGGATTAGTTATTGTATTGATCGGATTGCCGGTATTCTACTTGTGGAAATGGGCCAATAAAGATAAATAGCCTTTAAACTACTTCGGCTACTACGAAAGTGCTGCCTCCAATGAAGATCAAATCATTGGAGGTAGCCTTGTTTAAAGCCGTTTCGTAAGCCTGCTTAACGCTGCTATGGCTTTCGCCCGATAAGCCTAAGGCCGCAGCCTCGTTAGTAAGCTCCCTTACTGGTTTAGCTCGGGGAATATCTGGCTGGCAGAAATAATAGTGAGCTTCTTTAGGCAGCAGGCTTAAGATCTTGGTAATATCCTTGTCTTTTACCATGCCTAAAACAAAATGTAAATTTTCATGCGGCGTAGCCGCGATGTTTTTAAGTACTTCTTTAATGCCATCTTCATTGTGCCCTGTATCACAAATAACCAGGGGATGGGTTCGCAAAGTTTGCCAGCGGCCCATTAATCCCGTTAGGTTTTTAACTTGTTTTAAGGCCGCTTGAATATGCTCATTGCTAATGTTAAAGCCTTGTTTTCTTAATTCGGCTACTGCCGATAGCACTGCCGGTAGATTTTTGAGCTGGTATGACCCCGTCAAATCCAGTTCCAACTCCAGAGCTTCTCCGTTTTTTAGATTGCTGGCTTTGAGTTTAAGATACTCCCTTTTACCTAGTGTCATGATTTCCCAATCGCCGGAGGCAAAAGAAATAGGCGATTTAGTCTCCTGGGCTTTTTGCTCAAAGACGATTTTGGTTTCCGGGTGGCTTTCGCCGATGATGGCCGGGATACCCGGTTTGATGATTCCGGCTTTTTCTAGGGCTATTTCGGGCAGGCTATTACCTAAAATATTCATGTGGTCTAAGCCAATATTGGTAATGATAGCCAACAGTGGGCTGATTACATTGGTAGAGTCTAAGCGGCCGCCCAAACCCACCTCAATAATAGCTATATCTACCTGCTCTTTAGCAAAACAATCAAAGGCCATGGCCACCGTTGCTTCAAAAAAAGAAGGTTTAAGGCTTTCGAATAAATCCTGATAAAGATTTACAAAATCAACAACCGCCTGCTCAGTGATCATCTGTCCATTGATCCGTATACGTTCCCTAAAATCTTTTAAATGCGGAGAAGTGTGTAAGCCCGTTTTATAACCTGCGGTTTGTAAAATGGCAGCCAGCATGTGCGAGGTAGAACCCTTGCCATTGGTGCCGCCAATATGTATCGATCTAAATTTCCTTTCGGGATTTCCCAAACGTTGGCAGAGGGCTAAGGTATTGGTCAGATCTTCTTTATAGGCCGATGCACCCACCCGGGTAAACATGGGCAGCTGAGCATAAAGATAATCGAGGGTATCCCGGTAGGTGGTAAAGGTCATGGTTTATACTAGTTTCGTCATTTCGACGAGCGAAGCGAGGAGAAATCTTTTATATAGAGAGATTTCTCACCCGATAAATCAGGATTCGAAATGACGTTTATTGTTATTGCACTTTGAAATTGAAGATCACTACCCCGATCTGTACATCGGGCGCAGATTCCAGCTGATTTAAGCGGGCTCCATTAACGGCCATTTCGCATTTGCGCCATAAATTGATATCAGACAGCGTAGTGCCCTTGGCACCAGCACGGGCATAAACCACCAGTCCAGTTTTATCTACTCGTATTTCTACTGCAATACGACCAGAGCTTTGCCCGTCATCTTCAATACGAGGAATACTTACAAAGCGACGGTTGGCCAGCGATAGGCTAACCCCTCCAAAACCGGACCCGCCTTCGCCATAATTAGGAGACAGTGGGTCGCCATTCTTACTTCCCTGATTACCGGGTGTGCCGGTGGTACCATCGCCTTTTCCGGTTCCGTTATTTTTTTTGCCTGTATACAGTGCATTCTGATTCACCACGGGTTTGCTGGTTTTAACATCGGTAGCGGTGGCGGGTGTTTGGGTATTGTTCTTTTCTTTGGTACTTACGCTGGGCGCATCTTCCGCATCTTGAGTAACTACGGTTTTATTGCTGCTCTCTGCCGAGGGGTCTTTACTGGCTGTTTTACTCACATTATCGGGCATGGCTCCGTTTGCGTTGGGATCTACCGAAGGCTCATCAATACTCATAAAATCGTCGCCAAGCCCATTTTCGGAAGTGCCGTAATTTACCACAATACCTCCTGTGCCTACTTCTTGCTGTGCAGGCATTCCGATAATTACGAAATAGCTGATGAGCAATAAAATAGCCATCAATATCGCCGAAAAGGCAAAGGCTTTAGGATAGTTATTTTCTTCCTGGTATTGCATATTATTCTTTAGCTGCGGTAGCTAAAACCAATTTAATTTTCAATTTGTTCGCAATGTCCATCACATTCACTACATTTTCTATTGCAACGGTACGGTCTACGTAAAGTACAATGGTTAATTCTTGTGCGGTACCTTGGTAGCTTTGCAGTTTAGGCATCAGCTGATCTACATTTACCTGCTGTTTGTCTACATAATATTCCAGATCTTTAGTTACCGAAACGGTAATAGTTTTCTTAGATACCGATTGGCCGGAGTCAGATCGCGGTAGCAAGAGTTTTACCACATTCGGGTTGGTAACCGTAGAGGCGATGAGAAAGAATAGCAGCAGAAAGAACATGATGTCGTTCATTGCTGAAGCATGTACCTCTGCGCCGGGCCGGTTTCTTCTGCTTCTTAAATTCATTGTCCGGGTTCCTCTAAAAGGTCAATAAACTCTACCGCGTCGGTTTCCATTTTTAAAATCACGCGGTCTACCATAATATTTAATACATGGTACGCTACGTAGGCCAAAATACCGATCATTAATCCGGTAGCAGAGGTGATCATTTTTTCATACAGACCACCGGCAATTACGCCCATACTAATATTATCGGTTAATGAAATGTTGTAGAAAATACGGATCACCCCCGAGATGGTTCCAACGAAGCCCAGCATGGGTGCAATACCTGCCACAATACCCAGAATGCTGATATTTTTTTCGAGTTTAGAAACTTCTAGTTTACCTACGTTCTCAATGGCACCTTCGATATCTTTGATTGGGCGACCAATGCGTAAAAGCCCTTTTTGAAGCATACGGCCAAGCGCACTGTTGCTGCTTCGGCAAATGGCTATGGCCGAATCTAACTTACCTGAAGTGATACTTTGTTTTACCTGCTGCATCAGATTGGTCTCATCGCGTGAAGCTTTACGAATGGTTAGGTATCTTTCGATGAAAATGACCAAAGCCAGAAAGAACAGCAGTAGTAGGGGAACCATTACCCAGCCGCCTTTGAATAAGAGGTCGATGAATCGGAGTTCTTGGGCAGCTGCAGTTGCTTGTACAGCTGTAGCAGTGCTGTCGGCTATGGCCTGTGTAGCGGTATCAATTTGAAGTAGAAACATATTTTATGGAGTTTTTGTGGTTTTAATATGGTGTATCCAGGCGGTAGAACTGAGCTCTGATTGTATACGGGCTAGTTCGGCCTGAGCCAGTTTTCCGTCGGTAAAAGTACCTACACTGATCTTAATAAATTCTTTGGGTTTATTTTCTAAGGCGTGGGCGCTAATGCCTCTGCTGGCCAGTTGTTTGATGTACTGATCGGCTTCGGAACGTTTGCCAAAAGCGGCTACAATAATTTCGTAAGTCGAGCTATTTGCCGGGCTGATGGCCAGGCTATCGGTATTTAACTGGCTGGTATCTGCTAAAGCAGTAGTATCTGCCTTGGCCAGGGTATCTTTTACGCTTACTTTAACCGGTTTTGGCACAGGGTTTCCTTTTTTTTGCCATAGAGTATTTAACAAATCAGGATATAAAAGACTGATGACAGATAGGATTACCACTAATAGTATGGTGATAATCCAGAAAACGCGTTGTCCGGATCGGGCAGGCTCTGTTGTTACTTCAGTTTCTTCTTCTTCTTCTATTTCAGGTGTAAGTTCTTCTTGAACAAAACTAGTCTCGGCAATTTCTTTTTGAGTTTTAAGGCCG
>JBJTNQ010000023.1:0-7138 GCA_046074105.1 Sphingobacteriaceae bacterium | reverse complement strand
AATTTAATATTTAAAGGTTTTTATTTATAACTTTCAAATCAGATTTAAGAGCGGTAAAACCTAAAGCAACATGTCGAAAACAGCAAGTAGCCCAGCAACAGCAAAAAAGCAACTCTGGGGTGTAATCGGAGCATCGTCCGTAGGCACCCTGATCGAGTGGTATGACTTCTATATTTTTGGAAGTTTGGCCACCGTAATTTCTACTAAATTTTTTCCTGAAACCAACCCAACTGCCGCATTTTTGGCCACCCTGGCTACCTTCGCTGCCGGATTTGTAGTGCGTCCGTTTGGCGCCTTGTTCTTTGGCCGCCTGGGCGATCTTATTGGCCGTAAGTACACTTTTATGGTTACTTTATTGCTAATGGGCGGAGCCACCTTTGCCATAGGCTGTGTTCCATCTTATGAAACCATTGGGTTTTTTGCGCCCTTGCTGGTGTTAATTCTTCGATTATTACAAGGTTTAGCCTTGGGCGGAGAGTACGGCGGTGCAGCTACATATGTGGCCGAACATGCGCCGGCAAAAGCCCGTGGTTATTGGACTTCGTGGATACAGACCACTGCCACCGTAGGTTTATTTGTTTCTCTTTTAGTGATTTTGGCCACTCGACAGTCGCTGTCTAAAGAAGCATTTAACGACTGGGGATGGCGCATTCCTTTCCTGGTTTCTATTCTCATGGTGCTTATTTCTTATGTGATTCGTAGAAATATGCATGAGTCTCCGCTTTTCGCGAAGGTGAAAGCTGAGGGAAAAACTTCTGCCAACCCCTTAAAGGAAAGTTTTGGCAATAAAACGAATTTTAAGTTCGTGTTATTGGCTTTATTTGGTGCTACCATGGGGCAAGGCGTGGTTTGGTATACCGGCCAGTTCTATGCCATGAATTTTATTCAGAAAGTTTGTAATGTAGACCCCATGCAATCGGATACCCTCATCGCGGTAGCTTTATTAATGGGTACCCCCTTGTTTGTATTTTTTGGCTGGCTTTCTGATAAAATTGGCCGTAAAGGCATTATGATGGCCGGTATGTTCTGTGCTATATTCGCTTACCGCCCCATTTATGAGCAAATGTACCAAACTGCCAATTTGAAGAATAAGGTAGAGCTCGTAGCGCAAACTACTTCAGATTCTACTTATACAGCCGATCCGAAATCTACTGCAGGAGATTCTTTAATTACCAAAACCATTCATAAATCTTATCAGGATGGAACTCAATACGAAGAGGTTACGACCATTAAAGTTTTGGTCGATAAAACTGCCGAAGTACCGGCCCCTATCGTAAAGAAAGTAGTAACTATTAACGATAGCGACCGCTGGTCTTTAATCTTTCTGGTATTTATTCAGGTAGTTTTTGTAACTATGGTTTATGGTCCAATTGCGGCATTCCTGGTAGAGATGTTTCCAACCAAAATTCGCTATACTTCCATGTCATTACCTTACCATATTGGTAATGGAGTGTTTGGAGGCTTACTGCCAGCTGTTGCCACCTATCTGGCTACCAAAGCTAAAGATGCCAATGCCGCAGCCGAAGCTTCCGGCCTTGCAATAGTTAATAAACAGCCTTATTTGGAGGGTTTATGGTATCCTATTATTGTAGCCGGCGTGTGTTTAGTTATTGGGCTGGTTTACATTAATGGAAAAGACCGCAGTATAGATGATTAAAAAATTAAAATCATAAATAAGATGAATGCTATTAAGAAATATATGGGTATTGTTTGGTTGGCTCTGGCCGGCCTGTGTGCCTACTATGGTGTGGTAGATTTTGGCCTGCCTAAACTCGCTACCGGAAAACAAGACGACCTGGTGTTTGGAATAATTATTTTATTCGTACTAATGCCCATTATTGTGGGAGGCTTATTGCGCTTTGGCCTTTATGCTTTACAGGGAGAATATGACAATTAATATTTTATTGGGGTATGGAACTACGTGTTAACACATTTCAAGAATATGAGGCGGCTTATCAAAAAAGTGTAGCCGAGCCGGAAGAATTTTGGGCAGGAATTGCCGCTCACTTTCATTGGCAAAAAAAATGGGATAAAGTACTAGACTGGGATTTTCGCAAAGCCAATACACAGTGGTTTAAAGGGGCCAAACTGAACATTACCGAAAACTGCATAGACCGTCATTTAGAAAAACTGGGTGATCAGCCGGCTATCATCTGGGAGCCCAATGATCCGGAAGAGCATTACCGGAAAATTACCTATAAAGAGCTGCACGCCAAGGTAAACCAGGTGAGCGCCATGCTCAAAAACAATGGGGTTAAAAAAGGCGACAGGGTTTGTATTTATATGCCCATGGTGCCCGAATTAGCCATTGCGGTACTAGCTTGTGCCCGTATTGGCGCTATCCATTCGGTGGTGTTTGGCGGTTTTTCGGCTCAGTCAATTGCCGATCGGATTCAGGATGCTCAATGTGAAGTGGTGATTACCGCCGACGGCGGTTTTCGTGCTAACAAAGAAATTTCTTTAAAAAATGTAATTGACGATGCTTTGGTACAGTGCCCATCGGTACGCCGGGTTATTGTTCTGACCCGCAGCCGTACGCCGGTTTCTATGATCAAAGGGAGAGATGTTTGGTGGGAAGATGAAATTAAGAAAGTAGAGACCATGGGTAATCCGGACTGCCCTGCAGAGCCCATGGATGCCGAAGATGAATTGTTCATTTTGTATACATCCGGCTCGACCGGTAAACCCAAAGGAGTGGTGCATACCTGCGGAGGTTATATGGTGTATACTGGCTATACTTTTGCCAATGTGTTTCAGTATGAACCTGGCGAAGTATTTTTCTGTACCGCTGATATCGGCTGGATAACCGGTCATTCTTATTTAGTGTATGGTGCTTTATTACAGGGCGCTACTACCCTGATGTTCGAAGGTGTGCCTACCTGGCCTAATGCCGGGCGTTTTTGGGATATTGTAGATAAGTACAAAGTAAATATTCTGTATACCGCACCAACGGCTATCCGCTCATTAATGGCTTTTGGCGATGATGCGCTTAAAGGAAAAGACCTGAGTTCATTAAAAAAGTTGGGATCGGTAGGGGAGCCTATTAATGAAGAGGCCTGGAACTGGTTTAACGAGAAAATTGGTAAGGGCAAATGTCCTATTGTAGACACCTGGTGGCAGACTGAAACCGCTGGTATCCTAATCTCGCCCATTGCCGGTATTACGCCAACCAAGCCGGGTTATGCTACGCTGCCGCTGCCGGGTATTCAGCCTTGTTTGGTTGACGAGAACGGAAACGAAATTGAAGGCAATGGGGTGAGTGGTAATTTGTGTGTCAAATTCCCGTGGCCGGGTATTATTCGTACCACTTATGGCGATCATGAACGCTGCCGCACAACTTATTTCAGTACTTACGATAATAAATACTTTACCGGCGACGGCTGCTTACGCGATGAGGATGGTTATTACCGCATTACCGGCCGTGTGGATGATGTGATTAATGTTTCGGGCCACCGCATTGGTACAGCCGAAGTGGAAAATGCGATTAATATGCATGCCGATGTAATTGAAAGTGCCGTGGTGGGTTATCCGCATGATATTAAGGGCCAGGGTATTTACGCCTACGTAATTTTAGGGTCTTCGTTGCACGATCATGACCTGACCCGCCGTGATATTTTACAAACCGTAACCCGTATTATTGGTGCCATTGCCAAACCCGATAAAATTCAGTTTGTGAGCGGTTTGCCCAAAACGCGTTCGGGTAAAATTATGCGTCGTATTTTAAGAAAAGTGGCCGAGGGCGAAACAGAGAATTTGGGCGATATTACCACGCTGTTAGACCCTACAGTAGTAGAAGAAATAAAGGCGGGTGCATTAAAGGCATAAAACACTAAACCTGGTTTTGCCTCGTTTTGATTGTAATCGTTCGATTTATAATTAAAACAAGATGCGAAATTTATATTGGGTACTTCTGCTAACAGGTATAAGTATAGTTAGTTTGATTTTTTTAATCAGGAGTGTTAGAAAAATATTTCAGGTTTATCAAAATCCCAATCGTGTAGTTATTTCGGCCAAAGCCGAATTCTGTATTGTGGAATTAAAACAGACTGGTTTTTATGAAATCGCGGTAAAAAGACGGGGTCTTTTTACCGTGGTACCCTCTAAGCCGATTTTTCGGCTAAGCCATCTGCAAACAAAAGTAGAAATCCCGCTTAAGCGGGATTTTAATTTGTTAAGTCAACGAAAAGATGGTTTTGGAGTTCGAATAGTTCCGGTAGCAGAATTTGAGATAAAGCAGGCGGGCATTTATCGTTTCGAGCATTTAAGTGCCCTCGAATTTAAGGCAGACGATGAGCTTCTGCTAATGCCTAAAACGGGTTTAAAAGGTTTTATATTAATTTTTTCCATACTTATTTCGGGCGCATTATTCATTGCCGGTTTGGTGTTGAGTATCCTGTTCATCAATAAAGGTTAATACCGGCTTTTTAGCAAAAAACATATTGCGAATGCAAGGCACTTTTTCTTTTTGTAGTTTTACGGTGTGAAAAAAGAAAAACCTGTAATTCTGGTGGTAAACGATGATGGGATTGATGCTCCGGGCATTAAGGCTCTCATTGATATGATGAAACCTTTAGGCGAAGTAACAGTGGTGGCTCCTGATAGTCCGCAGTCGGGCATGGGCCACGCCATTACCATTGGCAAACCCCTGCGATTGGATAAAGTTCATTTATACGAAGGTGTAGAAATGTACAAATGTTCCGGCACCCCGGTAGATTGTGTGAAATTGGCCGTAAACAAGATTTTTAAAGGTAAAAAACCCGATCTATGTGTTTCTGGTATCAATCACGGATTAAATAATTCCATTAATGTGATTTATTCGGGTACCATGTCTGCTGCCGTAGAGGGGGCCATTGAGAGCATTCCTTCTGTTGGTTTTTCATTGGATGATTTTACTTACGATGCGAATTTTTCGCCGCTTACTGAAATTGTTCAAGCGGTTGCACGCCAGGTTTTAGCCAATGGCTTGCCTGTTGGGACTTTGTTGAATGTGAACTTCCCGAAAGCGGAAAAAATTAAAGGCATTAAGATTTGCCGCCAGGCGAATGCGAAATGGGCTGAGGAGTTTGATGAGCGTTTGGATCCGTATAAAAGAAACTATTATTGGCTGACGGGTGTTTTTCAGAACAATGATCATGGTGAGGATACGGATGTTTGGGCGCTGGAACATGGTTTTGCTTCGGTGGTTCCGGTACAGTTTGATATGACTGCCCATCATGCTATTCCGACTTTAAATACCTGGAATTTTGGCGTTTAAAAAAGATCATTTCTTATTTGGGCTTTTGGCCGGTTTACTATTGCCGGCTTTGGCCTGGGTTTATGAAAGCCTGATCAGTAACGATTTGAGTCATGCTCATCGCACTAAAATTATCTATCTGGTTAGTCTGGTGCTGAACCTGATCCTCGTGAGGGTGGCTTATCGGGCAGGTCTGGAGCAAACGGGCAGGGGCTTAATGTTTATCAGCTTTTTATCGGCTATTGTGCTATTCTATTTTAAAGTCGGCTTATGAAATATTATCTGCTAGCAGGCGAGGCCTCCGGCGATTTGCATGGTGCCAATTTAATGAAGGCGCTTAAAGCGGAAGATCCGCAGGCGGAGTTTCGTTTTTTTGGCGGCGATTTGATGCTGGCACAGGGAGGGGTATGCGATAAGCATTATTCCGAAATGGCTTTTATGGGTTTTATAGAGGTGCTGGCTAACCTCAGAACCATCTCTAAAAATCTAAAGCTGGCTAAAGAATCGGTTAAAAGCTACCAGCCGGATGCACTCATTTTAATTGACTTTCCCGGATTTAATCTTAAAATTGCTGAGTTTGCTAAAGCACAAGATATTCCGGTGCATTTTTATATTTCGCCCAAAGTATGGGCCTGGAATCAGAAGCGGATGCTGAAGATTAAAAAGGTGGTAGATCATTTGTACTGCATTCTGCCTTTTGAAGTGGATTTTTATAAAAGCTGGGGTATGGAGATCGATTATGTGGGCAACCCCCTGATGGATGCGATTGCGGCTTACACATTTGATGTTAATTTTCGAAAGAATCATCATTTAGACGACCGTCTTATTTTGGCGCTCCTGCCGGGCAGCCGTAAAATGGAATTAAAGCACATACTTCCGCAAATGATTGCTGCCAGCGACCGTTTCTCTTCTCATCAGGTAGTTATTGCGGGAGCACCAAATTTTAAAACGGAAGATTATGCTGCCTATATCGGAGAGCGTAAAGTTTCGGTTGTTTTTAATGCGACTTACGATCTGCTTAAAAATGCTGAGGCAGCCTTGGTCACTTCAGGAACAGCTACTTTAGAAACTGCTTTGCTCCGTTGTCCGCAGGTGGTGCTGTATCGCGGCAGCAAAATTTCGGTGGCCATTGCCCGTCTACTGGTTAAGATCCGTTTTATTTCGCTGGTGAACCTGATCATGGACCGGGAGGTGGTTAAGGAATTGATACAGGAAGATTGTCATCCGGATAGGATTGCTATGGAACTACAGGCTATTATTACGAATGGCCCCGCCAGAAAACGGATGCTGGAGGATTATCAGCTGCTGGCCGAAAAGGTTGGTCCGGAGGGGGCTTCTGGGCGTACGGCTAAACTGATTCAGAAATATTTGCGCAAATCAAAATAATTGACGAAAATTGCAGTCCTAAACGTACGGAGATTAGCTCAGCTGGCTAGAGCGTCCCGAGAGTCATCGTGAAGGTCATCTTCTAGAGAATATAAGCCAGAAAAGTAAAAGGGGGATTAGCTCAGCTGGCTAGAGCGCTTGCATGGCATGCAAGAGGTCATCGGTTCGACTCCGATATTCTCCACCAAAAAGTCCCGCAGGAATGCGGGACTTTTTTATTTATGTAATTGGCTAGAGCGTCCCGATAGCCATCGGGAAGGTTCCCGACCTTCGGGACGATATTCTCCACCAAAAAGTCCCGTAGAAATGTGGGACTTTTTTAGGTTGGCCTGAGCTGTTTGTTAGCTATTTAATTGTTCTAAGAATTCTGTCGGGGTAAGCCCTGTTTCCGATTTAAAAGCATCGTAAAAGCTGGATCGGGAGGCAAAGCCCGACATTTTACCTATGCCTTCTATGGACAATTCTCCGGCGGAGCCGTTCTCCAATAATTTTCGGGCATGATCTACCCTCAATTGCGTT
>JBJTNQ010000022.1:0-3858 GCA_046074105.1 Sphingobacteriaceae bacterium | reverse complement strand
ACCGTCTTTCACCACTGACTTAATAAACCACCTGCGCACCCTTTAAACCCAATAAATCCGGACAACGCTTGCACCCTCCGTATTACCGCGGCTGCTGGCACGGAGTTAGCCGGTGCTTATTCATACAGTACCGTCAATGCCTCTCGCAAGAGTCGTTTCTTCCTGTATAAAAGCAGTTTACAACGCATAACGCCTTCATCCTGCACGCGGCATGGCTGGGTCAGACTTGCGTCCATTGCCCAATATTCCCTACTGCTGCCTCCCGTAGGAGTCTGGCCCGTATCTCAGTGCCAGTGTGGGGGATTGACCTCTCAGTTCCCCTACCAATCATCGCCTTGGTGAGCCGTTACCTCACCAACTAGCTAATTGGACGCATGCCCAGCTTACATCGATAAATCTTTAACAGCTACTGGATGCCCAGCTACTGTCTTATGCGGTATTAATCTCCCTTTCGAAAGGCTATCCCCCAATGTAAGGTAGGTTGCATACGTGTTACGCACCCGTGCGCCACTATGTCCGAAGACACCGTTCGACTTGCATGTATTAGGCCTGCCGCTAGCGTTCATCCTGAGCCAGGATCAAACTCTCCATTGTAAATAATCTTTGGATGTTTGACTGCTCTTATTAATATAAGAAAATTGTCATTATCCTTGTCTTGAATGCTACTATTTCGACACTGTGATTTAAACACAGTATCTCTTCTTTATTTCTATCAACACGTCAAAGAACTCTTATACCTCCAATAAACCCTACAAAGCAACCCGCTCTGTCGTGAATCTAATCACTTGATTTACTCTCGGTCTAGTGCTAGAAACCTTTTGTTCCTAGCGATTGGGAGTGCAAAGATGTAGGATTATTTTATATTCTACAAACCTGTACTCTAATTTTTTAGTTTTTTTTTGTGATCGCGCTAAATCCTAGATTATTTGAAGGATAAAATATAATTTTTCTGTTTCCCGTTACCTATTAAAAGGAATTGACCCTTGATTTTTTCGAATTGAAGGGGAGTATTAGGATCGGTAATTTTCACTTTATTTACGCTGATAGCATTTCCTTGGATAGCTTTTCTGGCTTCGCCTTTGGATGAACAAATGACGTTTTCTGTTCCTACACTAATTAAATCGGTGAGGTTTTGGCATTCTGACAATAAGGAGGCAGATACTTCATAAACCGGTAATTGTGCAATAAGGGCGTCTGAGGCATTACTTAATAATTCAACGGCATCTTTAGAGAAGAGTAAGGCAGAAGCTTCAATCACAAGTGCGCAAACATCTGCGCCATGCACGCGAGTCGTTACTTCTTCAGCAATTGCCTTTTGTAAGATGCGCAAGTGTGGAGCTTCTGCGTGGGCACGTTCCATTTCTTCGATTTGGTCCTTCGTATATAAAGTGAAAACGCGGATGAGGCGAGGGACGTCTGCATCTGCTGCATTAAGCCAAAATTGGTAAAAGGCGAAAGGAGATGTTTTTGTAGCATCTAGCCAAACATTACCCGATTCAGACTTGCCAAACTTCGTGCCATCTGCTTTTGTAACTAATGGAGTGGTTAAAGCGAAAGCAGCACGTTCGGTGGCATCTTCGTCATGACCTTCTTTACGACGGATTATTTCTGTACCTGTGGTAATATTTCCCCACTGATCCGAACCACCCATTTGAAGCCGCACGTTTTTTGTCTTGTATAAATGATAGAAATCGTATCCTTGTAATAATTGATAAGAAAACTCGGTGAAAGAAATGCCGGTTTCAAGGCGCTTCTTAACGGAGTCTTTGGACATCATATAATTAACGGTTAAGAATTTACCCGCCTCTCGCAAGAAGCCCAGGAAGCTGAATTCTTTAAACCAATCATAATTATTGACTACTTCGGCCGAATTAGCCCCGTTGTGAAACGCTAAGAATTTCTCCAATTGTGCTTGAATTCCTATTTGATTTTCACGTAAAGTCTCTTCTGAAAGAAAATCGCGTTCAGCTGATTTACCTGATGGATCGCCAATCATACCAGTGGCTCCACCTACTAAAGCGATAGGTTTATGGCCTGCTAATTGAAAATGCTTCAATAGCATGATCGCGGCTAAATTCCCAATGTGAAGACTCGGTGCAGTAGGGTCAAAACCGATATAGGCTGCTGTCATTTCTTTGGCAAGCTGATCCTCTAAACCCGGAATCATATCGTGTAACATCCCTCTCCAACGTAATTCTTCAATGAAATTTGTCATAAACTATTCTTTTTTGCAAAAGTACTAAATATCCTTCTTTTTAAATAATAGGGACGAATCGCCGTAACTAAGGAAGCGGTATTCGTTTGCCAAAGCCGCATCATAAACTCGCTTCCAATCATCCCCAATCAAGGCGGCGATTAATACTAAAAGGGTGGATTTAGGCTGGTGGAAATTAGTGATGATAGCATCACAGAAATGCAAGGTATAGCCTGGCATGATTAATAATTCCGTTTCAGCCACCCAATAATTTCTATTCTCCTCTATTAGAAACTGTAATACGGCATCTAGTGCCTCTTGAATAGAGGGTATATAGGAACGCTCTTCATAGGCAAATTCTTTTGGTAATACGAGTACACTATTTTCCAAAGGTCGTTTTTCGATTAACCAAACTCCACTCCAATACAAACTTTCCAGTGCCCGTAAAGAGGTTGTTCCTACCGGTATGTAAGGTCCCTTATGTGTTTTCAAAGTTTCAATTAAGGCAGGGGTGAAGACTATTTGCTCCCGGTGCATGGGATGCTTGCTGACATCTTCCTCTTTCACAGGTAAGAAGGTGCCTGCGCCCACATGCAAGGTTAGATAGGCTTTGTGTAGGTTGATTTTGTCTAAATCGGCTAATACCTCATCTGAAAAATGCAAGCTGGCAGTAGGAGCTGCCACCGCGCCTGGTTTTTCTGAAAATAAAGTCTGATAACGTTCTGCATCAGAAATTTGCGCTTCTCTCTCCATATAAGGAGGAAGCGGGATTTTTCCAATATCTTCCAAAACCTGAGCGAAACTTTTCTCCGTGTCCCAAGTGATTCGAATGTGGTTTTTCTCGCGATCAATCCAGGAGAAGGCTAAATCTCCCTTGTAAAGGACATCACCCACTTTCCAGCGCTTCTTATTTCCAATTAAACACTCCCAACTCGTTTCTCTCTCGCTTTCCATCAGTTGTTCTGTCGGGACTGAATCTGAAAGAGGATGTAATAAGAAGAGTTCAATGGCCACTCCATTCTCTTTAAAGAGGGGAATACGCGCCGGAATGACTTTGGTATTATTGAAAATGAGTAAAGCATTCTCCGGAAGTTGATTGGCTAATTGCCGGAAGGCTTCGTGCTTAATTACGCCGTCTTGAAAGACCAAGAGCTTTGAATCATGGCGATTTGCCAAGGGGAATTGAGCGATTTTCGATTCAGGTAAGGGATAATCAAAGGCCTGAATGGAAATATTCGGCATTTGAACACTCATAGTTCCTCCACGAATTTAGGACTTGCCAATAAACGCAAAGGAAGGTAGATCAACCAAACAAGTAAGCCTATTATTCCAAGCAGAGGAATGTAGCTGTAATCGGTTTGGTAGGTTCTTTCATCATTTAGCATTAACAAAGCTCTCATCACAAGGATCAAATAAGTATTAATGAGTGCAGGAAAGAAATGCAGCCAATTTATAAAGGTGTTTTTAATTGTTTCATTTCCTTTATCTGCGAAAACAGGTAGGATAGTGCCCCATTTTTCTGTGGGAATTTTATCAATGGCCTTGATTAATGACAAAGCGAGAACGTTCAAAACCGTGATGATTCCGGCCACTAAATAGAATACTTCTTCTTTGGGTAAAAAGCCATCACCGCGACCTGTTTCTCCAAAATGCACCGCCGTAGG
>JBJTNQ010000021.1:0-31725 GCA_046074105.1 Sphingobacteriaceae bacterium | reverse complement strand
GGTGGCATGGCCAGAGGCCGTGCCACAAATCGTTTATTTTAACTCAAACACCGCCCTCATCTGGTAATTTAGTTTAATCTTTTTAAAATCAATATCAGGCATAGGCGCTGCTTCCTCCAGTGCATTCGTTTTCATTAACATGGATGCCCGGTATACCGGCTGCGGATAATATTCATTACCGCTTTCGTTTATTTCTAAAGCAGGCCCCACTTTTTCGCCAATAGACTCGGCCAGGTAAATGGCTTTTTCACGTGCCGCTTTCAATGCTTTAATTTTCAATTCCTTTTTCAGCTCATCCATTTTAGAGTAATCATAACTATCAATGTTGCTGTACTGAACCCCTTTGGCATCTACCGAATTCACAATCTGGTTCCATTTCGTTAAGTCAGCAACCTTAATTCGGTACTGCTTACTGGCCAAAAAATCAGGATTTTTCTTCCTATCCCACGAGTAGTTATAGGCCGAAATATTATTAATGGTAAAGTTTTCTTTAGCAATGCCGGCCTTTAATACCGCCGATTGCAGTTGGCGCTCCAAATCCTCAATATTCACTTTTTTCTTATTATCGATATATTCCCGCAAAGAAATAGCCACATAAATAATATCGGGAGTAACTTCTATTTCGGCAGTGCCATTCACTTCAATTTTACGACGCAAATCGGTGCTTTGTGCCGAAAGGTTAATTGCAAAAGCAATTAATACCAAGGCTAAAATGACTTTTTTCATAGTTATAGCTGTTTAAATGATTTAATATTAAGATAAGCAAAGTTTAGAAAACCTTTAGTCTGAATATAAAATAACCTGAAGCCCCGCTATCGCTGCTTCGTAGAAGTCCTTTGGACAAGTCCTCAGCCTGCGGCTTGCGGGCTTTACGCTCTATCGGGTTTAGTTTGAAAGCTCGCTTAACCCCTTTGTCATGCTGAATAAAATGAAGTATCTAAATTAGATTCTTCGCTACGCTCTCCATGGGAGCCCTTCGGGCAGAATGACAAAACAGGTAAAATGACGGCAAAATCAACCATTTTAAAAGCGTGAGGGATAGCAACGAGCTCCTTTATGCCATTGGCATAAAGAGCAAAGTGGATAGCCTGACCCGAAGGGACACGCCCAAAAACAACAAAGTCCCGATTTACACCAGGACTTTGTTTTATTCTTCTACCATTTCGCTTTGCGGGTGATTTTCTACCACTTCCGGATCTTTGAAATAATGTTTCTGGAAAATCAGAATAAGAATAACGCCTACACTAATCGCTGCATCGGCCAGGTTAAACACCGGCTGAAAAAACACAAAAGACTGGTTGGCCCAAAAAGGGAACCAAGATGGATAATGCGTTTCAATTATCGGGAAGTATAACATATCTACCACCTTGCCATGAAACAGCCCGGCATATCCGCCCTGGGCTGGGAATAAGGTGGCTTTAGAAAAATAAGTACTCTCGCTAAACAGCTTTCCGTAAAAAGCAGAATCGATAATATTTCCTACGGCACCGGCAAAAATGAGCGAAATATTTAAAATCAATCCGCGATGGTATTTCTTTTTTATCAGATAAATTAAACCATAGCCAATACCTAATACAGCCAATACACGGATGAGGCTAAGGGCAAGCTTTCCGGCTTCGCCACCAAACTCAAAGCCAAAGGCCATGCCGTTATTTTCGGTAAAGTGAATAATAAACCATTTGCCCAGCATGTGGTATTCCTGGCCCAGGCTCATATTCAGTTTAATCCAGAATTTTAATATCTGATCTGCTAAAAGAACAAATAAAATTAATAAAGCGGGTTTAGTATAGCCTTTCATTAATTCTGTTTCATTTTAGCTTCCATACTTAAAGTGGCATGCGGCACCGCACGTAAGCGCTCTTTTGGAATTAATTTTCCTGTTTCGCGGCAAACGCCGTATGTTTTATTTTCTATACGTACTAGGGCCGACTCTAAACTTTCGATAAACTTTTTCTGACGGGCAGCCAGCTGATTAATTTGTTCTTTTTCTAAAGTGGCCGAACCGTCTTCGAGCGTTTTATAGGTACCGGCGGTATCGTCGGTTCCATTGGCGTTCGGGTTACTTAAAGATTTGGTGAGTGCAGATAATTCTTCGCGGGCAATCTGTATTTTTTCTAAAATAATATCCTTGAATTCTTGTAATTCTGAATCGGCATATCTTGTCTTTTCGTTAGTATCCATATTAAGATTTAGTTATCGAAATGTATAAATTAATATCCTCAACCTCAATCAATTCACCAGATCGTAACGTGGGATCCAGTCGCAGTGAATCAGCTAAAATTTCGGCGCAAATATAAGTTAAATTATTATTCACCGCCTTTGCAATTATTGGGTCCTCGCTGATGCGAACAGCTATGCGGTCGGTAACCAGAAAATCCTGCTCTTTACGCAAATTTTGTATGCGGTTAATCAGTTCTCTGGATAATCCTTCCTGTTTTAGCTCTTCGGTAAGCGTAACATCTAAAGCGACAGTTAGTTTTCCTAAATTGGCTACCTGCCATCCGGGAACGTCTTCAGCTACAATCTCTACATCGGTCAGATCTACGGTATATAACGTATTAGGAATAGTAAAAGTACCTGCTGCTTCAAATTCATTGATCTGTTGCTGATCTAAAGCACTTAAAACAGCTGCTACCTCTTTCATATCCTTCCCTACTTTTGGCCCCAGGGCTTTAAAATTAGGTTTCACTTTTTTACTAATAAAGCCAGCGGTATCGGTAATATACTCTATTTGCTTAATGTTTGTTTCTGATAAAATAAGTTCGCGAACCTGCTCTACCTGTTCTTTAAACCCTTTATTGAGTACCGGAACCAAAATTTTACCTAATGGCTGGCGCACATTAATACCTACTTTTTTACGAAGCGATAATACCAGTGAAGAAATATTCTGGGCCAAAGCCATACGTTCTTCCAGCTGGGCATCTACCAAGTTTGCCTGGTATGCCGGAAAATCAGAAAGATGGATAGATTCTACCTGTTCTTTTTGGGTTACGGCGTTCAAATCAAGGAACAAACGGTCGGCAAAAAACGGCGCAATTGGCGACATTAACTTAGCCACCGTATTTAAACAGGTGTATAACGTTTGGTAAGCAGATATTTTATCGTCGGTATAATCGCCTTTCCAGAAACGGCGGCGGCATAAACGTACATACCAATTACTTAAATGCTCATCTACAAAACTCTGGATGGCACGGGCAGCCTTGGTAGGTTCGAAATCTTCGTAATAGCCGTCTACCTCTTTGATCAGGGAATTTAATAAAGAAATAATCCAGCGGTCAATCTCCGGACGTTGCGCTATGGCAATCTCTGCTTCTTTATAGCTAAACTGATCTATGTTAGCGTATAAAGCAAAGAAGGAATAGGTATTGTATAAGGTGCCAAAGAATTTACGGCGTACTTCATCTAAGCCTTCTAGGTTAAATTTAAGGTTATCCCAAGGCGATGCATTGCTAATCATGTACCAACGGCTGGCATCGGCACTGTAGGTTTCTATGGTTTGGAACGGATCGATGGCATTACCTAAACGTTTAGACATTTTGTTTCCGTTCTTATCTAAAACCAATCCGTTAGAGACTACATTTTTAAAGGCCACACTATCGTTCAGCATCACTGCAATAGCGTGGAGCGTAAAGAACCACCCGCGGGTTTGGTCTACACCTTCGGCAATAAAATCTGCCGGATAGATTGCCCCACCCTTGCCCTCCCCTGAGGGAAGGGAATTCGTATTCCAATATTCTAAAAATTCTTTAGGAGATATCTCTCCCCCTCTGCCGGAGGGGGTTGGGGGGAGGCCGTATTGTGCATAAGGCATGGCACCAGAGTCGAACCAAACATCAATCAGATCGCTTTCGCGGAACATTTGCGCACCCGATGCCGAAACTAAAATGATATCATCTACATAAGGCCGGTGCAGATCGGCTTCTCCGGCTTCTATTTGTTTCAGATAGGCTTGCATCTTAGCCACCTGCTCTGCAGTATGCAGCCCTTCGGCCTGCAAACTTTCGGTAATCCTCGTCTTCAGCTGCTCAATAGAACCAATGCAAACCTCCTCACTGTTATCGGCTGTTCTCCAAATGGGTAGCGGCGTACCCCAATAGCGTGAACGCGATAAGTTCCAGTCTACCAGATTCTCTAACCAGTTTCCAAAACGTCCGGTTCCGGTAGCTTCGGGTTTCCAGTTAATGGTTTTATTTAATTCTACCATGCGGTCTTTTACCGCGGTAGTTTTAATGAACCAGCTATCTAGCGGATAATATAATATGGGCTTATCGGTACGCCAGCAATGCGGATAGCTGTGTTCGTATTTCTTAACATCAAAAGCCTTATTGTCTTCTTTTAGTTTAATGGCTATGAGTACATCCGTTGGTCGGAAGTCTGGGGTTTTACGTTCTTCATCGGTATAATACTCCTCTTTTACAAAACGGCCGGCAAAATCAGTTACTTCATCTACAAATTTACCCTGCTTATTTACCAAAGGCAGTTCGTTGCCTTTTTCATCCTTCACCATTACCGAAGGCACCTCATTTTCTTTACAGGCTCTAAAGTCATCGGCACCAAAAACAGATGCGGTATGTACCACACCGGTACCATCTTCGGTGGTTACGAAATCTGCCGGAATTACACGGAAGGCCTTGGCTTCTAATTCGGCATTGCTTACGTAAGGCATTAATTGATGATAACGCAGGCCTAACAGGTCTTTTCCTGTAAAGCTGGCTGTAATAGACCAGGGAATAACCTTATCTCCCGGTTGGAAAGTAGCAAAATCTGCATTTTCGCCTTCGGGTTTAAAATATTTAGCAACCAGCTCTTTGGCCAATACCACGCTTACAGGCTCAAAGGTATATTGGTTAAAGGTTTTCACCTTTACGTATGCTATTTTTTCACCTACTGCAAGGGCACAGTTAGCTGGCAAGGTCCAGGGAGTAGTGGTCCAGGCTAAAATGGCCGTATCTTCCTGTTCGGTTTCGAACAAGACTGATAGCAGAGGATGCTGTTGGTCTTTCTTGGGGCGGAATTGTGCCACAATAGAAGTATCTTTCAGCATCTGGTAGGTTCCGGGCTGGTTCAGCTCGTGTGAACTTAAACCGGTACCGGCTGCAGGTGAATAAGGCTGTACGGTATACCCTTTATAAAGCAACCCTTTTTCGTGCAATTGCTGTAATATCCACCAAAGGGTTTCAATGTAAGATGTTTCGTAAGTGATATACGGATTTTCCAGATCTACCCAATAACCCATTTTCTCGGTTAGGTCGTTCCATACATCGGTATATTTCATTACCTCTTTACGGCAGGCAGCATTATAATCTGCTACCGAGATCTTTTTCCCAATATCGTCTTTAGTGATCCCTAAAGTTTTTTCTACGGCCAATTCAATAGGCAGGCCGTGGGTATCCCAACCGCCTTTACGTTTAACCTGAAATCCTTTAAGGGTTTTGTATCTGCAAAAAATATCTTTGATAGAACGGGCCATCACGTGGTGAATACCCGGCATACCATTGGCTGATGGCGGACCTTCATAGAAAGTATAGGGCTTAGAGGCCGGTCTGTTTTGAATACTTTTTTCAAAAATTTGATGGCTTTTCCAATACTCCAGAATTTCTTTTCCGGTTTGCGATAAGTTGAGTTGTTTATATTCTTTATACATCAGCAATTATATCCTTTTACAAGCCTGCAAAGTTAGAAAAAATCGGGGTGAAAAACAGGCATAATACTTGCACTATGTATTATTTATCATAATCTAACGTTTTATCAATCATGGGGTTAAGATCAATATTTAAAATCATCGTGAATACGAAATATGTTTGCAGCGGAATTATCCTGTTTTTAGCAGGTTCTGCCATGATTTCTGTGGGCTACCTGATCAGGGATATGGAATGGGGAAAATATGGCTGGGCCATGATTTTAGGCGTACTACTGCTGGGCGGGAGTTTTCTGTTGTTTTTATACAGCCTGATCCGCAAAATGGACTACCAGTCTTTACGCAATGAAAGGGCCGAAAAAGCAGAAAAAAGAAATACAGAGAAAGAATCAGCTTAATTCTTCGGGCTCTAAATTAATTAGGCCGGGCTTTGGTGCTTTCTTCAAATTTCGCTTTTCTAAGCTTAACAAAAAAGCAGGCAATAGGGTTAAATTAGATATTAATGCCACTAAGAGGGTAATAGATAGCAATAAGCCCAGGGCCACGGTGCCACCGAAAGTGGAAGCAGCAAAAATACCAAAACCAAAGAATAAGATCATGGCTACGTAGATCATGCTTAAGCCGGTCTCTTTTATGGTATCGGTTACGATTTGAGATATAGACCAGTTGGTGTTTCTCAGCTCCTGACGATAGCGGGTTAAGAAATAGATGGTTTGATCTGATGCGATGCCAAAGGCAATACTAAAAATAAGAATGGTTGATGGTTTTAGCGGAATTCCGGCAAAGCCCAAAATTCCGGCCGTAATGATTAATGGAATGATATTCGGAATTAAAGAGATCAGGATCATGCGTCCGCCACGAAACAATATCCACATTAATAAAGCAATTAATGCAATGGCCAACAATAAGCTATCGCGAAGGTTTTTAACCAGATAATTGGTGCCTTTAATAAAGATAATGCTCGATCCGGTGAGTTCTACATCGTATCTGGCAGGATTAAAAATAGAATCGATTCCGGGTTCTATTTCCTTAATGAGTTGGTTCATACGGTCAGAACCCACATCGGCCATCTGGAAGCTCAGGCGGGTAACCTGACGGTTGCTGTCCAGGAAATTTTTCATCAAATTATTATTGCTTTTACCTGAGTTTGCGGCATAAGAG
The DNA here is from genome assembly GCA_046074105.1 of Sphingobacteriaceae bacterium. Classification (GTDB taxonomy): domain Bacteria; phylum Bacteroidota; class Bacteroidia; order Sphingobacteriales; family Sphingobacteriaceae; genus JAIPAN01. The sequence goes on along the minus strand of JBJTNQ010000021.1, from coordinate 24,926 downwards.
AGTATGAAATTCTTCTCCATATCATTGGGAACGCGGTAAAATGCGGTATCTCCGACATAAAAAGCCTGCGAAGAGAACTTCAACACTTCTACCAGCGATATGGCTCTGGAAAATTCGGGATGTGAGCTGATCAGATCTTGTACGCGATCTATTTTTTTAATCACCGAAAGGTTCATTACCCCATTTTTACGACGAGTATCTACGCTTACTTCCAGCGGTAAAACCCCTTTAAAATTCTGACTAAAGAATTTCATATCCTGATAAACGGCGTCTTTTTGGGGAAGATCGTCTACAATATATCCGTTTACCCTCACCCGGCTAATGCCCCAGACGGCAATTATTAAAATAAAAATGGTGCTCACATAAATCAGCTTACGACGATTATGGGCCAGGTAATCTAATTGGAGCAACAATTTGCTTAAAAAAGGACTGTCCAGGTGACGAGTGTGTTTAACATGCGGCGGCGGCAAAAAGCTAAAAATAATGGGTATTAAACACAGGCTCATTAACCAGGTTGCCATTACATTTAGCGCTGCAACAATGCCAAACTGCATTAACAGTTCGCTATTGGTAAAATACAATACGCCAAACCCGATGGCGGTGGTAAGATTGGCAATGAGGGTGGTAATGGCAATACGCTCTATAACCGTTTTTAGTGCTTTTTGCTTATCGCCATGATTGGTAAATTCGTTATGGTATTTATTGATCAATAAAATACTATTCGGAATGCCGATAACCACAATAAGTGGCGGTATTAAACCGGTAAGCAGGGTAATGTCGTAACCCAAAAGCACCAAGGTTCCTAAACTCCAAACCACCCCAATTAACACCACTAATACAGGAAAAAATACGGAGGAGAAAGAGCGGAAAAATAAAAATAAGATGAGTGCGGCCACCAGAATAGACAAACCAATAAACAGGGCAAACTCTTCAGATACTTTTTTAGAGATAACGGTTCTGATATAGGGCAGGCCTGAATGATGTACGGCTACCTGATGTTTTTGACTAAAATTTTTACTTTTATCGAGGATGGTTTGGATAACTGCAATTCGCTGTGAGGAGTTTAAAACAGAATCGGCAAAGGTAACCGCCATAAGCGTAGACTGTTTCTCCGGATTATAGATCAGGTCTTTATAAAAGGGCAAGTTTGCAATTTTATTAGCTATGCTATCCATAGCTCCCTGCGTTTTTACCGGCCAAACGGCAATGGGTTTGGCTATAAATTTTTGCTGCGTGGTATCTTTGGTCAGTTCGAACAGCTTACCGATAGATACTACCTGCCTGATGCCTTTTATTTGCTGTATTTCATTATTTAGCTGTAACCAATCGTTAAACAGATCGCGTTTAAGCAGTTTATCTGACTGAATGCCCAGCACCATCACACTGCCATCTTCGCCAAATTGTTTTTTAAAATTATTGTATTTGATGTAGGCAGAATCGCTTAATGGAAGCACCTTACCGGCGTTAAAAGATAAACGTACTTTTGAGGCCTGCCAGCCCATGAAAATAGTAGCCAGCAGAAAAAATATTAGAATACCTGATCTGTTTGCAAGGATAAATTTCGAGAGTCTGGCCCACATGTGTGTCTTCTTTTAAATAGCTGGATAATCGGTGTAAAACTACAAATTTTCCTAAATTGGCAGCGGCTCAATTGCAAGCTAAATCTATGCTCCACAAAACTCGAGGAATTGTTTTTAAAACTACCCATTACTCCGAAAGCAGCGTAGTGGTTCAGGTTTTTACAGAAAAACTGGGTTTACAATCGTATATGATTAACGGTGTAAAAAAACCGAAGGCGAAAATAACGCTTAATATGCTGCAGCCGCTACACTTGCTGGATATGGTTGTTTACCATAAAGCAAACACCGGCATTCAGCGGGTTGCCGAAGTAAGGCAATTACCTGTTTTTCAGAGCATTCCATACGATATTGTAAAAAGCAGCCTCACCATTTTTCTGAACGAGGTGATCTATAAAACCATCAGGCAGCAAAGCAGCGATGAGATCTTATTTGATTTCCTGTACCATGCCATAGAGCTTTTAGACCGGATGGAAAAGGGCTTGGCGAATTTCCACCTTTATTTTTTATTGCGCTTAACGCGATTTTTGGGTTTTTTCCCAGATCATAGCTCCTATGCCGAGCACGCTTACTTCGACCTGAAAAACGCAGCCTTCAGCACTCATTTGCCGCCTCATGCTTTTGTAATTGCTCCGCCACAAAGCGGCTTATGGCATCAATTAATGGAATGCAGTTTCGAAAACCTCGAACAGCTTCAAATTAGCCTGTCCGACAGGAAATTATTATTGGAACACCTATTAGATTATTACCGTTTACACGTAGATAATTTTGGTGAAATAAAATCTCAGGCAGTTTTAAGTGAGCTTTTCAGCTGATTTAAACCAGCCCGCTGATGGACAGCTGCTGATTAATTTCTCTGATCTCTTCTGTTTCTATTGGCAGGGTAAACCAAAAAGTAGAACCTTTTCCCTCTTTACTTTCTACCCCAATCTGACCACCATGACGTTTAACTATTTCTGAGGAGATGTATAAACCCAAACCCAGACCCGAAAATTTTTGCGAAGATTCCTGAACCCTAAAAAAACGATCGAAAATATAATGGATCTTATCTGCTGGTATGCCAATACCAAAATCGCTGATGGCAATTCTTAAAAACTGATTTTCTCGCTGCAACTTAATTAATACCTGGTCGGCTTCGGGCGAGTATTTTATGGCATTGGATAAAAAATTAATAATTACTTGTTCTATTCGGTGTTTATCGGCACAAATAGCCGTATCGGTAGGCCCTTGAACAATCAAACAATGGGCATGAGTGTAATGTTTAATCTGGTCTACACAATCTTGCAATACCTCATCTATTATAAAAACAGAGCGGTTAAACTGCATTTTACCCGCATGTATTTTAGTTACATCCAATAGATCTTCTACCAAGCCTGTTAGCTTATTCACTTGTTTATTGGCTTTCTTAATAAAGGTATGTATCTGATCTAATTGGGCATCGGAATCGGTTAAGCGTTCTACAATTTGCAAGGCAGCTTTCATGCTGGTAATGGGTGTTTTGAGTTCATGGCTGGCAATGCTCATAAACTCATCTTTCTTTTGCATCAGTATTTTAGTGGCCTGCTGGGCCAATTCCTGATCGGTAATATCGGTTAAGCTGCCAATAAACCCGGCAAACTCGGGATTAAATAACACATTTCCCTGGCTCAACACCCAGCGGTATTGCCCATCACTTCTTCTTAAACGAAACTTAGATTGAAAGGGGGCTCTTTTTTCGAAAGCCGTCATAAAGATCTTAAACTCATTATCCCGGTCGTCCGGATGCACCGCTGTACCCCAGCCATGACCCAAACTATCCTCAAAAGATATGCCTGTAAAATCAATCCAGGTTTTGTTTACATAAGTAGCCGAGCCCTCATTATCTACCTTCCAAATCATGGTAGGTATCAGATCTGCCAGATCGGAAAACTGATCTTCTCTGATTTTTCGGGGTGTAGGGTTTAAATCTTCCATACTAAAAACAGATAAAAGACTTAACGACAAAAACCGCCAATTGTTTTATAAGCCTGTCAGTATTTCCATACACCTTTATGGAAATTCAGACACTCCGTATCAACAATGTTCTACACTGATTACCACATCTTCTAACTCCTTAATATCAAAAGGTTTAGAAAGAAAGGTATCGGCACCGGCTTCTTTTGCCAGTTTCTTAATGTCATTGTTGGCCGAAAAATAAATAATGGGAATGTTCTTTACATCATGCTGCATTTTTAGTGTTTGGGTGGCTACAATGCCCCCGCAATCAGGAATCCAGTTGTCCATTAAAATAATATCGGGCTTAATTTCTCGTACAGTTTGAAGAATATCGTTACAATTGGTGCGTGTGTGCACTTCCCAGCCAAGTTCCACTAATATATACTGGCATATAGACAGGATATCAGTGTCATCATCACAAATTAAAATTTTTTTAGACATAGGTAGACGTTTAGTACTTGTTCCTACATCAAAAGCTGTACCGCGAAAATTAGCGAAGCTGCATTTTTAAACTTCGTGTATAAAATAAGAATTATTGAACCGAATACGGGGGCCATATACCCCATTGGACGCTCTTTTGCCAGCACTAATTACCATACAAATTTTAGCACCAGCGGGCAGATTCAGTAGTTTACGTACCCTTAGTCCGTCCATCCCTTCCATTGGGCAGGAATCGAAACCGGCGGCACGCAAAGAGAGCATTAGATTTTGGCAGGCCAGGGCTGTACTTTTTTGTGCCCAAAGTTCCAGTTCTAATCCGGAGGTCGGAATGCGTGGGGTTACCTGAGTTAAACCACGAAAAAACACGAATAATTTCTTAAAAAAGCCTTTCAAATTCATAAAACCCAGTCCGTAGGCCAAAGGGACTACTTTATGGTAATATTGAAACCCTGCACCTTTAACGCCATTCTGGTCGAGTACCTCAATCATGCGGTCGCGATTAATTTTCCAGTAATCTGGACGGGCCACCGCCACTACCAATTCTTGAGCAGTTTTAGCCGAAGGCTGAGATAGGCACAAACGTACCAGTTCTGCTTTTTTCTCTGGCGAACGTACCCAAAAGAATTCCCAAGGTTGTAAATTGGAAGAGTTGGGCGCCAATACGGCCAGATCTAAGCATTCTCGCATTACCGATTCTGGTATTGGGGTATTGTCGTAAACCCTAATACTGCGGCGGCTGTTAACTACATCTTTAAAAGCATTAAAATCGGTATTTAATGCGGGTTCGGAATAGTTTAGATCTGGAACTTTGGAAAAAATATCGGCTTTAGCCATGGCTTAATACTTATTTGGTGTGCCATAAAACTAAGTAAAAGCATTGGTTTATTTGCCGGTCTATAAAAAGTTGAACCTTCATTTTTGAAACAAAAACGGTGGCCCGAAATTATTTGGACCACCGTTTCATACTTCAATTTAATGCAGAGAATGACCTAGAATAAATACTTTGTACTTAAGAAATTAGAGCTATGTGTATCTATAATTTCATTGAGCAGATGTTTATTGCTATCATTCAATTTGGTGGCTACCAAGGAACGAATAGAGAAAGCACGTAAAGCATCGGGTACTGATAAGGTTCCTTCGGCACTATCTTTTCTTCCTGTAAAAGGAAAAACATCTGGGCCACGCTGGCACTGGCAATTAATATTTACCCGGCTTACTTGGTTTACCAGTGGATCTATAAGTGAGGCCACTTCATCTTTATCTTTACTAAAAATACTTACCTGCTGGCCGTGGGTAGATTCGATAAGGTAGTTAATTGGTTCTTCCAGATCGTTGAAAGGTACTACCGGAATGATCGGGCCAAACTGCTCTTCGGTATACAGTTTCATTTTGTTATTTACCGGATAAACAATGGCCGGATATACAAATGATTCTACGGCTTCTCCGCCGCCCGGATTAACCACCTTGGCACCATGTACTTCGGCATCGGCAATACACTCTTTCAGAAATGCGGGCTTCTGAGGCTCGGGTAGCGGGGTTAAGGCTACAGCTGCATCCCAGGGCATTCCTATTTTCAATTGAGCTACCGCTTCGGTAAGTCCTTTTAAGAAATCGTCGGCCAGGGTATGGTGCACAAATACGATCTTTAATGCGGTACAACGCTGTCCGTTAAATGATAAGGCTCCCAATACGGTTTCCTGAATGGCCAGTTTTAGATCCGCCTTAGCGGTAATAATTGCGGCATTCTTAGCATCTAAACCTAAAATGGCTCTGAGCCTGTTTACCTTAGGGTGCAATTTTTTTAACTGATTGGCTACTTTACTGGAACCGATAAGCGTTAATACATTTATTTTACCCGATTCCATCAAGGCCGGAATGATGGTATTGCCACGACCATAAATGGTATTGACCACACCTTTAGGGAAACAATTTTTAAATGCTTTTAAAAGTGGATAATGTAAAAGTGTACCATGTTTTGGTGGTTTAAACAACATGGTATTACCCATAATTAAAGCCGGTATTAAAGTGGTAAAGGTTTCGTTAAGCGGATAATTGAAGGGGCCCATACACAAAACCACGCCCAGTGGCGAACGACGGATCTGTGCAATAATACCCTGCTCGATCTCGAATTTAGACGACTGTCTGTCCAGATCTTTTAAAGCATCAATGGTAGCATAGATGTATTCGATGGTACGGTCGAATTCTTTTACAGAATCACCATGAGATTTACCAATTTCCCACATCAGCAATTTTACTACCAGATCTTTTTGCTCGATGATTTCATGAGTAAAGCGTTCTACACAAGCAATCCTATCTGCTACGCTCATGGTTGGCCACTCTCCACGTCCGTTATCATAAGCGGCAACGGCTGCATCGAGGGCTTGCATGGCCTCTTTCTCGGTACACAGCGGATAGCTTCCAATAACTTTGCGCTCTAAACCATTTTCGGTTTGTATGCAAATTGGAGACAATACTGTATGCCGATCGCCATTCCAGGGTTTCATCTCTCCATTACTTAAATACTCATATTGATGTAATTCGGATGATAAGCGGTGTGCTTCAGGAATTTCCCCGGCGGTAACAAATATTTTAGACAACTCTTCTTTAAAACTCATAAACACTTAACGTTAAAAAATTACTTTAATTCAATCTGCTTGAATTTCGGGGTAAGGAAATGCATAATTAACCAGCCGGTTAAATAAGCAGCTCCGCAAATGAAAAACATGATGTAATAGCCTACCTGAATTTTACCAATGCTTTCATAATAAACAAATAGTTTTTTCTGCACTAGCAGGGATAACAAAATACCACCTATACCGCCAAACATGCCACCAATACCGGTTACCGATGCGGTAGCTTTTTTAGGGAACATATCTGATACGGTGGTAAATATATTGGCGCTCCAGGCTTGGTGGGCAGCAGCTGCTAAACCTATTACCAATACGGCTAACCACATGTTAATTGAACCTAATAATTGGGCAAACACAATAGGTAATACTAAAAGTGCATAGATAAACATACTGGTTTTGCGAGCTTTAAATACCGGCCAGCCTCTGTTAATCAGGTTAAGCGGCAACCAGCCTCCTCCAATACTTCCAATACTGGAAATAACATAAACCAAGGCCGTAGGAATGGCTAATTCTGTTGGCGTTAACTGATATTGCTTTTTCAGGAAATCGGGCAGCCAGAATAAATAAAACCACCAAATTGGGTCGGTTAATAATTTACCAATAGCAAAAGCCCAGGTTTGTTTAAACTGCAATAAGGTAAGCCAAGAAACTTTTTCGGTGGTTTCCTCTACCTGCTCATCGCTGTGAATGTAATCGAACTCTGCTTTTGAAAGGCTTGCCTGTTTTGCTGGAACCTCATAATAAATGAACCAGAAAATAAGCCATACGAAGCCTACCATCCCGGTAAGGATAAAAGCCCACTGCCAGCCCCATTTTTCGGCAATGAAAGGTACCGTTAAAGGTGCAATAATGGCCCCAATATTAGAACCGCTATTAAAAATACCTGTTGCCAATGCCCGCTCTTTACGTGGAAACCATTCGGCTACCGTTTTAATGGCTGCCGGAAAATTTCCTGCTTCGGTTATACCCAAAAATATTCTGGCTACACTAAAACCTAAGGTTCCGGTAGCTAATGCATGACAAACCGCTGCTACGCTCCATAAAGCGGTAGATAAGGCATATCCGATTTTGGTACCCAGCTTATCTACAATGCGGCCGGCAAAGATCATCCCAACTGCATAAGCAATTTTAAATGCAATTTCTATGTTAGAATAGTTGGCGGCTTCGGCCACCGCATCCCACTGAAAGGCAGCAGCTAAATATGGCTTTAATAAGCTGATCACTACGCGGTCGAGGTAATTGACTGTAGTAGCGAAAAATACCAGCGAACATATCGTCCAGCGATATCTCCCCATTTTTTCTTGATTCATTTATTTGGTTTGGTTAGTTATAAATTATCTGCAGGCTTTAATTAGCGCTAAAACCTGTAGGGTATTTTGATGTAATTCTTCGTATTTCTTCTGCTCGAGAATTTCTTTGGTAATCAGCTTACTACCCATACCCACAGCCGAAACACCTGCTTTAAACCAGCCAGAAATATTGGCCTCGTTTAAATCTACTCCGCCGGTAGGCATAAATAACAATTTAGGGAATAATTCTTTAATAGCCGACATAAATCCCGGACCGAGAACATTACCTGGGAAAAGTTTCACGAACTGTGCCCCTAAACTTTCGGCTTTAATAATTTCTGAAGGGGTCATACAGCCGGGCACCCAAAGCATATCGTGCTGGTTGGCTATTTCTGCCACTTCATCTATTAAACCCGGAGAAACGATATAGTCGGCACCCACGTTGATGAAATCCTGAGCCATCTTTTTGTCTTTAATGGTACCCACGCCCAAAAACATGCCTTTAAACTCGGTATCACACAGCTGGCGCATGGTTTCGAAATTTTTTAAGGCTGCTTCGCCCCGGTTGGTATATTCAACGGTACGAATACCCGCCTGATATAGTACTCTTAAAATCTCTATACTTACTTCGGTATCTTTATAAAAGTATAGTGGTAAAATTCCCTGTTCGGGAATGAGTTTCAATAATTGTTCTTTCTTGGTCATAAAGTGGAAATTTGAATAAAGTAAGGCATAAATTATAGAAAATTAATAAAAAATCTACGGGAACGTTTGCGTAAATTTTTATAATTACTTTGACCTTTAATTGCTTAAAAAAAGCAAAATTTGGGAATTAATGTACGAAATTTAGATTTCGAAAATACAATCAATTATCTCTTTTCAATATTTAAGAAATGGCTAAGAAAGTAGTAACCCTCGGGGAAATCATGTTGCGTTTGTCGACCCCCGATTTTAAGCGTTTTGTTCAGGCAGATACCTTCGATATTACCTATGGTGGTGGCGAGGCTAACGTTTCTGCTGCATTATGCAATTATGGATTAAATGGCACCTTTGTAAGTAAAGTTCCGAATAACCCTATCGGCCAGGCGGCCATTAATCATTTACGCCGCTATGGTGTAGATACGCAGTTCGTGGCTCGTGGTGGCGACCGTTTAGGTATTTATTTCCTGGAGACCGGTGCTTCTATGCGTGCTTCGCAGGTGGTTTACGACCGTGCAGGTGCATCTATTGCCGATGTAGATGCCAGCGAATTTAACTGGGATGAGATCTTTGAGGGCGCCGAGTGGTTTCACACTACCGGTATTACACCAGCCTTAAGTGATAAAGCAGCGGCCCTAACCTTAGCGGCTCTAAAAGCAGCTAAAGCCAAAGGCATTACTACCAGTATCGACTTAAACTACCGTAAGAAATTATGGAGTAAAGAAAAAGCCCGTGAAGTAATGAGCGAGCTTTGTAAATATGTTGATGTTTGTATTGGTAACGAAGAAGATGCCGATACCACTTTAGGTTTTAAAGCGGCTGATACCGATGTTACCAAAGGCGAATTGAACCTGGATGGCTTTAAAGACGTATTTAAGCAGATGCAGGCTAAATTTGGTTTCAAATTTATTGCTTCTTCTTTACGCGAAAGCCATAGTGCCAGCGATAATGGCTGGAGTGCTTTGGTTTACGATGGCAAAGATTTTTATCATACCAAAGAATACAATGTTCGTATTGTAGACCGTGTAGGTAGCGGCGATAGCTTTGCCAGCGGTTTAATTTACGGCTTGGTAACCGGCATGAGCATGGCCGATGCTGCCGAATTTGGCGTAGCGGCTTCTGCATTGAAGCACACCATTCCGGGCGACTTAAACCATGCAACCTTAAGCGAAGTGAAAGACTTGGTAAAAGGTGATGGTTCCGGACGTGTTCAGCGTTAATTAAAACAAGAAAACAAATTCAATCCGCTTCAATAAACAGAAGCGGATTTTTTATAAAAACAGATTATGATTATTGATACCATAGCTAATATCGACCGCTACTTGGGCATTCATCCGAGTTTTGCCAAGGCCGTTGATTTTATTAAAACACAAAATTTAAGTGAACTGGAAATAGGCAAATATCCGATAGATGGAGATGCTGTTTTTGCTTTAATTTCGGCTAAAGACGGTGTAAAAGCTGAAGAAGCCAAATTTGAAGCTCATAATTTTTATATAGATATTCAGTTATGCCTGGCAGATCTGGAAACATTTGGGTGGAGCCCCAGAGAAACAGTTAAGCAGCCCAAAGCTGATTATGACGAAGTAAAGGATGTGACTTTCTTTAACGATAAGCCTTCTACTTATTTCGACCTGAGAGACGGCCAACTGGCCATTTTCTTCCCAAGCGATGTGCATGCACCCATGATTGGCGAAGGACCTATCCGAAAATTGGTTATCAAAATTAAAATATAAGTGCAACAAAAAAGGCCCCCGATAAAATCGGGGGCCTTTTTCATTTATGCTTTAAAACCAAAGTATTCTTCGGCATTATGGTAACAGATATCCTGTACCACTTTGCCTATCCACTCCTTATTGTAAGGAATTTCTCCATTCTCTACATCGGTTCCAAACAGATCGCATAAAATACGTCTAAAATACTCATGACGAGGGAAAGACAAGAAACTTCTTGAATCGGTAAGCATCCCTACAAAACGGCTTAATAAACCCATGTTCGATAAGGCATTCATCTGCTTGATCATGCCATCTTTCTGATCTAAGAACCACCAAGCCGAACCCCATTGCACTTTTCCGGCAACGGTACCATCCTGATAATTACCAATCATAGTAGCCATTAACTCGTTATCAGCCGGATTTAAATTATAAAGGATGGTCTTGCATAAGGTATTGCCTGCATCTAAACGATTTAAGAATTTAGCCAAAGCCCTGCCCTGAGCAAAATCGCCGATAGAGTCGAAACCGGTATCAGGACCAAGGCTGGTCAATAAGCGGTCGTTATTGTTACGAATAGCTCCTAAATGGAATTGCTGCACCCACCCTTTCTCATGATTCCATAAAGCAAAGTTGAACAACATGGCCGATTTGAATTTCAGATTTTCAGCTAAACTCAGGCTTTCATTCTTTCTGATCTTTAAGAAGATCTGACGGATCTCTGCTTCGGTATAATCTTCGGCGTATATCTGCTCCAAACCATGATCGGATACCGTGGCTCCGTTAGCCGCAAAATAATCGTGGCGGCTTTTTAGTGCAGCCAAATAGGTATCGTAATCGGCAATTTGCTTACCGGTTAAACCAGCCAGTTTATCGATATAGGCATTCAAAGCACTTAAATCGTCGGCATTCATGCCCTTATCAGGACGAAAAGCCGGTAAAACCCGTGGGCTGGTTCCGGCCGCTTTCAATTGCTGATGGTATTCCAAACTATCCAAAGGATCGTCGGTAGTACACAAAGTTCTCACGTTCATTTTGCGCAGCAAACCCTGCACACTGTATTCTTTAGTTTGCAATTTAGCATTACACTCATCGTATATTTTTTTAGCCGTTTCCGGCGATAAAATATCGTAGATACCGAAGTAACGCTGTAATTCCAAATGGGTCCAGTGGTATAAGGGGTTTCTTAAAGTATAAGGAACAGTTTCGGCCCACTTTTCGAATTTTTCCCAATCGCTGGCACCGCCGGTGATGTAATACTCATCTACCCCATTGGTACGCATGGCACGCCACTTATAATGATCGCCATATAACCAAACCTGGGTAATGTTCTCAAATTGATGATCATTGGCTATTTGCTCCGGAATTAAATGGTTATGATAATCGATAACCGGCATTTGCTTGGCAAACTCATGGTACAGCGTTTGAGCTGTTTTGGTTTGCAATAAAAAGTTTTCGTCTAAAAAATTCTTCACTGATTATAATTTTTAATGGAATTAAACCCCGCTAAAACTAGAGAAACCGCCATCTACACAAATCATGGCTCCGGTTACGAATTGTGAGGCATCGCTTAACAACCAAACTAAGGCACCTTTCAATTCATCGGGGTTACCGAAACGTTTAAAAGGTGTTTGTTTAATTACCGCCTGGCCCCGCGGGGTATATCCGCCGTCAGGCGTAGTTAATAAATTTTTATTTTGTTCGGTCAGGAAAAAGCCGGGCGCCAGGGCATTCATCCTGATCTTATCGCCATAGCGGTTGGCCAGTTCTACGGCAAACCATTGTGTATAGCAATCTACTGCTGCTTTGCCCATATTATAACCTAAAACTTTGGTTACGGCTTTTTTAGAGTTCATGGAAGAAATATTCACAATACTTCCCCTGCCGGTCTCGGCAATGGCTTCGCCAAAGATCTGGGTGGGTAGCAAGGTGCCCCATAAATTCAGATCGAGGGTTTTTCTCATCCCCTCCATGTTAATTTTGAACACACTTTCTTCGTTCTGTAAAACGCCTTCGGGCATGATCCCTCCGGCTGCATTTACCAAACCATCTATTTTTCCGAAAGCGGCCAGTATTTGGGTTCTTGCAGCAATTAACTGTTCTTCATTTAAGGCATCGGCAATTAAAGCAATGGCTTTACCGCCTTTAGCATTAATGGCATCGGCCCGCTGATTAGCTACTTCGGCATTTCTGCCTAAAATACCTACCGCACCGCCTGCTTCAACAATAGCCTCAATGAATGAATTACCCAGTATACCGGTACCACCGGTTACTACTATTACTTTATCTTTTAAGGAGAAGTTCAGGTCCATTATCTTAATTCGTTTACCGGGAAAGAATCCATATCTGCATAGTCTAAATTTTCGCCAGCCATACCCCAAATGAAACTGTAATTTTTAGTACCGCTGCCCGAATGGATGCTCCAGCTAGGCGAAACTACCGCTTCGTGGTTAGTTACAATAATATGACGGGTTTCCTGTGGTTCGCCCATATAATGGAAAACACACTGATCGGCATCTACATCAAAATAAAAATAAACTTCCATGCGGCGATCATGGGTATGCGGCGGAATGGTATTCCAAACGCTTCCCTTAGACAGGATGGTTAAACCCATAACCAACTGGCAGCTTTGAATGCCATCTTTATGGATATATCGGGCAATTTTGCGCTCGTTGGCTGTCTCTATGCTGCCCAATTGTGCAGAATAAGCATCCTGATGGGCTAAAAATGCAGTGGGGTAGCTTTGATGTGCCGGTGCAGACAGGGCATAGAAAATGGCCGGATCTGCCGCATTCTTGCTGCTGAACTTTACCGATTTAACGCCTTTGCCCAAATACAGGCAATCCAGCTTGGCCAACTCGTAAGTGGTTCCATCAGCTTCTATGCTTCCGGCTCCGCCCACATTAATAATTCCCATCTCTCTTCTCTCCAAAAAATACTCGGCACGTAGAATGGGGTAATTACCCAAAGCAACACTTTCGCCTGCGGGAGTAATGATCCCGGTGATCATGCGGTCGTAATGGGCATATACAAAATTGGCCTTATTAGGCTCTTTTAAACCATCTAATAAGAATCGTTCTCTGATCTTGTCGGTTTGGTAGCTTTTAAAGTCGTCTGAATGGACTGCTTGTAGAACTTTCATTGCTGTTTATATTACAAGGACACTCCTCTTTTCCAAGGGATAAAGTCGTCTTGGTTTAATAATACTGCTTTAGGAATTACATTCCCGCTGGCAGCAAGAATACAATATTCTAAAATATCTTCTCCCATTTGTTCAATGGTCTTTTCGCCTTCTATAATCGGCCCGGTATTGATATCAATAATATCGCCCATGCGTTTGGTTAACACATTATTGGTGGCCACCTTAATTACCGGGCAAACCGGATTGCCGGTAGGTGTTCCCAGACCGGTAGTAAATAAAATAAGGGTGGCACCACTGGCTGCCTTACCGGTGGTGGCTTCTACATCGTTTCCGGGGGTGCAAACCAAGTTCAACCCTGGTTTGGTAGCTGGTTCGGTATAGTCTAGTACATCCTCTATGGGCGAAGTGCCGCCTTTTTTGGCTGCTCCATTACTTTTAATGGCATCGGTTATGAGGCCATCTTTAATATTGCCCGGCGAAGGGTTCATATGAAAACCAGAGCCGGCATTCTCTGCGGCCTGGCTGTAAGCACCCATCAATTTAATGAATTTCTTTGCGGCTGCTTCGTCTTTGGTACGGTCTATGAGGTTTTGCTCGGCACCGCATAATTCGGGGAACTCGGCCAGCAATACGGTTCCGCCCAGGGCAACGAGCAGATCGGAGCAGTAGCCTACCGCCGGATTGGCCGATATGCCGCTAAAACCATCACTTCCGCCACACTTAACCCCAATATTCAATTTTGATAAAGGTGCAGGCCGGCGTTCTATTTTGTTGGCTTCTACTAAACCTTCAAAAGTCTTTTTAATGGCTTCCGCGATCATATTCTCTTCACTCTGCGATTGCTGCTGCTCGAATATGAACAAAGGTTTATCGAATTTCGGATTACGTGCCTTCAGGTCTTTTTGAAAATCTTCGATCTGCAGGTTCTGACATCCTAAACTTAAGAGGGTAATTCCCGCTACGTTCGGATGGTCGGCATAAGCTGCCAATAGTTTACTTAATACGGCCGCATCCTGGCGTATACCGCCGCAACCGCCCTGATGGTTTAGGAATTTAATACCATCGATGTTTTTAAACAAGCGGTCTCCGGTATCTCCCGAAAGGGGAGCATGCAGCGATAACTGGCTGATATCTTCTCCATGCTGATACGCTTCTACCAGCTGACGGGTATAGGTTTTATATTTTGCAGTTACAGCATAGCCTAATTCATTATGCAAGGCTTCGCGGATCACATCGAGATTGCGATTTTCGCAAAACACGGTAGGAATAAAGAGCCAATAGTTAGCCGTTCCTACTTTGCCATCTGAACGGTGATAACCCATAAAAGTGCGGCCGGCAAAACGCGAAATATCGGGTGCCTGCCACTGGTAATGGTAAGAGCGATACTCGTAAGGGGCCGCGGCATGCTTTAGGTTATCGGTATTCATTCGCGAACCTGCTTTAATAGCAAATTGCGCTTTACCCACCAAAGTGCCATACATCAATACCTCTGCCCCGGTATCCAGATCGGTGGTATAAAATTTATGCTTGGCTGGTATATCTTCTAATAATTTATAATCAATACCTTGATAATTAACTGTCTGCCCTGCGCTTAAGTCGCACAACGCAACCAACACATTATCCTGTGGATGAACTTTTAATACCTGTTGTTTCATGTTCTTCTTAATTGCTATTTGCCGTATTCAATTCTGCCAGGGCTACTGCTACACCATCGTTGGCAATAGCTTCGTATTTTTCCTGAACGGCAGCAATAAATCCGTCTAATAAATTTAAATCTGTTCCCCAGAAATCGGTATCGTTTAACACGTTGGCCACATAATTGGCCTGGCCGCTTTGGCCGAAGAAATATTCGGCCTGCTCATCATTTATGGGGTATGATACGCCGTTTAAATTTCCGAAATACTTGTCGCCTTCTTTTTTATCTGTTCTCATGAACTGTAAATAGGCGGCAAAGCCGAAGACCATATGATCTGGAACTTTATTGAAAATGCGGTAATAGTTTAAAAGCAGCGGTAATACCCTAACTTTCAGTTTCATGCTGTATTGAAACGTAATGTTGATCCACAAATGTTCGATAGATGGATTAGCAAAACGATCGACCACGGCTCTGGAGAAAGTTGAAGTTTGTTCTTCGGTAACGGCATAAGGTATGGCAGGGCTAATCTCATCGGCCATTAATGACTCGATATAATGCTTGATCTGCTCGTTGGTCATGGCGTTCTTTACGGTATCTATACCCGATAAAAAGGCAATGCCCGAACTTAGGGTATGAGTACCGTTTAACAGACGCACCTTTAGCTCTTTATAAATTTCGATATCGGGGGTAATAATTAAACCGGTATCTATAGTAGCAAAACTTAAGGTTTCGGCAACTTTTTCATCTCCCTCTATGGCCCACAGACGATAAGGCTCGGCACTGCAAAGTAATTCATCGCTAAAGCCAAATTCTTCCTGCAAAGCAGCTAAGGTAGCGACATCGGGTTTACCCGGCACAATACGATCTACCAGAGAATTACAAAATGTGTTTTCGGTATGCAGCCAGTTAATAAAATGCTTATCTAATTGATTAAAACGAGCCAGTTCTAGTACAATTTCGGCCAATTTTTCGCCATTGGATGGAATTAATTCTGTAGGAATGATCACTAACCCGCTGCCCTGAGCACCTTTAAATGTTTGATATCGATGGTGCAGTACGGCCAGTACTTTTGCCGGAAAAGAGCTTGGCGGATCTTGATCTATGCTTTCCTTAACTAATTGAATACCTAGTTCGGTGGTATTAGATATAATGATCTTCAGTTCTGGCGAAGCGGCGATATCCAGAATATCTGCCCAGCCTTTTTCGGCTGCAATTACCCGGCTAATGGCCGATGAGATGATATTTTCAGTTACGGGCTGGCCATTTTCCAATCCGCGAACACAAATGGTATATAAAGAATCCTGTGCATCGAAATCTGAAGTGTCGGCCCCGGTTGATTTTACCACCGCCACCCGGCCATTAAACACCCCGGCACGGTTGGCTTTATCAATAAAATAATCGGGCAAAGCTCTCAGTAAAACGCCGGTTCCGAACTGAAGCACTTTTTCAGGAAGTTCGAAGATGCCCGGCTCTGGTTTTATTAGATTTTCTTTATTTATAAATGATAGATTTTCTTTAGATAAAATCATTGTTAAAATGGGTGCTTTTTTGGATTTGTAATTTTTGCCGAAAAAGGGACGCAAAGTCGCTTCCAGCTATTTGGTTAAGGCAATTTTACACAATTATTGCTAGTAAAAAACGGATTTGGACGCAATTATTTGCGCAAACGTTGCCGTAAATTGTATAAAGATTAATGCGACTGCAAAAGGTTTAATAAGCATTAAATAAATGGCAAAATCAAGGGTCTATTTTCAGCCTCGCGGTTCCTATCCAGCCAGCCAGATCGGGCAGGTCATAATAGGCCAGTAAATTATTCACCACCACCGAATAACGGTCTTTAGCCAGGGGATTGTTCAAGATATCTTGATAAGTAGTAATGACCTGGGCTAGGTTTAAATGCGAGACCCGCTGATCTAAAAAAGCAGCGTGCATGGCCGCCAAGCCTACTAAACCCTGGCTATTGATCTCTACCGGCACTCCCTTCCATTCGGGCTGGGTGCTAATGAAATCTAAAAGGTTTAAAATATCGACTGTTTTCTGACCCAGCAGGGGTTTAGCCATATGCAGCGCCAGTAGGGTATTACGATAATCTTTATTAAAAAATTTAGGGTCGTTCAGTTCTAGCTTATCGGTGGTTTCTCCGGTCCCCCGCACATCGGGCAATAAAACCGCAAAACCCTGACCGGCATATTGCTGCATTAAGCCGGCACTATCGGCTAAATGATTCTTACCCTGATCGCTCAGGCAGATGATCAGTTTTTTGGGTTTTTGAGCCGGGCGATAAAGCAATACCGGCATGGGTACTTCATCCGCCCGACGCAAAATCATTTTCTGAAAGCTAAGGGTACCGGCATTAACCGAAGTGAGCCATTCTGCCTGCAGCACTTTTGGATCGGGATTTAAGGCTAATAATTCGCGAATTTGGGTTTTACGTTCTTTCAGGGGCAGTTTGGCAAAAGCAGCTCTTGCGGACGCCAGCTCATTAAATCTTCGTAAATTTTCCTGCACAATGTTTACCTCATCGGGATAGCTGGTGCTCACCTTTCCGGTTGAAGCAGCAAACAGTTCCTGATCGGTTAAAACTTCCAGCCCGTCTTCTTTCACAGGCCGGTCATCCTGATAGAACCAAGTTCTGAACCATTGAACTGCAGCCTCTCGCTTAGGTTTTGAAATTCCATGGCCATCGTCTACGGTAAACAGAGACAGTTTGTTAGAAGCCGAAAGACTTTGATAAACCTGTTTAAGTTCGGCAAACGATTGCCGGGTAGAATGATAATCAATAAAGTCGTATCGGCCGGCCAAAACAAGCATGGGCTTAGGCGCTGCAGCAATTAAATAATCGCTCATTTCTAGCCCAAAGGCTCCTTCACCGGGTATTTGTGCACATCCGTCGGCAGGACCGGTAAACTCCAGGGTACGTTCTCTGCTGGCCAGGTAGCTACAGGGAGCAAATGCTTTTATCCGATCGTCGAAAGCCGCCATATAAATGGTCTGCATACCGCCACCGCTATTACCAGTACAGCCAATTTTTTCGGTATCTACCTCTGGCCGGCTCATTAAATAATCTAAACCGCAAACATTATCGAACAATTCGTAAGCTGCAGAAGAGGTTCCCAGCAAATTGGAAGGCAGGTTAAGCAAAGTATGCTCGGTGGTAGAACCACGGGTTAATGATTTACCCTGCTGATCGGTCAGCTGAACCCTTTCGCTTTGTGAAATTGGATCGATAACGAATACCACGAAGCCATTTTTGGCCAAAAGTATAGCCGTTTGCTGATAGGAAGCCGTTGCTTTAGAAACATCTTCATGTCCGCAAAGCAATAAAATGGCCGGAAACTTACCATTTCCTTCCGGGATATATAAATTGGAGCTTACATGATGGTTTTGAAAACTTTGATAAACGATCTTTTCGATCCGATAACCGGGCTTTTGAATGCTGCCTGTTATTGAGGGATTTAGATCGGCTTTTTGAGGCAGTTTTCCTAAAACTGTGCTGAACTTTTGGCGAACAAACCGAATATATTCTTCGGTACCCCTTGGAGTGCTTAAGGCGGTGGCAAATGCGGCACGGCGTTCGTCGTACTGCTGGTGCATTTGCTGTACGAGGTAAGTATTTAAACTTACATCGGTTTTCCAATCGAGTACATTGAATTGTTTTTGTGCATGAACAGCAAGTACACAGCACTGAAAAGCGGCAAAAAGGACCAGCTTTATTTTTTGGCTATCCATAAGCTCTGATCTTTTATTCGCCCCAGGTTTTTAACCATTTTGGGTATTCTTTAGCCAAAAGGCTTACCGCCCAATTGCCATACCAGGCATAGCCGTTCCTTCGCTCAGGGCTAAGCTCTTCTACATTGGTTTTGATAGAGTTATCCCGATCGCCGAAAATGGGCTTATTGGTTGAAATATCGTAAAAACGGGCCCAAAGGGTAGAGCTGGCATCGGGCAGCAGTTTACGGCCTTCGCCTTTCTGAGGTTCTGCAAATTTGTATCCCTCAATTTTAGTGGCATCAAACCATTCTACGGCACTTTTAACCGCCAATTTAATTTCTGGCGTTGGATCCGGGAAACGCATTAAAAAACGAACTATACCTACAGATTCACCGGCACTTAGCGAAGCGGGTTCAAAATTCCGGGCTTTGGCCGGCTGCAGGGTCTTCTCATCATATTGAGCCCCCCAAATGCTGGGTTTGCCGTTTTGTTTGACCTGAGTTTTTAAAATGCAGTCTAATCCGCGAGCTACTGCATCTTTCGCCTTGGGTACCAGGGAAGCATTTACCACCTCGAAACCATTACTTTGTGTAGCAATATCCTGCATAATGTTCAGCACGTTGATCATGGCATTATCATTGTAGGTGATCTCGTGGCGATAAGATGATTTATCGGGATAGAATTGCGGCCAGCCCCCATTGGCATATTGTGCTTTTAATAAATAAGCTATGCCCCTTTCAGCAGCCTGTAAATAGGCTTTGTTCTGGGTTTGTTTATACGCTTTGATGAGGGTATTGATCTCCCGGCTGGTGGCACCATTGTCAATAGTCGCCTTCATCGGGGTGATCTCTTTGATACGAGCCAGCAGTTCGTCATCTATCCGATCCTGATAACGTACGGAAGTGCCATCCATATATTGCTTTGCCCATCCGCCATTGCTCAGCTGGTAAACCAGCATGGTTTCGGCCAAGGAATCTATCGCTACGGGAGTATTGCTCAATTTTTGTGCACTGGCACAGGAAATTAAACCCAGACAGGACAGGGTAAAGAGTGCTGACTTTAATGCTTTCATTATTTTGAGTAATTTGCTTGTATAGCTATCCATTGTACCAAATCGGCGGCAGCTTTAAAATTTTGGTATTGAGCAGGCAGTTTACGGCCATCTACATATTCGTTGTACAACCAGGGGTCGCCAATGGCAAAAACGGTTCCCTTACCCAAATGGGCAATGGCCATCACAGTATCGCCATCTTTATCTTTTAAAATGGCTTTAGCATCGCCCGAAAGGGCTAAGCTGCTATACTCTTTAATGTATAAATTGCTGGCATTTTTGAATAGCTCATTGCCGGCCGGAACCCCCACTTTGGCCCTTTCGAAGTTGCCATCGGGCACCTTGCCTTTGCTGTCGTTATTAAAATGAATACCAAATTTTGCGGCCAGTTCATTTAAATGATCCAGTTCGGCGTTGCCCGCATCATTGGCCATTAACACCAAAACTCCGCCGGATTTTACCCAGTTGGTAATGCTGGCTATATGTGCAGCAGTAATAAAATTAGGTTTTGGGTTTTCCTTTTCGATATCCGGATCGACCATGATATACACCGAAGCCGATTTTAAATTGGCCGCGGTTGGCGCTTCATATAAAGTAGCGGTCTTAAATCCGGCGTTGCTAAACAGATCGTTCCAAAAAGAAAACCCGCCATTGGCCCGTTCTTCCCACTTATAATGCCATGAAACGGCATTATTTGACTGGTCTACTCTGGTTTCGTTATTAAAATAAGAATCGAGCAATACCTTTTTTGCCCCACCCACTTTAGGCTGGGTATCTGCTTCCATTTCGTTGGCAGCTAACAGAAAAGCGCCTACTCCTTTCGGATCGTTGGTAATTACTTTTTCGCTTAAGTAATAAGTATAACTACCATCGCGGTAAGGCTTACCGCCCAAACCAGAAACACTTACCGTGCCTTTTAAATTTACCTGGCCCGGCCCAGCTGATTCTATAAATTCTGTTTTAATACCTTCATATCCTTTATTGGCTACCGCGAAATAAGATGAAGGTAAATAGGCCATGCGTACTGCCTTAGCCAAAGTATAAACAAACATGCTCGATGCCGATGCTTCGTGGTAATTGCCTTTGCCTTGCGGCAGATCCAGAATATCATACCATAAGCCCGATTTAGGGTCCTGCACTTTTTTTACTGCAGCAGCAAAACGATTTAAGATGGCCAAAAGTTCCTTCCTTTTGGGATGATTTTTAGGGAAATTATCCAGTACATCTACCAGGGCCATGCCGTACCAGCCCATGGCTCTGCCCCAAAAATGCGGCGACTGACCAGTGATTTTATTTGCCCATTGTTCGGCTTTAGATTCATCCCATCCATGATACAATAAACCTGTTTTAGGATCTCTGGCGTGTTTTTCCATCCAGATAAACTGATTGGCAATATCATCAAAAGCTTGCTCGTTTTTAACCAAAGCAGCATACTCTGCATAAAATGGCTGCCCCATGTACAAACCATCTAACCACATTTGGTAAGGGTATATTTTCTTATGCCAAAAACCGCCTTCGTTGGTGCGAGGCTGCTTCTGCAGCTGTTCCCATAAGGTGGTGGCCGCCTTAAAATATTGCGGCTGTCCGGTTACTTTGTAAAGGCTAAGCAGCGTACGGCCATTCTTTACGTTATCTATGTTAAAATCGGTCTGCTTATAGGTTCTGATAGTGCCGTCCTGACCCACAAAAAAGTTCATGCTTTTTTGCATGTAGCGGAAATACTCGGGGTTGCCGGTCCTTCTCCAAAGACCGTCTATGCCTTCTAAGATCACCCCCTGATCGTATGACCATCTTACCGGTTTCGGGTTAGCCAGATCCATCTGCAGGGAATCTTGCCAAATGGTCATCACGGTAGCTGCCATTTGCTGCGAAAGGGCCGGGGTCTGGGCATTGAGCTGCAGGCTTAGGCCAATAAAACAAATTAAGGGAACAAATTTCTTGAGTAAATGAGTCATACTATTTTCCGATTTGTAATGATTTTTCTGAAGCGCCGGCTAAGAACTCAGCTTTTTTAATCGCTTTCGCGGGATCTAAACCTGAGGTTTTAATGGCACTGTTACGATCTCCGCTAATGCGGAATAATAATTCAGCGTTATTATAGTTAATGTTTTTAAAACTGATGTTATTGCCGTTCTGAATATTGATAAGCGGAGCCGATTTTGGGGTAACGAGGTTCATGTTGCTGATGGAGATCTCTTTACCTTCCTGAATATCTATTCCTTCTGTAGCCTTGATATTTAAGTTTTGCAGGGTGATGTTGCTGATACTCAGTTCAGGTAATCCCCTAATAAAAACAGCTTTTGAAGCGCCATCGCAAACAATATCGCTAATATGAAAATCTCTGAAAACTGGAGTTTCTTCAGTTACGGGCAAGATCTGCACTTTTGGTGCCTCTCTTTTTTCGCCAACCAACGGAACGGGATCCTGGGCAGCATAATACATATCGAACAGCACCGCTTCGCCCACAATGTCTTTCATGTTGATGTTTTTTACAAAGATCTTTTCGACCACCCCGCCACGTCCTCGGGTGGTTTTAAATCTTAGGCCGATATCGGTACCAATGAAACTGCAATCGGATACAAAAATATTTCTGGCTCCGCCCGACATTTCGCTGCCAATTACAAAACCGCCATGTGCATGGTAAACGGTGCTGTTACGAATAATTACATTTTCAGTAGGCATTCCGCGTTTACGTCCGGCAGCATCACGGCCCGATTTGATACAAATACCATCGTCGCCCACATCGAAAGTACTGCCTTCTATCAATACATTTTTACAAGATTCAATATCAATTCCATCGCCATTCTGGGCGTACCATGGGTTTTTGGCATACACATTTCTAACGGTCAGGTCTTCGCACATTAAAGGGTGAAGATTCCAGGCCGGAGAGTTTTGAAAAGTAACTCCTTCTAACAAGATCTTTTTGCAGGAGGTAAACACCAGCATATTAGGCCTTAAGAAATCTTTGATGGCATTGTAGAATTCTGGAGTTTTATCGGCGGTAATTTCACCGGGGTTTTTCATTTTCGATGCCTTAAATGTTTTTTCTGTTGGATACCAGGTCTTATTGTCTTCGCTGGTGATACCGCCCGAAGCAACCAGTTTTTTCCACTGGCTTTCGGTCAGTTTATCTTTTTTAACCATACGCCAGGCATCGCCAGCTCCATCTATAATTCCTGAGCCAGTTATGGCTATATTCTCCTGATTGGTAGCCGACAAGGGCGACTGGTTACGCATTTGCGGCAACCCTTCCCAATTGCTGGCCACCAATGGATATTGATTGAAATCTGAACTGAACTGCAGAATGGCGTTCTGCTGTAAATGTAAATTCACATTGCTTTTCAACTCTACCGGACCGGTAAGCCAAAATCCTTTTGGAATTAATACTACACCACCTCCGTTTTTATTGCAGGCTGCAATGGCATCGTTAATGCTTTTGGTATTCAGCGTAATGCCATCATTCTTTGCGCCAAACTTGATGATGTTAAAAGTATCTGCTTTAAATGTTGGCTGAATAACCTGAGGCAGGTTTTCGAATGAATAAGCCGGCTTTACACTGGCAGATGGATTTTGTGCATAAATGGAAGCACTAAATAATAAGAAAGCGATGGATAAGCCTGCTAATTTTTTCATATTGGGAATGTGGTTGTTTTTTATTGGTTGTTCTATAACAAGTCTACACAGTTTTAGAGAGTTATGGAACTAATTGGTCGAAAATATGTATGCAAACGTTGCCATTTTTAGTTGAGGGTTTTGGATTGGGAGTTTGGGTGTGCTTTTATTAGGGCTTACAAGTTAAATATTACGAGTTGAGAACTTTAAGCCTTTAAACTTTTTACTCACAACTCAGGACTCTAAACTCCGAACTACTCAATCCTAAACCAATCGAAATCGGCATAACCCGAATCGTTAATTTGCTGTTCTCTTACACAAAAAAGACCCACTTTAGCCCCAATCCATTTACCGGGCTCTGCCTGAAAAACATCCCCGGCAGGGATAAACGTTTTACCATCTAAGCTATACAAGAACTGGCATTTGGCATCCTGGCTTACCCTTACCCGAAGCTGAATTTCGTTGCTGCGAAGTTTGGTAATGGTCTGTTCGGTTTCGGGCGTACCTTTCTCTGCATTATAACAGGCAGTATAGGTTAAATATAGGCCGTCGCTTTTGCTTTTTACTGCAAGGTTGGCATAGCTTAAGCCGGCAATAATTAAGCCTGCTTTTTCATTTTCTAATTTGGGATTAGCCGTAAATATCAATTTAGTGGTAGCGGTAAATTGCTCGACCGGGAACTTCTGCAAGAGCAGGTTGGGCACTTCCCAGTAATTTTTTGCTCCGTCGGGTATTTTTGCTGAATATAATCTGAGGCTGCCTTTGGCAGGATTAAAAAATGACCAGGTGGCAGCAGGGTTGGCCTGCCATTGCCATTGTAAGCCCAGACTGGTGCCATTAAATTCATCACTCTCAGATGGCGTATTGATGGCTGCAGGCTTGGCAATTTTTGGCTTTTTATAGCTTAATACCGGTTCGCCGGTGCCGTCGCCATCGGTATCTGCACCAATTACCGGCCAGTCGTTAAGCCATTTCAAGGGCTGTAAATGAACTACCCGGCCGTAAGGGCCTTTATCCTGAAAATGCAGGAACCAGTCTTCGCCCAAAGCGGTATCTACCCAGGCTCCCTGATGAGGACCATTAATGGCCGTTTTTCCCTGATCCATTACGACTTTACGTTCATAGGGACCATAAATATTTTTAGATCGCAGAACCAATTGCCATCCGGTGGCTACTCCCCCGGCAGGGGCATAAATATAGTAGTAGCCGTTTCGCTTATATATTTTAGGTCCCTCGATGGTAGGATCTAATTCGTGGCCATCGTACACTAATTTTCCTTCATCTACTACCTTATCGCCGGCTGCATTCATCTTCTTGATCACGATAATGCTTTTAATTCCGGCACGGCTTCCCGCGAAAGCGTGAACCAGGTAGACTTGTCCATTATCATCCCAAAGGGGGCAAGGGTCAATAAGGCCTTTACCGGCTTCTACCAATACCGGATCGGACCATGGA
>JBJTNQ010000020.1:0-6307 GCA_046074105.1 Sphingobacteriaceae bacterium | reverse complement strand
TACTGCCTCCTGTATTGGTGGCGGTTACGGTATAGGTAGCGGTAGCAGTAATTGCTGACGGCGTTCCGCTGATCACACCGGTTGATGAATTAATGCTCAATCCGGCTGGTAAGCTTGGCGCTGAGTAAGTTACTACGGCTCCACCTGATACAGTTGGGCTTAAGCTTACTACACTTACGCCTTTGGTAAAGGTGTTTGGCGAGGTATAGCTTAATGCGCTTGGAGCAACATCGTTCACTGTGATTACTAGATCGAAAGTTGCACTTCCTCCGTTATTAGATGCCGTAACACGATAAGAAGCTGTAGCAGCAACCGCAGAGGTTGTACCTGAAATTATACCGTTAGTTGAATTTAAAGTTAATCCTGCGGGCAAAGCAGGACTTACTGTATAGCTGGTTACTACACCACTACCGGCACCTAAAGTAGGACTTAAACTCACCACATCTCCTTTAACATAAGTATTTGGAGAAGTATAGCTTAAACTGGTTGGCGCCTGGTCGTTATCGGTTATGGTAGCTAAGCCAATAGCTCCGCCACGGTTAATAACCGTACCACCAGAAATTAAACCAGTATATAAATTGAATGTTTGTCCGCTTCCTGACTCATATTCACTATCATCGATAATAGGAACACGAATTTTAAGCGAAGTCTGACCGCTTGTCATGGTTACTGCACCTGTTACTGGAACCCAAACATTAGAGGAATTTTGATATTCCATGCTGTTGGTATAATCTGATGCTGCAGTTGCAGTACCATTAGATAATACCGGCGTAAAGGTGATGTTACCTACTGAAGCCGAAGCCAAGCTAACAGTAAACTCTACATATCCGGCAGACTCTAATACCGCAGCTGGATCGTTTACCGAAATAATAGGCTGAGTAGATTGCGTATTTAATAAATTGTTTAACTCTGTTAGTGTGTTAGCCGCATTTAAATTAATATTTAACTGACCTGCTGAAAAAGCTGAATCATTTGCAGGATTTACTAGTAGATATTCCAAACCAGTAAGAACTCCTGCAGAAGTTCTTTCCTGAAACAAGAAACCTGTTCCCTGACCTACACGAAAAGAAATCGCTCCGTTTACGGTAACAAATGCATTTGTAGAAGTATTGTAATAAGAAAAAGTACCTAATACATCGCCATTGCTTGCGCTAAAGGTAGCATCTGGAGGGGTGGCAGAGGTAAATTTAAATGATGCTCCAGTAAGCAAAGCACCTAAATCGATTTTAGAATTCGTTTTTGTTGCAACAAAAACTTTGTTGAAGTAAACTGAAGCATCTTCTACTGCCACTAAATTACCATCAATTAAAACGGTATCGTGATCGTTCTCTAAAGCAATTCGCTGAGCGTTGAATGAATTTACCGGCTGAGCCACTGCTAGGGCAGCAAAAAACTCACCTTCGTCACCTTGGGTATCTAAATCTTGATTTAAATAAGCATCAAAGCTATGACCCAGCTCCTCCGTTAATACTTTTTCAACGCTTTTCTGATCAGCATATTGATTTAACCAATCTTCGTTCAAATAAATTACAGGTAACTGATCTGCTGTAGCTTTAGCGAAAGCTCCAAAGGCGCCGTGCAATTCCTCATTGGTACGCAGCGATAATTTTACGCTGTATTTTCCAGAGGAAAGCTTAGCTTGCAGTTGCTTTGCGCTTTTAGCCCAAGCTGAATTTTCTGCATTCGCAGCCTTTCCGAAAGATTGGCCTAACATGACAGAAAATTTGCCAGACTTAGCCAGCTCAGTTAAGTTCTGCTGAACAGCTGACATGGCAGAGGCTAAAATATCCTGAGGGGTTTCCTGGATATTAAATAATACCTGACTGTTTTTAAGCGCTGCTCCAGATTTAAGCTGAATTTTTGCTGCTTTGCTTTCTGAATTACTTTTAAAGTTAACCTTGCTAGCAAACGCGGTTAAGCTCATAAAGCTTATCAAAAAGATAAAAACATACTTGAAGTTTGTTTTAGTAAATAAATTGATCATATGCGGATAATTTAGGTGTTACTACTTTTAGGTAAAAATGGGTGTTTATACAGTTATTGGTTATATAATCCGCAATTATACAACCTTATTTCCAAATATTATCGATTTATTGAAAAAAATCTGATCATTTTTCCTATTTTATTTATTTATCGTTAATATCTAAACTATTAATTTATACCAATTACTTTATTATTAAATACGCTGAAAAAAGATTAAAGTGCTTAAAAAAAGTTAGGTATTACTGAACGGATATGTTCATGAACAGGAGGTATTGGGATGTGAATGGTTTTGGCTCTAAACGCCAATGGATGGTAGATTTTAACTGGATTAAAATATAGGTGGAAGAAGGATAAAGGTTAGGAGAAGAAAGGAAAGACTCCTGGATAGCATTGCACTGTTTAGTAAAACAGAGAATTAATGGGCATTTTTGGAAAAATTTCTACCAAAAACAGTTAACCAAATAATTTTAATATCCCACCATAAAGACCAGTTACGAATGTATTTGGTGTCGCAATTAATTCTTTTTTCCATCATCCAGAGTTCACTGGTTTCTCCCCTATAACCATTAATTTGTGCCCAGCCCGTAATGCCCGGCTTCACAAAATGCCGGGTAAGATAATGGTTAATCAATTTGGCATATTGCTCGGTATGTTTAAGCATATGGGGCCTTGGCCCTACAACAGACATTTGCCCTACAAAAACATTGAAAAACTGGGGAAGTTCATCCATATTGGTATGACGCAGAAAACGGCCTAATGCTGTTGTTCTCGGATCATTTACAGTTGCCTGCTTAACATCCGCTTCCGGATTAATCTGCATGGTTCTTAATTTAACGCAGTAAAAAGATTTATTATTAATGCCCGTTCGCCTTTGAATAAAGAAAACCGGTCCTTTTGAACCCAATTTTATAAACAAAGCAAGAATAGGAAGTAGCCAGCTTAGTAATAAGGTAATGACCAGCGTACTAAATAAAATATCGAAAACTCTTTTTTCCAGGCGAAACAAGATATGATCGAGTGGAATTTTAGTGGGGTTCATTAAAACCAGATCGCCAACTTTAATCGTATTGAAATCTGATTTTATCCACCGTTGATTTTCCATAGCATACCACAACCTCACCCCCTTTGAATTGCACACCTTTAAACAAGAATTTTTTTTATCGTCGGTTTCAAAAACCGATAGAGGGGCAAAAATCATTTGTATCCGGTGTTTATCAATCAATTCAACTAATTTTTCTGGCCTGCCAATTACCTGAGCATTATCCTCCTGCTTATCAGCAATAAAACCTATGAATTCATAACCCAGTAATGGCTTACTCTCAATTGTTTTACAAAGCATTAATGCGGTATCATCCGTACCCAAAATGGCGATACGCTGGGTCTCTAATTCGCCCTGGCCCAGAAAACGCAGATAAAGATGTAATAAGCCATAAAAAAGCAGCTTTAATAACAAATACAGAAGCGTACACTGTAAAATAAATTGCCTTGGAAACCAATCTGGCAGAAACAAAAAGGTTATGGCAGCCGATAGTGCGGTAAATAACAAAGCATGCTTTATAATATTCACAGCCTGAGTCCAATAACTTTCCCTGAGGTTAATAACCTTTAAACTAAAGGCCAGGTAACTAAACAACAGTAATATATTACCATGAAAAAGATGGATAATAAACTCATAAGTATTGGCATATTCCTTACCCGTTCTTAAATCTCCAAGTAATATTATAGCTAAGTTCAACAATACCACATCCACAATAATGCGGCCTAATTGCACATAGCTCTCACGCAATTTCATATAAAACGGGTGTATTTTAGTTTATTGATTGCAGGAAACACAAATTTTTAATCCCATTAGCGGGCCGTTTAGATGGCATTAAAAACCATCGCCCAGGTATACTTTCAAACCAAAGGCCAGGTGTTTTAGATCGTAATATTTAGCATTAAGCGGATGCTCATACAGGATATTTAACTTTAAATTCTCTCTAAACTGATAGCCCACATTGGCAATTACCGATTTGAAAGAGCGCTCGGCAATCTCGTAAGAAATTTTATCGTTACGAGTATAAATATCTGCACCCAATCCGATCATATCTTCCTTAATAGGAGCATTATCGTCCTGCAAAGCAGGATTATACCCCGCCAGGAACAGACGTTCCTGCCAGATAAAATAGTTGAAATTCAAAGTAAACTGATCATTTAAACTATAACTGAAGGTATTATGCACGGCAGCCCGTAGCCTCCTGCCGGCATTGGCAAAAAAGGGCGAATTTTTAGGCTGGGTAAGGTTTGAGAAGGCAGCACCGGTTTCAAACTTTACATCGCCCTGCTCATATTTATAAATAGCCCCCACTGCCAGATTAAGGTATTTCATCGAACTCACTTGAGGTGGTAAACCCACCGGCCTGTTTCCCGCACTTGGAATTCTTAATACTCCGGCGTCGGCATCCAAAGAATAAATTCCTTTATTTTCATCCAGGTTCCCCTGATTATAAGAAAGCTGTGCCCCAACTCTAAGGGTGCTTACCTCAAAACTATCAAAGAAGAACTTTCTGGCCAGCGAAAAACTTAACACTTTATTACTTACCTGAAAATTATCCTGACCGGAAGTAAAGTAGTTCATCCCGATGGCCCATTGCCTGTTCATACCAATATTGGCATCGGCAGAAAAATTAGTGTAATTATTTTTCACTGTCGAGCTGCTAACTATTTCCCGGTAAGAGGTCAGGCGTAAAACACCATCAAAATTTCCCGCTTGTGCCGGATTAACCACCAGAGGGATAGCCTGATAATCAGAAGCCCTTACATCTTGGGCCATAGATGTATGCCCGATAAACATTAAGATAACAGACAGGATAAAAACGGGATAATTTTTCATATAGCGATGTGTAAAATATATTATTAGTTAATAATAAAAGAAAGTATGCCTAATTCTAGGTAATAACAATAAGTTATATATAATGATACAAAATAATAATCAATACTAAACTAAATAATTCCTAATCTCCACCATGAAAATGATTTTCAACATTGAAGATGATTTAAACAAACACAAGGGGAAAGTAAAGAAAACAACAGCCCAAAAGCCGAGCTATGCCAACCGCTCTGCCGGCAAAATTTGCTTAATTTCGACATCAAAAGCACTTAAAATCCCTCCTTTCGAAAGTCTTTCTTCGGCATAAGTTCTGGCATTTTTACGATAAACCGCTAAATTTTGGCTCAAAGCCTGCTTTACCGCTGCAAGTAAAGCCTCATCCGAGTCGGGCTCGGCCAGAATACCTAAATGATGTTCTTTAACCAGTTGGTACAAATTGGTGCCCGGAGCGGCTGTAATTACCGCACAGCCGCCGGCAGCCCAAATTCCGGTGAGTTTAGAAGGCATCACCAGATCGGAAGCTGCTTTTTTTTGTAATACCAGGTGAATATCGGCCGTAGCCAACAAAGCTGGCAGTTTTTCAACAGGCTGTAAATCTACGAAGTGAATATTCTTCAATCCCTCAGCCCGGGCCATTAAACCTGCTTTGGCAGCACCCGCACCGCAAATTAGCAATTCAACATCTTCAACTTCCGACAAAGCTTTTGACAACTCAACAAGCGCAGATAAACCTTGTTTTTCACCCAAATTGCCCGAATATAAGATAACCTTAGAACTGTCTTTTAAACCCAATTCTTTTCTTAACGATTCCTTTTGGGGCAATGGCCTAATGGCTGCTACATCTACCCAATTAGGTAGTAAAAAAGTTTTAGCCCGATCGATTCCCTTATCCATAATTTTCTGCTGCATTCCAGGGCTAATAGTAGAAATGCGGTCGCTTTTTCGCAGCACGAACTTCTCCAGGGAAAATAAAATTTTTAAAAGCGTATGGTTTTTCAATAAGCCCAAGTCTCGGGCTGCATCAATCTGCAAATCCTGAACATGATAGATCATGCGGGTTTTGCGGTTCCAAAGCCGGTACCAAAGCCCCACCCATCCGCTTAAAAACGAAGGGGAAACCACCATCAGTAAATCATACTTTTTTCTTTGCAAAAGCAATACGTTTAGGGCAAAAAAAGAACTGATAAAAAAAGATAGCTCCTGCAGTATGCGTTTAAATCCGCTGGGGCGGGCGGGCACATACAAAGGGCAACGCCAAACTTTGGCTCCGGCCATATTTTCCTTATGGTACCAGCCGTTTCGATAAGCCGGTGATACTTTCCAGTCCGGGTAATACGGAAACCCGGTGATTACCTGCACCTCATAACCCTGCTGAGCCAGGTAAGCACCCATCTCCCCGCTATACTTCCCTATTCCGGTCAGTTCGGGGGCATAATTGTAACCAATGAGGAGGAT
>JBJTNQ010000019.1:0-4154 GCA_046074105.1 Sphingobacteriaceae bacterium | reverse complement strand
GGCTCGTCACATCCTGGGGCTGGAGAAGGTCCCAAGGGTTCGGCTGTTCGCCGATTAAAGTGGCACGCGAGCTGGGTTCAGAACGTCGCGAGACAGTTCGGTCCCTATCTGTTGTGGGCGTAGGAAATTTGAGTGGGGCTGACCTTAGTACGAGAGGACCGGGTTGGACGAACCGCTAGTGAATCTGTTATGCCGCCAGGTGTACTGCAGAGTAGCTACGTTCGGAATAGATAAGCGCTGAAAGCATCTAAGTGCGAAACTAGCCACGAGATGAGATTTCCATTGAGGGTTGTGGAAGATGACCACGTTGATAGGCTATAGGTGTAAAGGCAGTAATGTCATAGCCAAGTAGTACTAATTACCCGAAGCTTTCTCAAGCAGATAGACCTGTTGTTTTCTCTAATTCAATTGTTTTTTTCAATACCTGTCAAGGTTTGCAAGTTGCAGGTTGTAAGTTAAAAGTTGTAAGACTCCAAACTAGCGACTCTGGACTCCAAACTAAAGATCTTCAGGTGCCTATATCGGCGGTGTCCACCTCTTCCCATTCCGAACAGAGAAGTTAAGCCCGCCAGAGCCAATGGTACTGCCGTAACAGGTGGGAGAGTAGGTCGGTGCCCTTTTTTACTCAAAGCCTTTCACGAAAGTGGAAGGCTTTTTTTGTTTTATGTCCTCGCAGTTTTATTCTTTAAGCGTATAATTGCTTTATATTTTTAGCGTTTAAATACTAATTAACTTCTATTATGAAAATGATATTAAGAATTATACTGCTTTCTTTTTTATGCTCTCCATTTACAGGATTTGCTCAGAATAAAGATGAGCCTAAAGTGAATTGGCAGAATTTAGACTGGAGTGCAGATGGCGTTTTGGGTATAAGTACTGAAAAATCTTATCCTTTGTTACAGAAAAGACAAGCACAAACTGTTGTAGTTGCAGTTATTGATGGTGGAACCGATATTGAACATGAGGATCTGAAGCGTGTAATCTGGACCAATGTTAAAGAAATTCCGGGTAATGCCAAGGATGATGATGGTAATGGTTACGTAGATGATATACATGGCTGGAATTTTATAGGTTCTGTAAAAGGGAATGTTCAGTTTGATAACATGGAGCTGGTAAGGTTGATTAGAAAACTGGAGCCTAAATATGGCTCCGCATTGAATTCTACCCCATTTAGTCCGAATGAGCGGAAAGAATTTGAACTTTATCAGCAATTAATTACAGATTATGTAGCGCAATTGGAAGAAGCTAAATCGGCATTAAATAGTATTAGTTTTATACGCAAAACGTTGAAGGATATTTTAGCCAATATGGGTAAAAATTCTCCCACCCTTAATGATTTTGAAGACTATAAGCCTGCCGATGAAATGGAGGCTCAGGTAATTAAGATTGTAAAATCTGAACTAAAAGACAAACCTGAGTTCGACAAGATTCATGAGGAGCTTGAAGAGGCCTTTAAATATTATAACACTAAGGTTAATTACCATTTAAATATGGATTTTGATCCAAGGAGCATGGTTGGAGATCGTTATGAGGATAGTAAAGATAAATATTATGGTAATAATGATGTAATTGGCCCGGATGCGGAGCATGGAACTCATGTTGCCGGTATTATCGGCGCTGTGCGGGATAATGGATTAGGCATTAAAGGAGTTGCAGATCATGTACAGATTATGCCGATAAGAGTAGTACCTGATGGTGATGAACGTGATAAAGATGTGGCTAATGCTATTCGCTATGCAACTGATAATGGTGCCAAAGTCATCAATATGAGTTTTGGTAAATCATACGCTTGGGATAAATCTGTTGTTGATGATGCGGTTCGTTATGCCCAGTCTAGAGATGTATTGCTTGTGCATGCTGCCGGTAACGATGGAAAAGATACCGATATAGCAAAGAACTACCCTACCCGATTTTATACTGATAGTACCGGCTTAAATACGGGTATGGCTATTAATTGGATAGAAGTGGGTGCCTCAGGCTGGGAAAAAGATGAATCGTTGGCTGCAAGTTTCTCTAATTATGGAAAAAAGAACGTAGATGTTTTTGCTCCCGGTGTAAAGATTAATTCTACTATCCCCCAATCAAAATATAAAGATAATGATGGTACCAGTATGGCTGCACCCGTTGTTTCTGGTTTAGCAGCCTTATTACGTGCTTATTTCCCTAAACTTTCTGCCAAGGAGGTAAAAGACATTATTTTGAAATCTGTAGTGAAGGTTGATCAAAAAGTGAAAGTTAAGAAGGATGCTTCAAATGCCAGACTGGACTTTAAAGATATCTGTTTAAGCGGTGGTATCATTAATGCTTATCAGGCTGTTGAGCTAGCTTTGAAGCAGAGCCGCTAAGTAATTTATACCTATAACAAAAAAGCACCTGCCAATTGGCAGGTGCTTTTTTGTTATAGGTATTTTCTGTTTACCAGAACTTCACGTACAGTGCCAATAAGATCATAATAGTAATTACGATCATGGTTAAGATAGATGGACTTACCTTGAACATTTCTTTGTCTAATGCAAATGCTTTCGGATTTACTTTAGGTCCGGCAAGGCTAAATCCGATCATTACTACCATGGTGAAGAAGAATGCCCACCCCATATTGATTAAGAAAGGGATTTCATAAACACCATTACTGTTTTTATAGGCAGTATAAAGGATGGTTTCGTGACCCAGTAGATTTACTGCAAAGCTATTGAAGAAGATAGCCAGTGCAAAACCGGTAATTAAACCTGCTACAGCTGCCGATCCGGTGGTGCGTTTCCAAAACATACCCAGAATAAACATGGCAAATACACCCGGACTGATAAAGCCGGTATATTTCTGGATGAAGGTGAAACCACCCTCGCCACCAATACCTAGGAGGTCTTGCCACTCGAACATTACCGCTAAGGCAATAGATACCATTGCTACTACGCGGCCTACCCATACCATGTTCTTTTCATTAGATCCTTTTTCTGCTTCTGAAGCAGCTTCCATCTGTTCAGGAGATTTCATTTTGAAGTATTTCAGATAAATATCTAAAGTAAAGATGGTGCCAATACTATTGAGTTTACCTGCCAGCGAAGCTACAATTGCAGCGGTTAAGGCTGCAATGGCTAATCCTTTTAATCCTGCAGGCAAGAAACCAAGAATAGCAGAGTAAGCATCGTCCATGCCGCGTAAACCTTCTAGGTGACCATTTTTGTGTAATACATAAGCGGCAATACCTGGCAGCATCACAATAATTGGCATTAAGAGTTTTAAGAAACCCGCAAATAAAATTCCTTTACGTGCGGTTTGCAGATCGGCACCCAAAGCACGCTGGGTAATGTACTGGTTGCAGCCCCAATAGTTTAGGTTTACGATCCATTGACCGGCAAAATACATGGCAATGCCCGGAAGAATGAGGTATTTATTGATGTCTTCTTGCGATGAACTGGCAGTTGGTTTATCTAAGATCATGTGGAAGTGATCTGGCGCTTGCTCCATCAGGGTTTTAAATCCTGCTATGGCATCGCGGCCTAAGCCAAATTTCTCGCCAACAATGGTTAAGGCGAAATAGATGGTTGCAAAACCTCCAATAATAAGCACGGCTACCTGAATTACATCGGTATAACCGATCACCTTCATCCCGCCAAGGGTAATGATTAGGGCAAATACGGCCAGGGCAATCATTACGGTATGTAGGTATTCGGGGCCAATTAAACCGCTAATGGCAATAGCACCGAGGTATAGAATGGAGGTAAGGTTTACGAATACGTATAAGAATAGCCAGAAAATAGCCATTATTAGCGATACGCTTTCGTTATACCTTGTTTTTAAGAACTGCGGCATGGTATAAATCTTATTTTTAAGATATACCGGCATAAACCATACAGCAATGATGATGAGTGCTAATGCCGCTATCCATTCGTAAGCCGCAACCGCAATACCTACAAAATAGCCATTGCCGCTCATACCTATAAACTGTTCGGCAGAAATGTTAGAGGCAATTAAAGAGGCGCCAATAGCCCACCAGGTAAGTGAACCTTCTGCCAGGAAATAATCATGCGAAGCAGAAATAGATGCCTGTTTCTTTTTACGGTAGATCCAGTAGCCATAGGATGCCACTATGGCAAAATAGATGAGAAAGACAATAATGTCGATCGATTTTAGTGAGTTCATCATGTTGTTTGTTT
>JBJTNQ010000018.1:0-45023 GCA_046074105.1 Sphingobacteriaceae bacterium | reverse complement strand
AATTTTCAGAGACTATACCTTTCGTTAAAGATGATAAAATAAGATATTTAGATTTGTGCCCACCAATACAATTTTGCTTGCTCACAAAAAAGTCTTTATCTTTACAAAACTTTATGGTAATTTATCCTGTTGAATATTTAGAAACATTCGCTTAAGACCAAAGTGATATTATGCTAGACCAGTTAAAACAATACTTTAATTCTACTCCCTTTGCAGAAATAAAAAGTGAGTGGCAGGAAATTGAAAAACAATTTCCGTCTGGTATAAATGCTTCTGAGTATTTAGAATACTCTGCTACTGTAAATAATCCATACTATCGACCTCCAATTATTCCTGAGGGAGAATTATTAATAGCAAAAAACTTGACCTCGAATTTTTCGGGGTCTTTTTTTTTATTAAACTTGTTAAATGAAAGAAGCAAAAAAAGCTGTTTTTGATTTTGAAGGGTATAAAATATCTAAATTTTCTTTTACAGAACCCGTACAAGGTGAAGTTAATGCAATCAATTTAGGATTCGCCCCTTCAGGTAAGTATTTTCCTGACGATAGAAGATTCATCCTTTACCTCCAATTTACAGCAACCATTGAAAATAATAATGAGATGGTAAAGGAAGAAATGATGAGCGTAGCTTTGGAATCTTCTTTTCTGTTTGATAGTGAAGTTTTGTCTCTTGATTCTATTCCCCCTTATTTTTACAGAAATTCTTTAGCTATAATATTTCCTTATCTAAGAGCTTTTGTAAGTACTTTAACATTTCAAGCGAACATTAAGCCAATAATATTACCAATACTAAATTTAACAACTTTAGAAACCCCACTAAAGTCTAAAATAGAAGTAATTGAGACCCGAAATTAATTCTTAGTCTCATTGAATTGGAATTTAAGTTAATCATGTCTGTACCCTATTTGTACCTAGGTGTTGCAACATGTTGATTACTAATTGATATTACTTTCTGCATCGGAAAATAAGGGGGTTATTACTTTTTAAATCCTGTTTATAATAAATTTCAGGCTTCTGCGTTTAATGTATAATTAAACACAAAAACAGAATGCTTATTTTCTTTTGGATATTGCTTTCGTTTCTGCTTTCCTTATTACTTAGAAAGAGTAAAACTGGGTTTACCCGCAGTTTATTTATCTCCTTATTAATGAGCCCCATTCTGGGTTTCGTTCTTATTCTAATTTCAGAAATATACGACTGAGCAGGTCTGGCTAGGGCTTTGATACTTACATCCGGCATCAATTTCCAATACAATTTCCTTTTTCTGATTTTTTTAATATATTTGTTACAACAAAAGAAAATGAACTTTATTCAATTACATCATCATCATCTGCATACTGGCCTTCAGGCGAGCAGGAATTGATTTGTGTAATAATTAACATATTCCAAAACCCGTCTGAGCAAACCAGGCGGG
Source organism: Sphingobacteriaceae bacterium (assembly GCA_046074105.1). Lineage (GTDB taxonomy): Bacteria > Bacteroidota > Bacteroidia > Sphingobacteriales > Sphingobacteriaceae > JAIPAN01. The sequence goes on along the minus strand of JBJTNQ010000018.1, from coordinate 43,609 downwards.
TTTTTTTATTTCTAAGGCTCCGCTAAGTTTACCCAGTCCACAACAACAACAAATGAATAAACTAAAAATTGCCATTCAAAAGAGTGGAAGACTGAGCGAAAAATCGCTAGAATTACTAAAAGAATGTGGTATTAAGCTTTCTAATGGCGACCGTAAGCTAAAAACGGCAGCCAGTAATTTCCCCTTAGAAGTTTTGTTTCTTAGAGATGATGATATTCCTCAGTATGTAGAGCAAGGTGTAGCCGATATTGGTATTTTGGGCGAAAATGAAGTTTGGGAGAAAGAAAAAGCTGTAGAAACCATTAAAAAACTGGGTTTTGCCAATTGCCGCATGTCTTTGGCTATTCCTAAAGACGAAAACTATTCAGACATCAGCTATTTCAACAATAAGAAAATAGCCACCAGTTATCCTAAAATACTCAGCAAATTCTTACAAGAAAATAATATTACTGCCGAAATAGAAGAAATTGGCGGCAGTGTAGAAATTGCTCCGGGTATTGGTCTGGCCAATGCTATTTTCGACATTGTGAGTACCGGCAGTACTTTATTAATAAATGGATTAAAAGAAGTTGAGGTTATTGTAAGGAGTGAGGCGGCCCTGATCGCTTCACCTCAGCTAAGTGCTGATAAGCAAGAACTGCTCGAAAAATTATTATTCCGTATACAAGCAGTACGAAATGCCTCAGAAAACAAATATATTTTGCTGAATGCTCCTAATAATTCTGTTGAGCAGATCATCAAGATATTACCGGGTATGAAAAGCCCAACCGTATTGCCGCTTGCCGAGCAAGGTTGGAGCAGTGTACACTCGGTGGTAAAGGAAGATGAATTTTGGGATATTATAGATCAATTGCAGCTGCTGGGTGCACAAGGCATTTTAGTTATTCCTATTGAAAAAATGGTGTTATAAGTAAGCTATGCTGATGAAAAAGATTTTAAATCCCGATAGGAAAACCTGGCCTGAATTAGCCCAAAGGCCTAAAACAGACCCTTTAGCTGTTGGCGAAACCGTTAACCAGGTTTTTGATGCCGTAGGCCTTAAAGGCGATGAAGCATTGAAAGAATTTACTTTAAAATTCGATCGTGTAGCATTAAATACCCTTGCTGTAGGTGAAGAGGTCATTAAAATGGCTTCAGAAAAAGTCTCTACCGAGCTAAAACAAGCCATCGCAATAGCAAAAAACAATATAACTCAATTCCATATCGCACAAAAAGAAGGAATTAAGATTATAGCAACCACACCCGGCGTAAATTGCTGGCGGGAAAGTCGCCCAATTGAAAAAGTAGGTATTTATATCCCGGGAGGGAGTGCTCCTTTATTTTCAACGGTTTTAATGCTCGGAATTCCTGCGAAACTAGCCGGTTGTAAAGAAATTATTCTTTGTACGCCGCCCGATAGCCTGGGAGACATCAATCCGGTAATTTTATATACTGCCCAGCTGGTTGGAATTAGCAAAATTTTTGCTGTTGGGGGAATTCAGGCCATTGCCGCATTAAGTTTGGGTACACAAAGTATTCCTCTGGTAGATAAAATATTTGGCCCGGGTAACCAGTACGTAACGGCTGCTAAACAAAAAGCACAAGCTTTAGGTTTGGCCATTGATATGCCTGCCGGTCCAAGTGAAGTGCTTATTATTGCCGATAAGACTGCAAATCCGGCTTTTGTGGCTGCCGATCTGCTTTCGCAGGCAGAACATGGGGCAGACAGTCAGGTTATTTTACTGGCCGATAATGAAAGTATCATCGACCAAACCTTGGCGGAATTAGCCCACCAGGCGGCGGTATTGCCCCGGTTCGAGATCATTAAACAGGCTTTGGAAAATAGTAAAGCCATATTGTTTAATAATCTATCGGATGCATTGGCTTTCAGTAATTTATATGCACCAGAACACTTAATACTGGCTACCGAAAAGGCCCGAGCGTTGATCGCTGAGGTAAGCAATGCCGGTTCTGTTTTTCTGGGCAATTATAGCTGCGAAAGTGCTGGCGATTATGCCAGCGGAACTAATCATACTTTACCAACCAATGGCTATGCCCGAAATTACAGCGGTGTTTCTTTAGATAGCTTTATCAAAAAGATCACTTTTCAGGAGATCAGCCAGGAAGGAATACAAAACCTTGGCCCGGCCATTTCCTTAATGGCCGAAGCAGAGCAATTAATGGCACACCAAAATGCCGTAAACATTAGACTTAAAGCCATTTAATATGTTCGACTTACAACAACTGGTTCGTAAAAACATACTGGAATTAAAACCTTATGCCAGCGCCCGTGATGAATTTTCGGGGAAAGAAGGTGTATTTCTCGATGCCAATGAGAATCCTTTTGGCAGCTTAAACCGCTATCCGGATCCTTATCAGCAAGAACTGAAGAAAAAATTGTCTGAAATTAAATCTGTTGCAGCTGAAAATATATTTATTGGGAATGGAAGCGATGAGATCATCGACCTGCTATTCCGGATATTCTGTAATCCGGGAAAAGATAAGGCCCTTACTTTTTCGCCCAGCTATGGCATGTACGAAGTTTCGGCAGCAATAAACGATGTTAATTTTATTAAACTATCGCTAAAGCCCGATTTTCAGATCGATTTTGATAGCCTTAAGCCTCATTTATCAGACCCCGATCTAAAACTAATCTTTGTTTGTTCGCCAAACAACCCAACCGGCAACAACCTGAATAACCTGACCAACATTCTCGATAATTTTAATGGAATAGTGGTAATAGATGAAGCTTATGCAGATTTTAGTAGTAAAGAATCTTTTATTCCTAAAATTCATCAATACCCCAATCTCATCGTTTTACAAACATTAAGTAAGGCCTGGGGCCTGGCTTCTTTGAGAATAGGGGTAGCCTATGCCAATACCGATATGCTGGCCTTGCTTAATAAAGTAAAACCGCCCTATAATATCAGTCTCATTAACCAGCAGGTTGCCTTAGAATCCCTGTCCAATCAGCGGGCATTTATTGAGCAAAAAATCATGATTTTAGCACAAAGAGACTGGTTGATGGAGCAATTATCCACTTTGCCAATCATCTCCAAAATCTATCCATCCGATAGTAATTTCCTGCTGGTAGAAACCGCCAATGCCGATTTTATTTATCAGCAATTGCTCCTTAAAAAAGTTATTACACGTAACCGAAGCCGTGAAGTAGCCAATGCCATCCGTATAAGCATTGGTACCCCCGAAGAAAACAGGCAGTTAATAGCTGCATTAAAAGAAATATCATTATGAAAAAAGTATTATTTATAGATCGTGATGGCACCTTGGTCATCGAACCGCCCATCGATATGCAATTGGATAGCCTGGAAAAACTCGAATTTTATCCCGGAGTATTCCAAAACCTGTCGCGTATTGCCAAAGAACTCGATTATGAATTGATAATGGTGAGCAATCAGGATGGTTTAGGAACCGAGGCTTTTCCCGAAGATACTTTTTGGCCTGCACAGGAAAAGATATTGAAAGCCTTTAAAAATGAAGGTGTGGAGTTTAAAAAAATCTTAATTGACCGGTCTTTCCCTCACGAGAACTCACCCAACAGAAAACCGCGAACCGGCATGCTGGGTGCCTATTTAAATGGAAATTATAACCTGGCCGAATCTTTTGTAATTGGCGACCGTGCTACCGATATTGAGCTGGCAAAAAATCTGGGTGCCAAAGCCATTTATTTAAATAATACCCCTTCGGGCGATGCCGAATTAGCTACCGATAGCTGGGCAGCCATTTACCAATACCTTAAATCGCAGCCCCGCAAGGCAGCCGTACAGCGTACTACCAAAGAAACCGACATTTTGGTGGAAGTTAATCTGGATGGTACCGGGCAAAGTGAACTGAATACCGGTCTGGGCTTTTTTGACCACATGCTGGAACAAATAGCCAGACATGGCCAACTAGATCTGAAAGTAAGCGTAAAGGGCGATTTGCACATAGACGAACACCACACCATTGAAGATGTAGCCATAACTCTTGGAGATGCCTTTTTAAAAGCGCTCGGAAGCAAAAAAGGCATAGAACGCTACGGTTTTTTGCTGCCTATGGACGATTGTTTGGCGCAAGTTGCCATTGATTTTGGCGGAAGGCCCTGGCTGGTTTGGGAGGCCGAATTTACCCGCGAAAAAGTGGGCGAAATGCCTACCGAAATGTTTATGCATTTCTTTAAATCTTTCTCCGATCAGGCCCGATGCAACCTGAACATTAAGGCCGAAGGCACCAATGAGCATCATAAAATAGAATCGATATTTAAGGCTTTTGCCAAAGCTATTAAGATGGCGGTAAATAAAACCAACGATTTTGCCATACCCAGTACCAAAGGAACCTTATGATTGCGATAATTGAATATAATGCCGGCAATATCAGATCGGTAGAAAATGCCCTTCGCCGCTTAGGTTGTGATAGCCTGGTTACCCAAAACGAAGAACAGATCAGGGCGGCAGAAAAAGTTATTTTTCCGGGCGTGGGCGAAGCTGCTTCGGCAATGAAATATTTAAAGGAAAGAGGATTAGATCAATTAATAAAGTCCTTAAAACAACCGGTTTTAGGTATTTGCCTGGGCCAGCAGTTAATGTGTACACACTCTGCCGAAGGCGACACCACCTGTTTAGGTATTTTTGATGCCGAGGTTAAGAAATTTCCTGCTTTGGCGCTAGTGCCACACATGGGCTGGAATAACCTGAGCCAAAGCAGCGGCGATTTGTTTAAGGGATTAAGCTTAGATGATAATTTCTACTTTGTGCACAGTTATTATGCCGAAATATGTGCTGATACCGCTGCCATTTGCGATTATATTCTACCATTTAGTGCCGGCATGCAGAAAGTCAATTTCTACGGTACCCAGTTTCATCCCGAGAAATCGGAAAGTACAGGCGAAAAAATACTGCGTAACTTTTTAGCATTATGAGAATAATTCCCGCTATAGACATTATTAATGGTAAATGTGTCCGCCTGAGCAAAGGAGATTATGCCACCGAAAAGGTATATGCCGAAAATCCTTTGGATATGGCTAAATCTTTTGAGGATTATGGCATAAAATACCTGCACCTGGTAGACTTGGATGGAGCCAAATCTAAACACGTTGTAAACCAACATGTTTTAAACGAAATTGCCTCCAAAACTAGTTTAAAGGTAGATTTTGGCGGCGGCTTAAAAAGCAGAGAAGATATCCAGGTGGCTTTTGATAATGGTGCTTCACAAATTACTTTAGGAAGTTTAGCCATTGCTGACCCTGAATTATTTATGGAGTGCCTTAATATTTACGGACCCGACCGAATTATTTTAGGTGCCGATTGTAATAACCGGAAAATAGCCACACATGGCTGGTTAGCAGCATCAGATCTGGATGTGCTGGACTTTATTCAGAATTATCAGGAAAAAGGTATCCAATCGGTTATTTGCACAGACATTGCCAAAGATGGCATGCTTGCCGGGCCGGCAATTGAACTTTACCGGGAAATCATACAACAAACTGGCATTAATCTAATTGCCAGCGGCGGGGTATCTAACCTGAACGACCTCCAATTATTAAAAGAAACCGGCTGCGAAGGAGCCATTGTAGGTAAGGCCATCTATGAAAATAAAATCAGCCTTAAAGAATTAAGTGAGCTATGCTAAAGAAAAGAATTATACCCTGTCTGGATATTAAAGATGGGCGAACGGTAAAGGGAATCAACTTTGTGGATATACGTGATGCCGGCGACCCCATAGCATTGGCCAAAAAATATGTGGCCGAAGGGGCTGATGAGCTGGTATTTCTGGATATCACGGCTACTTTAGAAAAACGTAAGACCTTTGCCGAATTGGTGGAAAAAATTGCTGCCGAAATTAATATCCCATTTACCGTAGGAGGGGGGATTAACTCTATAGAAGATGTATCTGTATTAATTAAATGCGGTGCCGATAAGGTAAGTATCAATTCATCGGCAGTAAAACGCCCCGAATTGATTAGTGAGATTGCCCAAGTGTTTGGCAGTCAGTGTGTGGTTTTGGCCATAGATACTAAACTGGTTAACAACGAATGGATGGTTTATGTAAATGGAGGTAAAGTGCCAACCAATCTAAAGACCTTAGATTGGGCCATAGAAGCAGAACGCCTGGGTGCCGGAGAAATTTTGCTCACCTCCATGAATAACGACGGTACTAAAGCAGGTTTTGCCCTGGTTCTTACTGAAATGATTAGCCGGGCGGTAAATATTCCGGTAATTGCATCGGGCGGGGCAGGTACTAAAGCTCATTTTAAAGAAGTATTTGAAAGAACACCGGCCAGTGGAGCCCTGGCCGCCAGTATTTTCCATTTTGGAGAAATACCCATCCCCGAATTAAAAACATATTTAAAAACAGCACAAATTCCCATCAGATGAATATAGATTTTAAAAAAGACGGCGGCTTGGTGCCGGTAATTGTTCAGGATTACCTCAGCGCACAAGTTTTAATGCTGGGTTATATGAATGAAGAAGCACTTGAAAAGACTAAAAAAGAAGGTTTAGTTACCTTTTTTAGCCGAAGCAAAAATCGCTTATGGACAAAAGGGGAAACCTCTGGTAATTATTTGGTGTTAAAAGAACTGTTTTTAGATTGCGACCAGGATACGCTGCTTGTTAAGGCCGAAGCTCAAGGGCCAACCTGCCATACCGGTTCTACCTCTTGTTTTAAAGAAGAAAGTGCCAAAGGTTTTGTCTATCAATTAGAAGACACCATCAGTAAGCGGATTGATGAGAATGAGAGCAGATCGTATACCAATCAGCTTTTTAGAAAAGGAATCAACAAGGTTGCACAAAAAGTGGGTGAGGAGGCTGTAGAATTGGTAATTGAAGCAAAAGATAACGATATAGATTTGTTTAAAAATGAAGCTGCAGATCTGTTATATCACTATTTAATTTTGCTGAAAGCTAAAAATGTTTCTTTTAGTGCTATTGAAGAGATTCTTCAGCAACGAGCACAAAAAAAATAGTTGTATTAGCTATGTGATCTCGGCTTTTTTATTTCCCAATAACCATTTTTTTATTTTCATTTTACTGTCACTTAGAAACAATTTTTTAATAATTGATTTAAAATTTATTATTTTAGATTAAATAAATTTCAATTATTATATACATGATAAAAAACAAACGTTGGGGGAGCGCATTTTATCATGCATTAATAGAAAATAGTGAAGATGCCATAGCATTAACTGATAAAGAATCGAACTGGATATATCTCAGTCCATCGGCCGAACGCATAAGCGGATGGTCGGCCGTAGAAATATTAGGCCGTCAGGCAATAGAAAATATACATCCAGATGATCGGGAGAGCTTTATTCATACCATTAATAAAGTGTTAGAAAACCCGGGAGAACCTATTTTTTCGACCTTCAGAACCCAGCGAAAAGGAGGCGATTTTATCCACCTGGAAGGTTTAATAAGTAATTTATTAACAAATGAGCATGTAAATGGAATAGTTTACAACTTTAAAGATATTAGCCAGCGTAAGAAATCGGAAGAGAATTTACAACGGATGATCAAGGAGATCTCTGATTATAAATATGCGCTTGATGAATCATCTATTGTAGCCATAACTGATCAGAAAGGCATCATTAAACATGCCAATAATAATTTCTGCACTATATCTAAATACAGCAAAGAGGAATTAATAGGTCAGGATCATCGTATTATCAATTCCGGACATCATCCAAAAGAATTTATTCGCAGATTATGGCAAACCATTGCACATGGCCAGATTTGGCGTGGCGAACTGAAAAATAAAGCCAAAGACGGAAGTATTTACTGGGTTGACACCACCATTGTTCCGTTTTTGAACGAAGGGGGTAAACCTTATCAATATGTAGCCATAAGGGCCGATATTACGCAGCGAAAAAAAACGGAAGAAGAATATGCGCAAAACATCAGGGAATTAGAAAGATCTAATAAATACCTAGAGCAATTTGCCTTTATCGTGTCTCATAATCTGCGTTTACCGGTAGCTAACATCATCGGCTTTGCCGAGATATTGAAAAACGATGAGATCACTGAGCAGCAGAAACTGGAATTTATGGATGCCATTTTGGCCTCTGTAGGCAAGCTAGACGAGGTAGTGAACGATTTGAATCAGGTATTACAGATTAAACGGGAACTAAATGAGAATAGAGAATTAGTTGAATTCTCTAAACTGGTTGATGATATTTTAAAAAGTATTCAAATGATGGTACAAAAAGAAAAACCGGAGATCATTACCGATTTTATGGCCATTAATGAAGTTAAAACCCTGAAAAGCTATATGTATTCAGTTTTTTACAACCTGATTAGCAATAGCATGAAGTACCGGCAGGCTAATGTGCCTCTAAAAATCGAGATCAAAAGTAGAATTAAAGCGGATAAGCTACTGTTGAGTTTTAAAGATAATGGCTCTGGAATTGATCTTAACCGACATCAAGATCAGGTTTTCCGCTTATACAAAAAATTTCATAGTAAAGTGGAAGGTAAAGGCATGGGTTTGTTTATGGTTAAAACCCAGGTAGAAATACTGGGTGGTAAAATTGATATTAAAAGTCAGGTAAATGTAGGTACCGAATTTTTATTAGAGTTCGATCTCAATCGCTTGAATTAAACACTGATCAATGAATGTGAATAAAGCTTAAAATAAGATGAAAAATAGATTTTTAGTGGTAGATGATGATATTTTAAATAATACGCTTTGTAATTATACTATATCTAAGGTTTTTACAGATGCAGATATTCATTGTTTCCAATATCCTAAAGAGGGATTAAATTATATATTATCTGAATATCGAGATAAGCGAGAAATGCATCCAACTATATTATTTCTTGATATTAATATGCCGGAGATTAATGGCTGGGATTTTCTCGATGAATTTTCTAAAATGAGCAACACGATTCATGAGCAATTTACTATCTACTTGGTTTCGTCTTCCATATACGATTCAGACCGCGTTAAAGCACAGTCTAATGTACATGTTAAAGATTATTTGGAAAAGCCCCTCAGTTCAACCATATTAAAACAATTGGTTGATTGGTGAATCAACCATATTTGTTATATAATTATTATTATGTTAAATAGGTATGAATCATATTTATGATTATATTCTTAAAAAAAGAAACCCCCGACCTATTCAGACCGGGGGTTCTTAATCTATTTATAATTTTAGATAATTAAAGACCTTTAATTGTCTTGTTAATTTCATCTACTTTAGCCTGATTGCGTTTAACAATATAATAGGTTTTTAAATTCTCCCAGGCATTTACAGATTTCGGTGAAGTTTCTACCGCCTGCTGTAAATATGGTAATGCTCTTTCAAATTCGGCATTTGCCTGTTTAATAGCTATTTCGTATTCTTTTTGTTTAGACGCAGGAAGTTTATTAGCTGCATTATACAAATCAATACCCTTGTTTAATATGGTGCTTGATAAGTTTAATAAAGCATCTCCATATTTGGGATCAATTTCAAGCGCCTTTTTATAAGCTTCTTCAGATTTTTTGTAATCTTTTCCTGCAGCATAAGCAATACCCAAATAGAACTGATTTACTTTATTTTTTGGATCATTAGCAGCCTGCTGGCTAATTTTTGAGATAATCTGATTTCCTCTTCCACTCATTAAACTTAATTCAATTTCCTGGGTTGCTAATGCAGCATCGTTAAATTTAGCAGCATTTTGTGCAGCTACTGCAATAGCCTGTGTGGTATCTTTCTGAATGGCATAGATACGGGAAAGATCTAATGCAATAGACTTATTGGCTGAAAAATTAGTTTTAAGCAATTCGGCATATTTGCTAATTGCAGCTGGATAATTTTGAGCATTAATAGCCGATAAGCCTGCGTAATAAGTTAAAGTGGTATCGCCTGGTTTATAATTTAATGAATTGTTAAAAGAAGCATAAGCATCGGCATATTTTTGTGTTTGATAAGCCTTTACCCCTTTATTTAATTCATACTGTGCATATAAACCATTAGCTTCATCTGCTAAGGCCTTATTGGCACCAGATTGATCTAGTTCAGCAAAGGTTTTAAAGGCTGACTTAGATTCTGCTAAACTTGCTTCAGAACTTACCGAAACCGAATCGTTTAAGGCGATATTGGCATAAACTAAAGCTTTGTAAGCCCAAACAGCCGGATCGGCCTTGGTTTTTTCGTTAACGCTGGCTTTTTCAATAGAAGTTTTTGCCGAGTTTAAGCTTGGCATAGCCAAAGTAAGCGAGCCTGCCTGCTTAAGCTGATTATACTTATCGTATGCAGCTTTAGCACTGTTTAGCTCTCCTTTTTGTGCAAATGCAACTAATTGAGCAGCTACCATTGCGAAAGCCATTAGAATAGATTTAATTTTCATGGTTTTTATTGGTTTCTAATTGTTTAATTATTCATTCGTTTCTGAAGTTGGAGTTTCGTCCTCCCCTTCGTTTAAATTAACGGAAGAATCTGGGTTTTCCATATCTTCTGTTTCATCTTCATGCTGTACTTTAGTGATCGATGCAATTTCATCTTCTCCTTTAAAGGTAATTAAACGTACCCCCTGGGTAGCACGTCCCATTACGCGGAGATCGCTCACACCAATTCTGATCACAATTCCCGATTTATTGATGATCATCAGGTCATCCTGATCCGTAACATCCTTAATGGCCACCAATTCGCCGGTTTTATCGGTTACATTAATGGTCTTCACTCCTTTTCCACCACGATTAGTTACCCGGTAATCTTCAATATCAGTACGTTTTCCGTAGCCTTTTTCAGAGACCACCAAAACAGTAACTTCCGGATCATTAACACTAATCATGCCAATTACCTCATCTTTTGGACCCGCCAAAGTTATACCCCGAACCCCGGTTGCGGTACGTCCCATTGGGCGAACGGTAGATTCGTTAAAGCGAATAGCTCTTCCTGAACGCAGCGCCATCAGAATTTCGCTCGAACCATTAGTTAAGCAAGCTTCTAACAACTGGTCGCCATCATTAATATTTATGGCATTGATACCATTAGCACGTGGTCTGGAATAAGCTTCTAAAGAAGTTTTCTTAATGGTACCTTTCTTGGTACACATAATAATAAAGTTATTTTCCAGGTAATCCTGGTCTTTCAGGTTAATAACCTTAATAAAGGCCTTTATCTTTTCTTCTTTAGGAATATTGATGATATTCTGGATTGCCCTTCCTTTAGAAGTACGGGTTCCTTCCGGAATTTCGAATGCCCTTAACCAGAAACAGCGTCCGGCTTCGGTAAAGAATAACATGTAATTGTGTGCCGAAGCTGTAATGATGTGCTCTATAAAGTCTTCATCACGAGATTGAGAACCCATAGAACCCTTTCCTCCCCTGCCTTGGCGGCGATATTCAGTTAAAGGCGTACGTTTAATATAGCCTTCATGCGATATGGTGATCACCACCTCTTCATCCGCAATGAAGTCTTCCATTCGCATATCTTCTGCAGAATGAACAATTACTGATCTACGTTCATCGCCATATTTTTCGCGAACTTCCACTAACTCGTCCTTAATGATCTGCATACGTAAACCCTCATCAGCTAAAATAGCTTTCAAGTGTTCGATGGTTTTCATTAATTCGGCATATTCTTCCTTAATTTTATCACGTTCCAGTCCGGTTAAACGACGAAGCGTCATATCCAGAATAGCTCGGGCCTGAATATCAGATAAGCCGAATTTTTCCATTAACCCGCTACGGGCATCTTCAGGAGTATCCGAACTGCGTATCAATTTAATTACCTCATCTAAATGATCTAAGGCAATTAATAAACCCTCTAAAATATGGGCACGTTTCTCGGCTTCGGCTAATTCGAATTTCGTACGGCGTACTACTACTTCGTGGCGGTGTTCCACAAAATATTTGATCATATCTTTCAGATTCAATAACATCGGTCGGCCTTTTACCAAAGCGATATTGTTTACTGAAAATGAAGTTTGTAGTGCAGTGTACTTATATAAATTGTTTAATACAATTGAGGCATTGGCATCTCGTTTAATTTCGTAAACGATACGCATACCTTCGCGGTCAGATTCATCACGAATTTCAGAAATACCTTCCAGTTTTTTCTCATTCACCAATTCGGCAGTCCGCTCAATCATATTGGCTTTATTTACCTGGTATGGAATCTCGTTTACAATAATCCGCTCCCTATCGTGTCCATAGGTTTCTATTTCGGCCTTAGCACGCATTACAATCCGGCCACGACCGGTTTCAAAAGCTTCCTGAACTCCGGCGTAACCGTAAATGATACCTCCGGTTGGGAAATCGGGTGCTTTTACATATTGCATTAAGCCGGCTACATCAATATTATGGTCATCAATGTAGGCAATAATGGCTCCTACCACTTCGGTAAGGTTGTGTGGTGCCATATTGGTAGCCATACCTACGGCAATACCCGAAGCTCCGTTTACCAATAAATTAGGGATCTTGGTGGGCAGAACGGTGGGCTCTTCCAAAGAGTCATCGAAGTTTAGCTGATAATCAATGGTGTCTTTATTGATATCGGCCAGCATTTCTTCGGCTATTTTCTTTAAGCGGGCTTCGGTATAACGCATCGCAGCAGGGCTGTCACCGTCAATAGAACCAAAGTTACCCTGGCCATCTACCATGGGGTAGCGTAAACTCCACTCTTGTGCCATACGCACCATGGTATCGTAAACCGACGAATCGCCATGTGGGTGGTACTTACCCAATACATCCCCGACAATACGTGCCGATTTTTTATAAGGTTTAGTGCTGGTTACGCCCAGATCGAGCATGCCATACAGCACTCTTCGGTGAACTGGCTTTAAGCCGTCTCTTACATCGGGCAAAGCTCTGGAAACAATTACCGACATCGAATAATCGATGTAGGCAGATTTCATTTCCTCTTCAATATTTATCGGGATAATTCGACCTGTATTAGGGTCTAAACCATCTGTTTCTGTTTCTTCAGCCATCTTCCGTTTAGGTTCTGCTAGTTTAAAGGTTTAAATTCTGAATTGCTGTAAAAACAGCCAACGCGAAGTTAACAAAAGGAATGCTTGTAACTAAGGGGTGTGGAAAAGTTTTAGGGTATGAAAAAAGGCCTCAAAAATAGCTTTTAAACCCAGTTTATGCCCTTTTTTAAGAAGTATAAAGTTTCCGCTTCGGCACTGCCCGCTTTTGGCTGAAAATTATATACCCAATTCGCTTGCGGAGGCAGGCTCATCAGTATAGATTCTATGCGGCCATTGGTCTCTAAGCCAAACTTGGTACCTGCATCGTAAACTAAATTAAACTCTGCATAACGGCTTCTGCGCTGGTATTGCCATTCTTTTTCCTGTTCGGTAAAACTTTTGTCCCGGTTACGCTTAATCAGCTCGGTATAAGTGGGAATAAATGAACGCCCCACGGCTTTAGAAAAGTTAAATATCTCTTCCCAGGATATGCCCGCATTCGCGGGATTTAAACGGTCGTAAAAAATACCGCCAATGCCGCGGGTCTCTTCCCGATGTTTGATATAAAAATAATCATCGGCCCAAGCCTTAAATTTTTGATAAAAATCGGCTTGGAATTGGTCGCAAACTTTTTGCATAGACCGGTGAAAGAACTGGGCATCTTCCGGAATTACATAATGTGGCGTAAGATCTATACCTCCGCCAAACCAGCGTACTTCTTCAGACATTTCGAAGTAGCGGATATTCATGTGAATAATAGGTACCCAAGGATGATTAGGGTGAATAACGATAGAAACGCCCGTGGCGAAAAAATCTGCTGCCTCCACGTTAAAAGCTTTTTTAACAGCATCGGGCAGTTGTCCTTCTACGGCCGAAAAATTAACTCCACCTTTTTCTAATACCTTTCCGTTTTGAATTACCCGGGTGCGCCCGCCGCCGCCGCCTTCACGCAGCCAAATTTCTTCCTGAAATTTAGCTATGCCGTCGGCTTGTTCCAATCCGGCACATATTTCATCCTGTATCTGTCGGTAATCGGCTGCAATCTGCTCCTTCGTAATCATGCCCAAATTTGTGGCTTTTACTTGGTATTGAAAAGAAATGATTTACATTAAGACAATTTGGTGATTTTAAAGCCCGGTTTCGCCGCTGCTTTCCAAATAATCCAGGTCTTTACCATAGGTTTCATCTAGGTTCCATAAGGCCCAGTAAGCCAGCACCACTGTAAGAGTGCCTACCAAAATGGCTGCCTGAATAATATCCAGATGATTTCTTAAGTACGTAAATAAAATGGTAACCAAAATTAAAGAACCCCTTACAAAATTGGGTACGGTAGTGGTTACCGTGGCTCTTAAATTGGTGCCAAACTGCTCTGATGCCATGGTTACAAACACCACCCAATAACCTGTGGCTAAACCAAAATATACGCATAAGGCATAAAATCCATTAGCTGTAAGGCCATCAGAGAATAAAAAGAATAAAATACCGGCATAGGTTGCGGTAAGAAATATGAAAACAATCTTTTTACGGGTCTTAAAAATCTGGCTCAGTGTGCCGGTCAGAAAATCGCCGAAGGCTATACCAACATAAGTAAACATTACGCCACGGCCGGGCTCAAGGGTCTCTGTTATGCCCAAAGGCTTGGCAAAAGCGGGTGCTATGCCCACTAAAATGCCCACTACGAACCAAACCGGAACCGCAATGAGTATGCTGTAAATATATTTTTTAAACCTTACGGGATGATTGAAAAGCATTAGAAATTCACCTTTTTTAACTTCCTGAGCTTTGATTTTTGCAAACATGCCCGATTCGAACACTCCAATTCTGAGTAACAGCAGCAACATTCCCAAACCACCACCTACAAAATAGGCGGTACGCCAATTGAAATTTTCACCTATGAAATAGGCTACAACGGCACCAAATAAGCCAATGCTGGCCACTATCATGGTTCCGTATCCCCTGTTCTCTTTGCTCATGCTTTCGCTGATAAGCGTTATTCCAGCACCTAGTTCGCCGGCAAGTCCTACTCCTGCTATAAAACGCAGGGCTGCATACCAAGAGGTATCTTGTACAAAGCCATTGGCTATATTGGCCAGCGAATACATTAATATAGAACCAAAGAGTACGTATAAGCGCCCTTTTTTATCACCCAAAATTCCCCATAGAATGCCGCCGGTCAGCAATCCGGCCATTTGCCAGTTCATTAGGTTTAAGCCGGTGTCGGTTAAGGCTTCGGCACTTACTCCCAGATCTATTAAACTTTTGTTTTTTACGATCAGGAAGAGTAACAGATCATAGATATCTACAAAATACCCTAATGCAGCTACTATAATTAATAGCGTGATGTTTTTAGATGTTTGTGATGGATTCATGTATTTAAATTTTATCTGAAAATTAAATATGACGCTTTTTTATAAAAATTGATTTTGTTAGTGCTTTGTCAAAACTAGCAAGATGTTTAAACATGTTTTAACAATTCACGATTTGTGAATATATTGCAATAAAATCAAAACACAAATTATGGAGAATTTTGAACGTTATAATCCAACCAAAATTATTTTCGGTAAAAATGTAATTGACCATATCTGCGATGAGCTGGCTCCTGTAGGTAAGCGGGCATTAATCGTTATTGGAAAAGATTCGGTTAAACGCAGCGGTTTATACGCCCGATTAACTTCTTTGTTAAATATTTGTGGAATAGAGCATTGTACTTACGAGGGTATTAAATCTAATCCTGTTTATCAGGATGCAGACGCCGCAGTACAGCAGGCCAAAGATTTTAAGGTAGACATGATCATTGCCTTGGGCGGTGGTTCGGTAATAGATACGGCAAAGGCAGTAGCTTTGGGCTATTATGTTGAACATTCGGTTTGGGACTTTTATTTACAGCAGGCCAAACCCGAAAAAGCCTTACCTCTTTTTAGTATACTCACCCTGGCAGCTACAGGTACCGAAATGAATCCTTTTTCTGTTTTACAAGACACCGAAAATGGGTCTAAAAGAGGTTATACTTCGGCCCTGATGTTTCCTAAGGTATCTTACTTAGATCCTTCATTCACAACCACTGTTCCGGCCGATTATACGGCATATGGTGTAGTTGATCTGATTGCTCATTGTTTAGAACAGTTTTTTGGTTCTGGCGATTCGCCTTTAACCGATTTGCATACGGCCGCAGTGATACGGCTGGCCATTGAATATGGTTTAAAGGTTAAAGATGATCCGGAGAATTATGAGCATCGTGCCAATATCATGTGGCTGGCAACCAATGCTTTAAATGGATCGTTAACAGCCGGTAAAAATGGTGGAGATTGGGCTTGTCATGGTCTGGAGCACTCCCTAAGTGTGCTTTTTGATATTGCCCATGGTGCCGGCCTGTCTATCGTGTTCCCTGCCTGGTTAAAGCACCATCAGGTGGTAGCCGAAAGTAAATTGGCCTATCTGGCTAAGCATGTTTTTGATCTGGATAGTGGCAATAAAACCAAAGATGCTGCCGCTTTTATCAGTCAATTAGAAGTATTTTTCTCCAAAATTAATGCTCCGGTCCGTTTAAAAGAAGCACACATCTTACCTGAATCGAGATCTAAAATTTTAGAAAATTTTAAGCTGAACAAAGTGAATGGAATGGTATACCGGCTGGATGAGCGGGACTATGAAGCCATTCTGGATAATATGTGGTAAAGCATTCACTTTTTCAGCCCATTTCTGCTATTTTTGACCATGTTAGTTTCTGCGAATACCCTAAAATGGATCATGCGCTTTTATCCGCCCCTCTTCTTTCAGCGGATCTGGGTAAAAAAGTTCGAAAACGATTTTAGCTGTGTAGAGGTTAAGATTGCCAAGAGCTTTTTAAATTCTAATTACAATAATTCTATTTTCGGCGGTACTATTTTTGCGGCCTCAGATCCTTTTTATGCTATTTTGTTCGATCAGGCTTTGCAAAGGCGTGGATTAAAGACCCGGGTATGGCTGAAGAGTGCAGAAATACAATACCTTAAGCCGGGCCGCAGCCATTTGTATTTTAAAATTTCTATCAGTGATTCTGATATTACAGAAGCAGAAAAAACTTTACATGAAGTTGGCAAGTTTGTTAAAAGGTTTCCGATAGAAATTTACAATAAGCAGGGAGAACTCTGTGCCAAGGTGCAAAACGAGGTTTATGTCAGAAATTTGTATAAAGGAGAAGTAGATACAGTAGCTTATTAATTTCATAAAATAATGAATATTAAGAACTTAATATTTAATGGTGAAAGTACTACTTTAGATTTTAAGCAAAGGATTACCAGTTGCGAAAAAATTGCTAAAACGATGGTTTCTTTTGCTAATAATCGTGGTGGCCGTTTACTCATTGGTGTGGCCGACGATGGGAGAATTGTGGGAGTAAAATCGGAAGAGGAAGAAAAATATATGATCAACCAGGCGGCTCATTTGTATATTAAACCTGCGCTGGAGCCCGCTTTTGAAGAAGTTAACATAGATGATAAACTGGTTGTGGTGGTAGATATACCCGAAAGCGACCTAAAACCGCACTATGCTTTAGATGAAGATAAGAAATGGTGGGTTTACATCCGTGTAAACGATAAAAGTGTTTTAGCCAGTAAGGTGGTGGTTGATGTATTAAGACGGGGAACCAGAGGCGATGGGGTGCTTTTAGAATATTCTGTAAATGAAAAAGCGTTATTGGAATATTTATCTGAAAACGAAAGGATTACAGCAAAAGAATACAGCCAAATGCTCAAATTGTCTCGTAGAAATACCAATCGTATCCTGGTTAATTTAGTCTTAACGGGGGTTATAAGGCTGCATACCACCGAAAAAGAAGAATATTATACCGCATCTTAAATCAGGTTTTGAAAAAATTATACACTAAATATAAACCGCATTATCAAACCAATCTGAAACTGGCTATTCCGGTAGTTATTTCTCAGTTAGGTCATACCTTGGTGCATACCGCCGATAGTGTAATCGTAGGTCATTTTGCAGGAACCATTCCTTTGGCAGCTGTTTCTTTGGTTAATAGCTTATTTACTTTGGTGCTGGTTATTGGTATTGGCATTTCGTACGGCATTACTCCATTAATAGCGCAGGAAAATGGTAAAAATAACTTTGCAGAATGTGGCAAGCTGCTGTATAATAGTTTGTTAATTAGTGCCATAACCGGCCTTATGCTGTATTTAGCCATTTATTTTGGCACCCTGTCTGTGATAGATCATTTAGGGCAAACCCCCGAAGTGGTTAAAGAAGCGAAGCCATTTTTAGCTTTATTGGGATTTTCTATTATCCCCCTCATGTTTTTTATGACCTTTAAGCAATTTGCCGAGGGTTTAGGCTTTACTAAACAGGCCATGTATATTTCTATCTGGGGTAATGTGCTAAATATTGTTCTGGGAATTATTTTTGTAAAGGGTATGTTTGGTGTTAGCCCCATGGGGGTACGAGGTGTAGGTTTAGCTACCTTAATAGATCGTACCATAATGGCAGTGGTAATGGCTGCTTATGTATTCCGTTCCAGAAACTTTAAAGAATATTTGAAAGGATTTGGTTCTAAATATTGGGATAAGGTCCGTTCTGCTAAAATTCTGAAAATTGGTGCCCCTGTTGCTTTACAATACACTTTCGAAATTAGTGCTTTTAGCGGTGCAGCTATTTTAATGGGAACTTTAGGTGCTGTAGAGCAGGCTGCCCACCAAGTGGCTATTAATATGGCGGCCATGACCTACATGATGGCCAGTGGTATATCTGCGGCAGCGGCTATTAAAACTGGAAATAATTTCGGCAAAAAAGATTTTCAGGAATTGCGCCTTTCGGCCATTTCCAGTTACCATATTGTATTGGGTTTTATGGCTTTTACTGCCCTACTCTTCGTGCTTTTTAATCCGTTTTTACCTTATCTGTATACTTCCGATGTACGGGTAGTGACCATTGCGGCTCAATTATTAATTATCGCTGGATTTTTTCAATTATTTGATGGCACACAAGTAGTTGGATTGGGTGTTTTAAGAGGCATGGGCGATGTGAATATGCCTACACTTTTTTGTTTTATTGCTTATTGGGTTGTAGGCCTCCCGGTAGCTTATTATTTAGGTATTGTTATGCACTTAGGCGCCAATGGTATATGGTATGGCCTTACTTTGGGTTTATTGGTTTCTTCTGCCCTACTCTTTATGCGGTTTCAGCTGGTGAGCAGAAGGTTAGTAAGGGCAATAGTATAACCATTACATCCTATCGGGCACTTCAATACCCAATAGCGCCATTGCTCTTTTAATTACGGCCGAAGTAGCACTTGATAAAGCCAAACGGAAGGTCTTTAGATTTTGATCTTCCGATTTTAATATCGGTTCTTCGTGGTAAAATTTATTGTAGAGCTTGGCCAGTTCATAGCTGTAGTTAGCTATCAGTGCTGGGCTGTGTTCTTTAGCGGCATTTTGCAATACGGAATTGTATTGGTTTAATAGAACCAACAGATCACGTTCTGTAGCAGTTAAAACACCCGGAAAATGGAAGGTTTCGTTGCCGGTATAGGTAGCCTTGGCAAGTACCGAGCAGATACGGGCATGGGTGTATTGTATAAATGGCCCGGTATTTCCCTGAAAATCTATGGATTCATTTGGATCAAAAAGCAGGCGTTTTTTCGGTTCTACCTTTAATAAGAAGTATTTTAATGCACCCAGGCCAATCATCCGATATAAATTGGCTTTTTCCTCCTCCGAAAATTCTTCTACTTTGCCTAATTCTTCGGTACGCTGTTTGGCTGTTGCAATCATTTCGTCAATCAAGTCATCAGCATCTACTACGGTTCCCTCTCGCGATTTCATCTTCCCGCTAGGTAAGTCTACCATGCCATAAGAAAGATGATACAGGCCTTTTGCCCAGCTTTTGCCCAGTTTATCGAGAATGAGGAATAATACCTTAAAATGGTAGTCTTGCTCATTGCCCACCACGTAAATGGACTCATCCATGCCAAAATCATTGTATTTCAATTGGGCGGTACCCAGATCCTGGGTAATGTAAACCGAGGTGCCGTCGGCACGAAGCACCAATTTTTCGTCTAAGCCATCGGCAGTAAGATCTATCCATACGGAACCATCCGGTTTTTTGAAGAAAACACCTTTAGCTAATCCTTCATCAATAATATCTTTTCCTAATAAATAGGTGTTAGATTCGTAATAGAATTTTTTAAAATCGACACCTAGTTTACGGTAAGTTTGCTCAAAACCGGCGTAAACCCAAGTATTCATGGTGGCCCATAAATTCATTACTTCACCATCTCCCGCTTCCCAAGCTTGCAGCATAGCCTGTGCTTCGTTTATTAAAGGCGCATTCTTTTTGGCTTCTTCTTCGGTTTGGCCTCCTGCCTTCAGCTCATCCTGTTGTTTTTTATATTCTTTGTCAAAAATTACATAGTATTTCCCAACCAGATGATCACCTTTTAGGCCGCTACTTTCGGGGGTTTCGCCATTGCCAAATTTCTGCCATGCCAGCATCGATTTACAAATATGTATTCCCCTGTCGTTTACCAGATTGGCTTTGATCACTTCATTTCCGTTAGCTGCCAATATTTCTGCAACAGAATAACCTAAAAGGTTGTTCCGAACGTGGCCTAAATGGAGCGGTTTATTGGTGTTTGGCGATGAATATTCTACCATTACCTTACGGCCATTTGCTGGTAAAATGCCAAAATCAGGTTTTAAAAAGTTGGCTTTTAATTGATCGAACCAAAATTCATCGCTAATAGAAAGGTTAAGAAATCCTTTGATGATATTGTAAGCAACAACCTCCTGAACATGTTGTTTTAAATAAGCCCCAATGTCTTCCCCAGTTTGTTCGGGCGATTTCTTAGAAAAACGGGTAATAGGAAAAGTAACAACAGTTAGCTGACCTTCAAACTCTTTACGGGTTTCTTGTAAATTAAGCTGTTCTAGAGGAATATCCGCCTGGTATAATTCGCTAATGGCTTTGGCTAAAGCCTGAAGGATTTTATCTTCTAATGTCATGGAGTTTTTGGAGGATATTTTTAGTCGTTAATTAAAGAATTGGTAGCTCTTACCAGTATTTCAAAGGCATTTTCTGCCATCAGGTTTTCTTTGTCGAGTGTAGGGTTAACTTCTACCATTTCGAAACAGCAAACCTTTTCGGAGGTCATTAAGCGAGAAATCAGGTTACCGGCTTCTCTTTCGGTTAGGCCATTAGCTACGGGCGTTCCGGTACCTTTAGAAATGGAAGCATCCATAGAATCTACGTCGAACGAAATATAGATCAGATCGCAGTGATCTAATAACTGTAGCGCTTCAATGGCCACCCGTTCTACCCCTCTTTTACGAATTTCTGCAGGGGTGTAATTTTTAACTTTATGGCGTTTTAATAAAAAGTCTTCTTGCGACTCTACATCGCGAACGCCAATATAAACCAGATCTTTATAAGTAATTTTTGGGGCAATATTGCCCACATTTTTTAGTTGAAACCAATAATTTAAAGTTTCCTGATCGGGCTTATTTAGTTTTTTATCCAAATTATCTTCATCTAAAGCAATGGCAATGGGCATACCATGCAAATTACCAGATGGCGTAGTATAAGGCGTATGGATATCGGCATGGGCATCTATCCAGATGATCCCTAATTTCGATTTTGGAAAAGCCATACGAATACCCGACATGGTTCCGGCTGCCGTACTATGATCGCCGGCCAATACCAATGGAAATTCTTCGTTTTTAAGTGTTTTGGCTATCTCTTCCGAAACCCGTTCTACCATAGTAAGCACTCCCGAAATGCGTTTGGCGTAGCCATTGCCTGTAGATTCTAATAATAAATGGTTTTCGTTGGGTACCTCAACAGATTTGTATTTTTTGAAATAACGGCTACCGAAATCTAACGCAGCGATTTTGATGGCGTCTATACCCAAACTTGCACCACGGGTACCTGCTCCTATCTCAGATTTTACTTCAATAATTTTAATTTCTTTCATGAGTTTGCAGCGTTTACATTACTCCCCGCTCAGATTAATTTACAAAAACTGTAATGGCTATGGTTTTGCTTTTTTATCTTTGGCAAAATTAATAAAAAATGCAGAGCTACGCTGAATTTCTTGATCTGAGTGTAGGATTCCCTCAGGATGGTTTCCATGTAATAGATGATGAACTCTATTTCCATGAGTTAAATTTGATGGAAATGATTGAAACCTATGGTTCTCCCCTACGTTTTACTTATTTGCCTATCATCAGTAAGAAAATTCAGGAGGCTAAATTATTGTTCCAAACGGCCATTGTAAAGAACAATTATCGCGGTAGCTATAAATATTGCTATTGCACCAAAAGTTCACACTTCAGACATATTGTAGAGGAAGCTTTAAAAAATGATATTCACCTGGAAACCTCCTCGGCCTTTGATATGCCCATGATTGATGCTTTGGAGAAAAAAGGCGTTTTGGATAAAAATATAACGGTAATATGCAACGGTTTTAAAACCGCTCAATACAAGCAATATATTATTGACATGTTTCATGATGGATTCCAGAATATTGTGCCGGTTTTAGACAATAAAGAGGAGTTTAATGTGTATGATGATGAGTTGGATATTCCTTGCAGCCTTGGTATTCGTATTGCTTCTGAAGAGCAGCCCGATTCTCAGTTTTACACCTCCCGTTTAGGTATTCCCTTAGAAGATGTAATTGATTTTTACAAGTCAAAAATCGCTTCTAATCCTAATTTTAAAGTTAAATTATTGCATTTCTTTATCAATTCGGGTATTTCTGATACGCCATATTATTGGAACGAACTGGAGAAATACGTGACTTTGTATTGCCGCTTTAAAAAGATAAACCCCGATCTGACCACCTTAGACATTGGCGGTGGTATGCCTTTTAAAGATTCTTTGGTTTTTGATTTCGATTACGAGTATATGGTAAACGAAATTGTAAAACGTATAAAAGAGATTTGTGCAGAGCACGAGGTAATGGAACCGGATATTATTACTGAATTTGGAAAATATACGGTTGCAGAGGCTTCTGGCATTTTATACAAAGTGTTGGGCCGTAAACAGCAGAACGACCGCGAAAAATGGTTAATGCTCGACGGCTCATTTATTACCAACCTGCCCGATGTTTGGGCTTTAAATCAGAAATACATTCTTTTGCCGGTAAATAACTGGGATTCTGAATACGAAAGAGTGAATTTAGGCGGTATTACTTGTGATGGCCAGGATTATTATAATTCTGAAGCCCACATGAACAATGTTTTTATGCCTAAAACTCGTAAAGTGCAGTACTTGGGCTTTTTCCATACGGGCGCTTACCAAGAAGTATTAAGCGGATACGGCGGTATTCACCATTGCTTACTGCCTTCGCCCAAACATGTAATTATTCGTCGTAACCGCGATGAAACCTTTAATTTTGAAGTGTTTGGTGAAGAGCAAAACTCTAAGCAAGTACTAAAAATATTAGGCTATAGTTCCTAATATTTGTTGAGTTTCGCTCGAAACTTCTTTTTCCAATAGTTTTTGAATGGCCATTCGGTCAATCTTACTTGAGGCATTAAGGGGATAATCATACATCATCCTATAATACAGGCCAGGTGTTGCCGATAAGGTAGAATGCAACTTTTTTTGCACGCCTTTCTGCAATGCGCTCATCTGTTTACTGCTCAAATCATGTCCTTTTAAGCAGGCAATAAGTTGGTTGGTATGTCCATTATGCAAACTCACCACCTGAACATGATATACCGGCAAATGCAATTTATGAGCCACATGTAAAATAAAAGGCTCTACATCAACAGGTAAAATTCTATGGGAGCTGTGTTCGCTACAAGGCAAAAAATCATTACATCTACCCTGATAAATATAATTTCTACCCTTTTTTATAAACACATCATTGGTTTTTAACCAAACTTCATTCTGATCGCAAATTAAAGTTTGTTTAGATTTCTTTAAATTATGGTAATATCCATCCATTACAGAATAACCTTTGATAAGCAACATACCCCGACGACCATCTTCTACCGGTTTGTTTAAATAAGGCCTCCCTTTGGGGTTAAATTCTACAATCTTAATGTCAATTCCAGGGAGCGGTTTACCCACCGGCAATATATATTTAGGATATTCACAAACATCTTTATTGGGCATATGCCCCACATGAGTTATCACTCCCGCTTCTGTTTGGCCATAAGTAACCATCATATGAATAGATTTTCCATCGCCCCTCAATTCATTTTTCAATCGATTAAACAAATGATTATTGCACCAGGTAGAACCCACCATTGCCATTTCTAAATTAGGCAAAGCCAGGCGTTTGGGGCAGTCTATTAAACTAGCTAGCAAGGGTGGCGGACCTAATAAAATACTGGCTTTGCTATGGGCTAGCATTCTTATTGCCCTTTCGGGCGATAAAACACCATTTTCGTCAACTATTGCATCAGCACAAACCACGCATGCACCATTAAATAGCGCAGCAAATATGCCTACAATCATGCCTCCGGCCGGAAAGTAAGGAAATAATGAAAACACCCGATGACCAAAACCATCGGCTGTAAAATGGTTATATTTCATTTTGTGACCCACAATGATTGCATTTTTAACCACATTCTCGTTGCTTAGCTTAATGGCCTTAGGCATTCCGGTTGTTCCGCTTGAAAAAGAAAGCCATAAAATATCATGAGCAGCATAGGGTGTAGCAGCAACATTTAAATCAGGATACTCTTCATTATTTAATGCTACATAGCCTGCAATATCAGCTATACTTAGCAAATCGCTGCTCTTTCTTACTCTTAATTTCAGCTTAGTGAACTCCTCTTTGTGATCTAAAACTAAAATATCACCTTTAAAATGAGCTGCTAATTGTACGCTGTTGGCCAAATCGAAATACTTTTCATCCAGTATTAAAGCCGCTGTATTGGTATTTTTCAGACTTTCTATTAAATAGGCTGCGGAGTTAGTTTTTAAACAAACTACCCCAATTCCGAGTTTAGAAGCGGCCAATATGGAAATAATCCAATTCAATCCGCTGGGTAATAACAAAGCCAGGTGCTTGCCTTTAGGTAGCTGCAACCGGGCCAGTTGATTGGCCAGATCATCAACTCTGTTTAGTAAATCGTGGTAAGTAAGTGTTTTAAGTTGGTTATTGCCTGTGTTGGTTATAATAGCCTGCCGACCATTAATGGCACTTTTTTTGGCAAATTTCCTGAAATAACTATAGAGCGTTTGCTCTTTAGCATCGAGTATTTTTTGCTTTAATGAATAACTAAATAGATAGTTTTTACCTGATAGCATGATCATTTAAATTAACCTCGTGCAATTATTATAAGTTATAACGCACAAACGTTAATCAAATATAATCTATTAGTTAATTTAAAAGAAATATAAAATACGTTTAATGTAAAAATTATGGAATATCGTGAAACTATATCTAACTGATACGTTTCTTATTTATCGAATTTATCTAATAATTTAATCAGGGTAGCAAAATCTTTTGGATAAGGTGCCTGAATGGTCATGGAGGTTTCCGGGTTTATTTTGAAAGTAACTTCACGGGCATGAAGTGCAAAGCGTTTCATAATAGGCATTTCTTCCTGATCTTTACCTAATCGATACCCACGTTTAACCTCAGAAAGCATTACCGGCTGTCCGCCATATAACACATCGCCGGCAATGGCAGCACGTTGCGAAGCCAGATGGATACGAATTTGGTGCATGCGGCCGGTTATGGGGCGGCACTCTACCAAGGTGTAGTGTTTATAATAAGTAAGCGATTGAAAATGTGTTTCTGCAGCCTTACCATCTTGCTTGCTAATGGCCACATTTTTATTTCCCAGGTTAAGTATGGGCAGATTAACGGTCAGGTCATCAAACTGATGGGTGCCGTTAATAATTGCATGATAAACTTTTTTTACCTGGCGATGCTCGAACTGCATAGACACCAAGCGATAGGCTTCTGGGTTTTTAGCAATAATTAAGGCTCCAGAGGTTTCTTTATCTAAACGATGGCATATTTGCGCATCGGCCGAATATTGCTTGGCTAATCGAAGTAAATTCACCTCACCTCCTTCCCTGTCATCTAAAGAACTTAAAAAAGGTGGTTTATTTACCACAATCAGATCATTGTTCTCAAACAGGATAATATCTTTAAAGGCTGGAAATTTCAAAGCTCTGGGGTTTTAATGAGCTGCAAAAATAAGAGGATGTTTCGGATTTTAAGCCTCGAATTTATATCCCACACCTTTTACTGTCCCAACGTAGCTTTCGCCCAGCTTCTCGCGAAGTTTACGAATATGAACATCAATGGTTCGGTTGGTTACAATAACTGATTCTTCCCAAATGCTTTTAAGTATCTGTTCGCGGGTAAAAACTTTTCCCGGACGAGAAGCCAGCAGGTATAATAATTCGAATTCTTTCTTAGCCAATACAATCTTTTCTCCGTGCTTATAAACCAAAAAGGCATCTTTATCAATTACCAGATCGGCAATTTCTAGTTTTACATTGGCCACTTGCTCCGGTTGCTGCCCATTACGTCGTAAAATAGCATTAATACGGCTTACCAAAGCACGAGGTTTAATAGGTTTGGCAATATAATCGTCAGCACCGGCATTAAATCCGGCAATTTCAGAATATTCTTCGTTTCGTGCCGTTAAGAAAACCATGAAAGTACTTTTAAACTCGGGCATAGCACGCATTTGCCGGCAGGCTTCAATGCCGTCCATTTTGGGCATCATTACATCCAATAAAATCAGATCGGGTTTATGCATTTTTGCTTCCGCGATGGCTTCCTGCCCATTTGCCGCGGTTAAAACCTGGTAACCTTCTTTTGCCAGATTAAATTCGATCAACTCACGGATATCCTCTTCATCATCAACAATTAAAATCTTTGGCAGGTTGCTGGTGCTCATCTTAATTTTTATACTAAGCTACTGGCTACAGAACAAATCTGTGTTAAATTAAGGTTAACAAATGGTTAACAAACCTATTTCAGGGTTTTAGCTAAAAATTGAGCTAATTCTTCGCCTCTTAGATTTTTAGCAATGATTTTACCCTGTGGATCTAATAAAAAAGATGCAGGAATGCTCTCAATTTTATACAGATTTACAATTGGGCTATCCCATCGTTTTAGTTCAGACACTTGGGTCCAGTTTAGGCCGTCATCTTTAATAGCCTGTAGCCAATCTGCTTGGTCATCATCTAAAGAAACACCAAAAATGGTAAAGTTTTTATCCTTATACTGATTATACAAGCGAACAATATTGGGGTTTTCCTTACGGCAAGGTCCACACCAGGAAGCCCAAAAGTCTAACAATACATATTTGCCCTTAAAATCGGACAGTCTGATCACTTTTCCATCTGTTGATGGCATTTCGAATGCAGGAGCCGGCTGGCCAATAGAAACCGGTTTTACCGCTTCCATACGCTTAAGAAACTGGCTAACGGCATTATTTTTATCAAATTTGCCTTTAATGGTTTCGGCATATTCAATTAACTCTTGCTCGTATTTCACCTGATCTAGCGTTCCCATGGCATAAAATCCTGCCAAAGAACTGGAATTCTGCTTGCCAAAATCTAAGGTAGCCTGAGAATAGGCAGCCAAATTTTCTTCAAACCGTGGGCTTAAGACTTTATTTAACGAATCTTGTAAAGCAGGGTTTGCACTTACTTTTTGTACAAATTCATCTTGTATGGCTACAAATATTTTGGTGTACTTAGAACTGATTTCATTAAATTCCTTTAATTTTTCAATCTCTTCAGAACCACTTACCTCATAAAAAGAAGTAGGGTCTTTTAAATTGAATTTAAAATCAATTTCATCACCATTTTGGGCTACAAATGTTGCTCCATGGTCGCCAAGGGTTAAATTAAAGAATTCAGGCTCTGGCGATACCCGGCTGAATTTAAATTCTCCCTTTTCATTTAGGAAAGCCGAATCTATGAGTTCATTATTTTGATATAATAATACTTTTTTAAGATCGCCGGCATTTTCTACCTGGCCATTTACTAAAAACAGATCTTTGTTTTTACAGGCAGATAATACGAGTAATAAACTAAGGATATAAAAGAGGTTTTTCATCGGATTAGAAATTTTTATGCCCAAAGGTACTAAATCTGGAGATAAGTAGTTTTAACTATAATGGCATCATCTTTGAATGCTTATTAAGAAATAAATCTTCATCCAATGAAAAAAATCATGCTAATTTCCCTAATTGCTTTAGGGACCTTGAGTGTTTCGCAATCGAGTGCTCAAATTTCGGTAAACGTGAATATTGGCTCACAACCTTTATGGGGACCGGTGGGTTACGATCGGGTTGATTATTATTATTTACCAGATATTGAAGCTTATTACAGTGTTCCTCGCGGCCAGTTTATTTATGTGAGTAATGGCCGATGGGTATTTAGTGCTTCTTTACCCGGACGTTATGCTGGTTATAATTTATACAACTGCTATAAAGTGGTGGTAAACCGTCCTACTCCTTATCTTGATTTTAAGAATGACCGGATAAAATATGCAAAATATCGCGGTTGGAGTGGCAAGCAAAAAGCCATTAAGTTTAGCGACGATCCACGGTATTATGCGGTAAAAGGACATCCTCACGGCATGCCTCCGGGACAGGCTAAGCATATGCCTGGGCCTCGGGAGGACGATGGAAATGGTAAAGGCGGTAAAAGAGGACATTAAAACAAAGCCCCGAGAAGTGATCTCGGGGCTTTTTACTATCTGGCTTTTTCTATTTTAATTTTTTTGCCCTTTATTTTTTCTTGCTTAAGCTGTTGCACCAAACGATCAATTCTATTACGCTTAACCGCGGCATAGGCAGCATAATCCCAAACCTCTATTAAACCCAATTCTTCTTTCACCAATCCCCCCTTTTTAAGCAGCAGGCCTACTATATCTATTTTATTGATCTTGTCTTTTTTGCCTGCGGCGATGTATAAGGTTTCCCATTCGCTGGATTTGGGTATTTCTGGTCTTTCCGGCAAAATTTGTTTATAGAGATTTTTAGCAATAAAATCGGGTAAATCTTCATCGGTGGAGTGAACCACATACGAGGTTCCGGAAGCATGCATGCGGGCTGTACGGCCATTACGGTGAATAAAAGCCTCCCGGTTATGCGGCAACTGATAGTGAATGATGCATTCGATCTCTGGTATATCTAGACCACGGGCGGCTAGGTCTGTGGTTACTAAGATACGGCTGGTGCCATTACGGAATTTCAATAAAGCCCGTTCGCGATCTTCTTGCTCCATCCCGCCGTGGAAAATACCATGAACTATGCCATAATCAAGTAATAAATCGCTGATTCGATCTACCGCATCGCGGTGGTTGCAAAATACTAGGGTCGATTTCTGTCCAATTAAACAGATAAGTGCAAATAAAGTATCGAGTTTATCTGCCGCCTCGGTCTCTACCAGTTTCAGTTCCAGATCGGGTGCCGCTTCTGTCTTATTCAGGAAATCTAATATTAAAGGCAGCTGCACACCAGTAAAATCGGGAATTTGTGGCATGCGGGTAGCCGAAGTAAGGATACGTTTTTTTAATCCTGTTAAGTGTTTAATGATGTACGACATGTCATTCTGAAAACCGAATTCAAGCGATTTGTCGAATTCATCCAAAACTAATGTGCGAACGTTTGAGGGATCGAAATTTCCATGATCTACATGGTAAGCCAAACGTCCGGGTGTGCCAATAAGTACTGCTGGAGCTTGTTTAAGGCTGTTAACTTCTGTTTTGGTAGCATGGCCGCCATAACAGCAAAGCACTTTGAAACCGGTGCTCATATTGCGAAAAACCTGTTCTATTTGCAATCCTAGCTCCCGCGAAGGGACTAAAATTAAAGCCTGAACACCGGTTTGTTCTACACTAAGCAGATTTAAGACCGGCAATAAGAAGCCCAGTGTTTTACCCGACCCGGTTGGCGAAAGCAGAACATAATCTTTGTTTTCCTTAGCCGTTTTTAAAGAGGCTTCCTGCATTTCATTTAATGCGCTAAAACCCAGATGAGCTAATGCTTTTTTGATCATTGTTGGTTATTGTAAAACAAAAACAAAGGTTCTGTTACTTCGGAACCTTTGTTTTCATAATGAATGATATAGGAGGATTTAGCTGATAAACCCTTTTGCTTTTTCTAAGGCCTTACCTAAGCCTGCAGGGTTTTTACCACCCGCAGTAGCGTAAAATGGTTGTCCGCCGCCGCCGCCTTCAATTTCTTTAGCCAGTTCTCTAATAATATTTCCGGCATTTAGGCCTTTTTCTTTCACCAGGTTATCTGAAAGCATCACGGTTAAGCTAGGCTTTCCATCAATTTCGGCTGCTAAAACCAGGAATAAATCGGATACGATATCTTTTAAGCTAAAAGCCAGATTTTTAATGGCTTCGGCATTTGGCAGATCTACCTTTGCCGAGATAAAGTGGACTCCATTGATAGCTTCTGCTTTTTTAGCCAGCTCGTCTTTCAGGCCGGTGGCTTTAGCTAAAATACTTTTTTCTACTTCTTTTCTCAGTGTAGCATTTTCTTCTAAAAGCTGATCAACGGCAGTTAATACATCTTTAGGGTTCTTTAATAAACCTTTAAGCTCCTGAATTAATTGGTTTTGCTGGCTGATATAAGCCTCTGCCTGCGTACCGCTAATGGCTTCGATACGGCGTACCCCTGCCGCTACGGCACTTTCTGAAACGATCTTGAAATAACCGATCTGCCCGGTGGCTTTTACATGAATACCGCCGCACAGTTCTTTAGAATATTGGTCGTCGAAGGTAATTACACGCACAAAATCGCCATATTTTTCGCCAAACAAAGCAGTCACGCCAGAATCAAGCGCCTGCTGATATGGTACATTGCGTTCTTCTTTCAAGGTGATGTTCTCTCTGATCTTCTGATTAACTATAGCCTCAATTTGTGTTAATTCTTTATCAGTTAATTTGGCAAAATGCGAAAAGTCGAAACGCAGGTATTCTTCATTTACCAAAGAACCTTTTTGGTTTACATGGCTGCCCAATACTTGCTTTAAAGCGGCATGTAATAAATGTGTGGCCGAGTGATTACCTGCAGTTTCTTTACGTTTAGCTTTATCTACCTTAGCGGTAAAAGTAGCGGTTAAATCGGCGGGTAATTCATCTGTAAAGTGAATAATTAGGCCATTTTCTTTCTTGGTATCTAACACGGCCAACTGCTTGCTGCCGTAGATCAGCAGGCCGGTATCGCCCACCTGACCGCCGCTTTCTGCATAAAACGGGGTGCGGTTTAATACCAACTGAAACTGTTCTTTGCCCTTAGCGCTTACTTTGCGGTATTTCAGTAAGTTAGCCTCGCTTTCTAGCCAATCGTAACCTACAAATTCTACCTCGTCGCCTTCATTTACCATCACCCAATCGCCGGTATCTATCGCGGTAGCCGCTCTTGAACGGTCTTTTTGAACGCTTAAGGCTTTCTGGAAACCGTCCATATCTACACTTAATCCTTTTTCACGGGCCATCAATTCGGTTAAATCAATAGGAAATCCGAAGGTATCGTATAATTCGAAAGCAAAATTGCCGTCAATTAATTTAGCATCAGCTGCATATCGTTCAAAACGCTGAATACCGGTGGCTAGAGTGCGTAAAAAGGCATTTTCTTCCTCTAATACCACTTTCTGCACAAAATCTTGCTGTGCTTTTAATTCAGGAAATACCCCATCAAACTGATCGGATAAAATGGGCACCAATTGATTGAGGAAAGGCTCTTTGAAGTCTAAACTGGTATAAGCATAACGCACGGCACGGCGTAAAATACGGCGAATAACATAGCCAGCACCGGTATTGGACGGCAATTGCCCATCGGCAATAGCAAAACTAATGGCTCGTATATGATCTGACATTACCCGCATAGCCACAGCCTCGTTCCAGCCATTATCGCTTGGATTGGCATCGCCAATATATTTTTTACCACTTTTCTCTGCAGTGAATTGAATCATTGGCTGGAAAATATCGGTATCGTAATTGGATGTTTTTTCTTGTAAAACACGTACCAAACGCTCTAAGCCCATTCCGGTGTCTACGTGCTGTGCGGGTAAGGTTTGTAATGAACCGTCTTTTAAACGGTTAAACTGCATAAAAACGTTATTCCATATCTCAATAACCTGCGGATGATCGGCATTTACTAAACTTGCGCCATCAATAGCTTTCTTTTCAGCTTCGGTACGGCAGTCTACATGTATTTCTGAGCAGGGTCCGCATGGGCCGGTATCGCCCATTTCCCAAAAATTATCTTTTTTATTACCTAGAAGGATACGGTTTTCAGGAACAAACTGTTTCCATAAGTCGTAGGCTTCCTGATCTTTGGGTAAACCTTCTTTAACATCTCCTTCAAATACGGTTACGTATAATTTATCTTTCGGAATTTTGTAAACCTCGGTTAATAATTCCCACGACCAAGCAATGGCTTCTTTCTTGAAATAATTGCCGAAACTCCAGTTGCCCAGCATCTCGAACATGGTGTGGTGATAGGTATCGATACCTACTTCTTCCAGGTCATTATGTTTACCCGAAACACGCAGACAACGCTGTGTGTCGGCTACTCTTGGATATCGAATGGCTGCTTCGCCCAGAAAAAGGTCTTTAAACTGGTTCATCCCTGCATTGGTAAACATCAGGGTTGGATCGTTTTTAACTACCATAGGTGCCGATGGCACAATTTGGTGTTCTTTACTCTTAAAAAAGTCTAAAAAGGTTTTTCTAATTTCTTTGGTTGTCATCGGTTCTGTAAACAATCCTGCAAAGTTAATTTTTTAATGGGTAAGCAGAAACCCGATTGGCAGAAGATAGGTCTAAAAATTCAACTTCTTGAAAATGAAGAAGCAGAGCACCCAGGGCAGCAAACCTATGATGATCATTAAAATTGCAATAAAATAGGTTCTCTTAAAAGAATAAATAATGGCCTGACTGGGGTTTGAAGACTGATATTGAACTTTCACCCGACTGCCGATGGCATAATCGGCAGGATAAGCACCCACAGGATCTGTAAATACAATTGTTTTCCCCTCTATGGAATTGAATTTCACCTGTGGATTGTAAACCGTACCACCGGCACCTGCCTGCCTTAAATTTCCAACGATTTGACCTTGCACTTTTATGCCATTTTTTTGTTCAATAATGGTATTTTTGAGTTCGCTGATCCCGATCCATAGAAATGGAAGGGAAACTAAACTAATAATGATCAGGATAAATATTTTCATAGCTTAAATCTAGAATAATGCCATATAAAGAACGCGAAATCAATAAGCTCTATTATTCTATGGGCGATATCACCGAAATGTTTGGCGTAAATGCTTCACAGATTCGTTTTTACGAAAAGGAATTTGATATCATCCAACCTAAGAAGAATAAAAAAGGCAATCGTTTATTCAGTGCAGAAGATGTAGAGAATTTTAAGGTCATTTTCCATTTGGTAAAAGAAAAAGGCTTTACCCTTCAGGGCGCTAAAGAACACTTAAAAGGTAATAAAAACGAGGTTAAAGAAAATCAGCGGGTAATTGATTCTTTAGAAAAGCTTAAAAAGTTCTTATTGGAGGTACAGGAGCAGCTATAACTTACCAGGATAGTTTTTCTTTATTCAAAAAGGCGCTAATTCCCTTTTTGCAATCGTCGGTAGCCCGAGCCTCTGCATTCAGTTTAATGGCTAAATCTAAACTTTCTTCCAAACTCATTTGCTGGGCCATATTGAGTAGTTGTTTGGTCATTGAAATGGAGGATGCGGAGGTTTCATTTGCCAGTTTTTCTGCATAATTGGTCACTTTTTCGGCAATTAAATGAGCAGGCATCACAAAATTAATTAACCCATAAGCCAAGGCGGTTTCTGCACTAATGAGCTGGCCGCTTAATAAAAGTTCTTTGGTTCTGCCCTCTCCTAGTTTCCGGACTAAAAAGCAAGCTACCAAAGCAGGTATAAAACCAATTTTAACTTCTGTATAAGCAAATTGTGCTTCAGGAACTGCAAAAACCAGATCGCAAACCGATGTTAATCCGCAACCACCGGCAATAGCATGGCCTTCAACTTGGGCTATAACCACCTTTGGGAAGGTGTAAATGGTATAAAAAAGATCTTTGAGTTTGGCAGAGTCGGCCAGGTTATCTGCTAATGAATTTTGCTGCAATTGATGTAAATAGTCCAGATCGGCACCGGCACTAAAAACCTTACCCAGGGCTTTTAAAACTATCACTTTTACCTGCGTGTCGGCTTTCGCCTGATGAAATGCTTCACTTAGGTCATTTACCAATTCCGGGTTTAAGGCATTGCGCTTTTCGGGCCGGTTAAGGCTAATATAGGCTACCCGGTTATGTATTTCGTATAAAATGGTTTTCATTTAATCTAGCTTTGCTCCTTTTTGCGACCACCAAGGATGAATTTCATATTTTAAACGGCCGGCTTTTACCATGGGGTCCTGTTCTACCAAGAGCTTGGTTTCTTCTATCGATTCGGTTTTGAATATCCAAATTCCCCGCCATTGGCCATTGTCGGCAAAAGGGCCCGCTATATTTAACTTTCCAGCATTGGCCATTTGCTGCATGTGTGCCATATGACCATTCTGTAAATTTCTCAGGGTTTCTTTATCCTGATCCTGATAAGCTCCCCTAGATAGCATGACAAAGAAATATTGTTTGAGTTGCGGTTCTTCTGCTTTTGGGGCTGCCTGCTGGGCTTTTAACAGGGTAAAAGATAAAATCAGCAATAGGAGAAATAATGGCTTTTTCATAGCAATAGCTTTGATTTAAATTTAAGATAAAAATGCGATGCTGTATAATCTTATTTAAATCCTTTTCAGACCAATAAGTTTTTAGAAACCTTATTGGTTTAAAGTGTTGGTCTCAAAATAAAAAAGCCATGTAGGGAATTGTCTACATGGCCTGTCTGGATTTCAATTCATTTTAGTAAGCACGGGCAAAAAGTACTCTTTGGGTAGATGGATTTCCCGTTAAAATACATTTGCCAGCTTCCTGAGGGTTATTTAATGGAATACAGCGAATGGTTGCCTTGGTTTCCTCTTTAATTTTCTGTTCGGTTTCGGGTGTACCGTCCCAATGGGCAGACACAAAACCAGGCTGCTCATCTAACAGCTTTTTAAACTCGTCGTAGGTATTCGCTTTGCGGGTATTTTCTTCGCGGAATTTAAGTGCTTTCTGATAGATTCCCTGCTGAATATCGGCTAGTAAAGATTCAATATAAGCATCTAAACCCTGCTGACTAATGGTTTGTTTCTCACCATTATCTCTGCGGGCAATTTCTACGGTTCCATTTTCCATATCGCGTCCACCAATGGCCACACGTACCGGAACACCCTTCATTTCGTATTCGGCAAATTTAAAGCCCGGACGTTGGGTGTCGCGGTCATCATATTTAACAGAAATACCGCGTTTCTTTAAATCGGCAGAAAGTTGTGTGGCAACGGCCGAAATAGCGGCTAATTCTTCGTCGGTTTTATAAATAGGTACTATAACTACCTGAATAGGTGCCAATTTAGGCGGCAATACCAACCCCTGGTCATCTGAATGCGCCATAATTAAGGCACCAATTAAACGGGTAGATACGCCCCATGAGGTAGCCCAAACATGATCTATTTTTCCTTCTTTATTGGTAAACTTCACATCAAATGCTTTTGCGAAATTTTGACCTAAAAAGTGTGAAGTACCAGCTTGTAAGGCTTTCCCATCCTGCATTAAAGCTTCTATGCAATAAGTATCTAAAGCTCCCGCAAAACGTTCGTTTGGTGTTTTCTTTCCTTTAACTACCGGCATGGCCATCCAATTTTCGGCAAAATCAGCGTAAACATTCAGCATACGCTCGGTTTCTTCAATAGCTTCGGTATCGCTGGCATGTGCGGTATGCCCTTCTTGCCAAAGAAATTCGGCCGTACGTAAAAACAAGCGGGTGCGCATTTCCCACCTCACCACATTGGCCCATTGGTTTACTAGAATAGGTAGATCCCGGTAGGATTGTATCCATCCTTTATAAGTGTTCCAAATAATGGTTTCTGAAGTTGGACGAACAATGAGTTCTTCTTCCAGTTTAGCAGATTCATCGACAATGATATTGCCGTTGCCATCATTTTTTAAGCGATAATGGGTTACTACGGCACATTCGGTAGCAAAGCCATCAACATGAGAAGCTTCTTTAGAGAAATAAGATTTAGGGATGAACAACGGAAAATAAGCATTGCTATGTCCGGTATCTTTAAACATCTGATCGAGTACCGACTGCATCTTTTCCCAAATAGAATAACCGTAAGGTTTGATGACCATACAGCCTCTAACCGAAGAGTGTTCAGCCAGGTCGGCCTTGCTAACCAGTTCGTTATACCATTGTGAATAATCTGTGCTCCTGCTCGTTAAACCTTTGCTCATGGAATGAATCTAAATATGGAATGAAATTTGTAAATTTATGGTCGGTAGATAAGCTGCAAATTTATAAATTAAAAGCTATTTGCAATCTTTTCTGTCTTTAAAAGCATCGTATCATTATGAAGAATTATCAAAACTATTTATTACTGCTCGTTCTTCCCTTGGTGGCTTGTTCTACCAACAAATTGGCTCAAGTAGACCCAAATGATGACAATGTTTATGTTTCGAATGCTAAAGCACGCGAAGCACAGCCCTATGTACGTCAGGTTGAGGATAAAACTTATAAAACGGAAGAAGAAGTATATGGAGATGCGAACGCTACTGAAGCTTATCGTGGCACCGGCAACTATTATGATGACGATTTTAGTTATAGTTCCTATATCTACCGATTTCGCAACTATAGCCCATGGCGCAATTATTTCGATCCTTGGTACGATTACCGCTTTGATCCGTATTATTACAATAATTACCATTACGACAACCTATACTTCCGTAATTCATGGTCGATAAATATTTATTCCGGCCCTTCTGTTGGATGGTATTATCCTTACAACTATTACAGCTATAACCCTTGGTTATACAACCCCTATTACAGGTATGGCAATAATTGGGGTATTTATTCTTATTATAATGTTATTCCCTATCCGGGATATTATGGCGGTCATTATAATTACCCTTCTTATACCACTCCCGGCACTTATCGCCCAAGGCCATACCGAAATGGTGATAATGTGAATTGGGGTAATGGCACCAGATCTGGAAATTATGGCAATGGTACCAACAGGCCTGCCCCACGTGCAAGCAATGGGGCCCGGCCGGCCAGAGTGCAAGAAAATAGTAATCCGCCCAGACGAGAAAGTGCTCAAAATAACGATACCGACCAGTCGAGACCAAGCCGTGCAGAGCGTTATACTCCGCCACCTGCACCGGCCACCACCTCTTCACCAAGATCTTCAGACACGAATCAAAATGCTAAACCGAGACCCGCACGTACAGGTGGAGGTCGTTAAAATACATCTCTTATGAAACTTAGATTTTTGTTGACCTTAACAGCCAGCCTAGGCATTTTATTTACTTGCCAGGCCCAGTATGCTTCAGATGCTTTGCGATTTTCTCAAACACAATTTGGAAGCACAGCCCGGTTTAAAGGCCTGGGAAATGCTCAAACTGCTATTGGCGGCGACTTAAGTACTTTAGGCGCTAATCCTGCTGGCTTAGGTTTATTTACCAGATCTGAATTTGGGGCTGGTTTAGAAGTTAACAGCTATAATAATCGTGCTGATTATTTAAATAAGAATACTGTGTCGGGTAAAGACTTATTAAATTTTAATCAAGTGGGAGCAGTATTTTATATTCCTGCATTGCGCCCAAAGGGTTCTGATCTAAAATCGGGCTGGATTAGTTTTGATCTGGGTATTGGCTATAATCGCCAGGCTGATTATGGTAATAATTTGGTTTATACCGGTGTTAATGCCGTGAATTCTATTGCCGATTATTTTGCCGAACTGGCTAATAATAATTATGGCATCCCCAGTACGCTTGCTGGTACCGGATCTGTAGAAGAAATGGCTTACAATGATTATTTAATTGATTACGTAAATGGTAAATACATACCCGAAACAGAAGTCCCTACTACACAAACCCGTAGTGAAGAACGCAGCGGCGGGCAAAATCAATTGAATTTAGCCTTGGCTGCTAATTATAGTAATCGCTTTTATATCGGCCTTAATTTGGGCTTTGCCAATATTAATTACAACTCTGCTGCACAGTTTAAAGAAACGGGTAACAATATTACCGAAGGCAGTAATTACCAAACCCGCTTTTCGCAAGACCAGCAAACCAAAGGGAATGGGTTTAACGCTAAATTGGGCTTTATTTATAAGCCTATTCATGCCATCAGACTGGGAGCTATTTTTGAGAGCCCAACCTGGTACGAAATTAATGATAGTTATACCGAAGTGTTGAATACTGATTATACCAATCCGGTTCCGGCTAATACCAATTCTTCAGAAAACTATACTTTTACTTATCGGTTGCGTACACCAACCAAACTTAGTGGCGGTATTGGTATTTTTTTAGGCAATAATGGTTTTATATCTGCCGATATAGACTTTGTAGATTATTCTAAAATTCAATTTAGAGGAGTTAGATCTGGTGATTTAAGTGTAATTAATGATAATAATGAGGCGGTGATCTCTCAATTCAAAAAGACCCGTAATTATCGTTTGGGTGCAGAATTCAAATTAGACCAACTAATGATTCGCGGTGGTTTTGGCATTCAGGGAAATCCATATCAAAATTTAGAAGATAATCGTTTTCAAACTAAAACTTATAGCGTCGGTTTAGGCTATCGGGTTAAAAACTATTATATGGATTTAAGCTATCAGAAAGTAAGTGCTAATTCAGATCTTAAGCCATATCTGTTAAGTGATGGTACTGCACCTGTAGCTTCTGTCAGATCAGACCGAAATAACATTTTCATGACTTTCGGGATCAGGTTTTAACATCTCTTAACGATTTAAAATCCGTCATATTTTATACCTTTACAGATATTTAAACTGAATTTATGTATTTAAGAACTTTGGTTTTTATTTCTGGCTTGTTATTTTCTGCACCTTCAATGGCTTCATCTGTCGATTCTGTAGGTGTGGAAATGCTTGAGGGCAAGCAAATTATATTACATAAAGTTACGGCCAAAGAAACCTATTATTCTTTAGGTCGTACCTATGGAGTTAACCCGGCTTCAATTATCGATTTTAATAAAAACAAACCGCTGTCTATTGGCGATCTGGTAAAAATTCCTACCCAAAGGCCTTATGTTGCCCCAAAGACTAATATCGTAATCCCTGCCCCACAGGCTCAGCCACAAGGATATTGGTTAAGGCATAAAGTGAAGCCTAAAGAAACACTATTCAGCATTGCCAAGAAGTTTGAAACTTCGGTAGATGAGCTTAAAAGCATCAATAAGCTGAATGCTAACGGGCTTAAAATTGGACAATCTTTAAAAGTTAAATGGATAAGTGTTGGACCGGCGGCTGCCCCAATTGCTGAAGCTTCGCAACCTGTTGCTATTAATACTTCTGAGCCGGAACCAGCTGCAGAGACCACCATCAATGATGTGGATCGAAAACTCCCCCCTGCCAGGTATGGTTTAAGAGAGGTGAAAGAGAAAGGTGTTGCAACCTGGATTCAGGATGAAAATATGGACGAAGGCAAAATGCTGGCCTTACATCCTACGGCACCTATTGGAACGATCATTAAAATTACCAACCCGATGACCCAGAAAAGTACCTTTGCTAAGGTGGTAGGTAAGTTTACAGAAAATGAGTCGACCCGAGGAGCAATTATTATTATTACTAAAACTGCTGCCGATTTGATTGGAGCTTTAGATAAGCGTTTTCAGGTTAATTTAGTTTACGGAATTCCTGATGAGCAATAAACCTTTCGTTATTGGTATTGCCGGTGGAAGTGGCTCCGGAAAGACCTTCTTTTTAAACTGCTTTCTTAATCATTTTAACCCAGATGAGGTTTGTTTGGTATCACAAGATGATTATTATATCCCGGTAGGTGAAATGAGCCCCGAGGACAATAAATTGTATAATTTCGATCTTCCGGCTACCATAGATCAACAGGCTTTCTACCGCGATATTGTGTTGCTTTTAGAGGGAAATACGGTATTTAAGAAAGAATACACTTTTAATAATGCCAGTGCAAAGCCTAAAATGCTGGAAATTAAATCTGCACCCATTATTATTGTTGAGGGCTTATTTATTCTCCATTTTAAGGAAATTGCACGCCAGATTGACCTGAAAATATTTATTGATACCGAGGAAGAAATTGCGCTAAAGCGAAGGCTGAAGCGTGATCTGATTGAGAGGGGTTATTCTGAAGAAGATGTTAAATACAAATGGATTAACCATGTGGTTCCGGCATATCAGGAATATTTACTCCCTTATAAAGACGAATGCCATAAGGTTATTACTAATAACACGCATGTTGCCGAAGATATTATGTCAATTACCGAAGAAATTTCGGAAGAATTGCGAGCAGCGGTATTACCTAAACGATTGGTTTAAATTTTCATTTCAGGTATTTCTCCTTCTATAATTAATTTCCCGGCCGTGGCTTCTTTAATTATTTCTACGCTAACTCCGGGAGCCCGTTCAATTAGTTTAAATCCACCTTCGGGCAAAACGGACAGTACTGCCAGCTCGGTTACAATTTTCTTAACACAGCCTACACCGGTTAGGGGTAGCGAACATTGGGGTAACAGTTTGCTTTCGCCAGCTTTATTTACATGTTGCATAGCCACAATGATATTCTTAGCCGAGGCCACCAGGTCCATAGCTCCACCCATGCCTTTTACCATTTTACCAGGTATTTTCCAGTTGGCAATATCTCCATTCTCCGAAACTTCCATAGCGCCTAAAATGGTCAAATCCACCTTTTGAGCACGTATCATTCCAAAGCTCATGGCCGAATCGAATATAGCTGAACCCGGCAAGGTAGTGATGGTTTGTTTTCCGGCATTAATCAAATCTGGGTCTTCTTCGCCTTCAAAAGGGAAAGGGCCCATCCCTAATAATCCATTCTCCGATTGCAATACTACATTAAACCCTTGCGGTATATAATTCGCAACCAATGTTGGTATACCTATTCCCAGGTTTACGTAAGAACCATCAATAATTTCTTTTGCAATACGCTTTGCAATTCCGTTTTTATCTAACATTTACGTTAATGTGTTAATTCCTTAATTTGCTAATTAGCTGATGATGTTTATTTAGTTATCATTTCTAGCAGAGCAAGAAATTTTATTGCTGTTCAAAAAAGATTTCTCCTCACTTTATTCGTCGAAATGACGTTTACGGATGGTAAGTTGCTCAATGCGTTTCTCGTAATCTTTACCCTGAAAAATACGATGTACATAAATTCCCGGTGTATGAATATGATCCGGATCTAATGCTCCGGGTTCTACCAATTCTTCTACTTCAGCAATGGTGATTTTTCCGGCCATAGCCATAACGGGGTTAAAGTTGCGTGAGGTAGATCTGAAAATGAGATTTCCGGCAGTATCCCCTTTCCACGCTTTTACTATTGCAAAATCGGCTTCAAAGGCCATTTCCATCAGATAATCTTTACCATTGAAGTTTCGAATTTCTTTGCCATTGGCAACTTCCGTTCCTACACCGGCAGGAGTAAAAATGGCCGGCATGCCATAGCCTGCAGCCAGGCAACGGGTAGCTAAGGTTCCTTGCGGGATGAGTTCTACTTCCAATTCACCGCTCAATAATTGTCGCTCAAACTCGGCATTTTCTCCTACGTATGAGGAGATCATTTTTTTAACCTGACGTTGATGCAGCATTAAGCCAATACCAAGATCATCTACACCGGCATTATTAGAAATACAGGTTAAATTTTTAACCCCCTTTTTCACTAAAGCAGTTATGCAGTTTTCAGGAATACCGCAGAGACCAAATCCACCAAACATGAGGGTCATACCATCTTGAATATCCCGGATGGCTTCTTCTGCATTTTTTACTGTTTTGTTAATCATGCTAAAGTATTTGCTGCTAAAATACTAAAAGCTTGCCAGCTGTTGAATGGAATGGATATAAAAAAAACCTCTGCTTAATGGGGATTTAACAGAGGTTAAAGTTTTGAATTTTGTTTATTTATAGCTGCCTGATCATTTCCCAAGTTCCTATATCCGTTTTACTAGGTTCATTGCTAAAAGTTCCTGATATTTTATTAGGATATAAATTAACTTTCATTAATTTA
Organism: Sphingobacteriaceae bacterium; assembly: GCA_046074105.1. Taxonomy (GTDB): domain Bacteria; phylum Bacteroidota; class Bacteroidia; order Sphingobacteriales; family Sphingobacteriaceae; genus JAIPAN01. The sequence continues at coordinate 1,630 of JBJTNQ010000018.1, read as the reverse complement.
TACCACAGGAATTGCACCTGTTTGTTTATTTCTCTAAGGTTGTTTAGTCATGCTCCAGGTACCCGCATTATCTGGGCTGCCTTCATACTTCCAAGTACCATTACTTAGTTTACCAGTTTGGCTATCAAAGTTTGCTTGGTATACTAAAAATATAGCAGGATCTAAGGTATAGGAATATCTTGCGGTGAATACTTTATCAGCTAAAGACCATTCCCCCTGACCCTGTGTATTTCCATCAGCATCTAATACAAAAAGATCAATTTTTGGTGAAACTTCATCAGCTTTAATATTAAATGAAAGCGGTAATGAAGTATTATCGCTGTTTTTGGTGTATGTTCCTTTCCAAACACCTACTAATGAGGACTCTTTATCTTTTTTGCAGGCAAAAAGTGAACCCATTAATAACAAGCAAAAAAGAACGCTTTTAATTAGATTTCTTGTTTTCATATTTGTTTGAGTTAAATTAAAACTAACCCGAACAACATCATTTGAAATAAATTGTTTTAAAAATTAAATGAACTGTAACTACACTTGTGTATATATGTATTAAAAAAGCCGCTGTAAATTGCTATAATTTAACAACGGCTTAATGTATAGTATTCAAATAGTTTTAAGGTTTTTTCGTCATAGTCCACGTACCATTGCCAGATTGAGGGACTGTGTTAGTCCAGGTTCCGCTGGTAAATTGCCAGGTTTTCGTATCTACCGTAGCAATAAAAACAAAAGTATCAAATTTGGCTTCAAAAACAGATCCGTTGATAGACCAAGTGCCGGTTTTATCAACTGAACCGGCGCTGAATGATACATCTAATACATTATTTGGTTTAACATTAAACCCCAAATAACCGGTTTGGTTTTGAGGGTAGGTATAAGTACCCTCCCAGCTACCCTGAGGGTTAATTGCTGTATTTTTATCTCTTTTACAGGCTAAAATCAAAACTGTAAATAGCAATAAATAGAAACTTGACTTTAATAATTTTAGAGTTTTCATAGCGATTAAGTTTTTATTATTAATAACTATAAAACGGGAAAAATTATTGTGCAAACAAATTAAAAATTATTGCAGATACACATAAGTGATTCCATCGCCACCTCGGTCTAGGTGTTCATCTTCCATACGGGACACCTGGGAGTATTTTCGGAAATATTCGCGAATAAGCTTGCGGAGTATACCATCCCCCTTTCCATGTATAATTTTAAGACTCGGGTAACCGGAAACCAGGGCTTTATCTAATAGTTTCTCTATTTCGTATAAGGCCTCTTCGCCCCTTTTGCCACGCACATCAATCTCCGGGCTGAACTGAGCACTATCTCCCAACGAAGAAAAAGAAGACCGGCGTATTTCTTTTGGAACCGATTTGACCGATATTTTTTCTACTCGGTTTCGTTTTACTACCGAACGCAGTTCGCCCATGGCCAGTATCAAATTATCTTTGGCTATTTCTAAAACATGGGCCTTAGTATCGCTATCTAATAACTTAACCCAATCGCCTACTTTTAACTCTTCTGGTTCGTTTTTAACCGCAATTGGCTTTGCTTTCACCTCATTTTTCTGAAACTCTTGCTCCAGTTGCTGGCGTAATACCTGAGTTTTGTGTTTATCGGCCCTGCTGGTTTTAATAGCCGAAAT
>JBJTNQ010000017.1:0-24026 GCA_046074105.1 Sphingobacteriaceae bacterium | reverse complement strand
ACATTTGCTAAATAATAAAAACTTTACTATCATCGTAAACTAATAAATAGAAGTAAAATAAAATGAAAAAGTCAATTAAAGTAGCAATCTTGGCCATTGGTTTGAGCTTTGCTGGTTCTTATGTAAACGCACAGCAAAAATTTGGGCATATCAATTCAAGCGATCTGTTACAATCTATGCCGGAAATGAAAACGGCCGACGCTAACTTCCAAACTTTCGCAAAAGCAAAACAAAGTTCTTTGGAACTAATGGATGGCGAACGTCAGAAAAAAATTGCGGTATATCAGGAAAAATATAAAACCCTAAGCGAGGCTAATAAAGAAACTTTAGGCAAAGAATTAGAAACTTTGGGTAAAGAGATCCAGGATATGGAAAAACGCATTACCGAAACTGAACAAAAATCTCAGGAAGAATTGAACACCAAACGTTCTGAGTTATATCAGCCCGTATTTGAAAGAGCAGAAAAAGCAGTTAAGCAAGTAGCCAAAGAAAAAGGTTTTTCTTACGTGTTCGATGTTTCTCAGCCAGGTGTTGTTTTCTTTGAAGGCGGCGAAGATATTATCGAACTGGTAAAAGCTAAATTGGCTGCTACCGCACCGGCACCGGCTCCTGCTGCGGCAGCACCGGCTACAGCAGCTCCTGCAACGGCAAAGCCTGCAGTAAAGAAGAAATAAACCACTATAATAAATTTCTTAATGCGAAGTCAGATCATCATATTTGACTTCGCATTTTTGTTTTTAAATGAGTTCGAGCTTACCTATCGGGATATTTGATTCAGGCATTGGCGGTTTAACCGTTGCCAGCGCCATTCATCAACTATTGCCCCAAGAAGAATTAATTTATTTTGGCGATACCGCCCATTTGCCTTACGGCGATAAATCGCCGGAGGCGATCAAATATTTTAGTTTAAAAATTGGGAAGTTTCTGCTCGACAAAAAATGTAAGCTCATCGTAATTGCCTGCAACACGGCATCGTCTTTAGCCTACCATGATCTGGTAGAATTTTTGGGCGATCGCATTCCGGTCATTAATGTAATAGATCCGGTGGTAGATTACCTGGTTAAGCAAGGCAGCCACCATAAAATTGGAGTTATTGGTACCAAGGCTACCATTAAGACCGATATTTACGCCAAAAAGATCAAAGCGCTGGAACCAGGCATTGAGGTAAAATCTTTACCTACACCATTGCTGGCACCCATGATAGAGGAAGGCTTTTTTAGCAATAACATCAGCCAAACAGTTATTAATTCGTATCTGTCTTCTCCAAAATTGAAAAAAATAGACAGTTTAATTTTGGCCTGCACGCATTATCCTTTAATTAAGCCCGAAATAGAGTCCTACTACCAGAATAAGGTAGAAATTATTAATACGGCCGAAATTGTGGCTCAATATGTAAAAGCGAAGCTACAGGAACTAGATCTGCTAAATACGAAGCAAACCAAACGCCATCAATTTTACGTTTCCGATTTTACCCCATCGTTTGAAAAAAGCACCAAACTCTTTTTTGGCGAGAAAATTCATCTTAAACTAAATAATATCTGGGCGTAAATCTTCATCATTTCGAGTCCGCCGGTCCGAAAGACTGCTTTGGAGCTGGCGGATGAGAAATCTCTCATCACATTCTCCCGGAATTCCTGCATCGCAAAATATAAATACGAATGCTTCTGTTTTTTTTCATGCGGGCTTTACGCGATAAAATTTTAAATTTGTTAGCTCATTACACTCCATGAGCGAATCGATAAAACATGAGTGCGGCATAGCCCTCATCCGTCTGCTAAAACCTTTATCTTATTATCAGGAAAAATACGGCACGCCATTTTATGGCCTTAATAAGCTGTATTTGCTAATGGAAAAACAGCATAATCGCGGTCAGGACGGTGCCGGTATTGCTACCATAAAGCTTGACATGAAACCCGGTACCCGCTACATTAGCCGACACAGGGCCATGGGAGCAAAAGCAGTTTCGCAAATTTTTGAGTATGTGCAGAAGAAATTCGCCGATGTACAGCAAAGCTATCCCGATTTACTGAACGACCCGCAATGGCTTAAGGAGAACGTTAGTTTTACTGGCGAAGTACTTATGGGGCATTTGCGTTATGGTACTCATGGTAAGAATAGTATAGAGAGCTGTCATCCGTTCTTACGCCAAAATAACTGGATGACCCGTAACCTGGTGATCTCTGGTAATTTTAACATGACCAATGTAGACGAATTACTAGAGCAATTATATGAGTTGGGGCAGCATCCTAAAGAGAAGGCAGATACCGTAACGGTTTTAGAGAAAATAGGCCACTTTCTGGATGAGGAAAATCAGGATATTTTTGACGAATTGAAGCCCGAAGGTTTAAATAATGTGGAGATCACCCATCAAATAGCAGATAAACTGGATGTGGCTAAAATATTACGCCGTTCGGCCAAAACCTGGGATGGCGGTTATACCATTTCCGGTATTTTTGGTCATGGGGATGCTTTTGTAATGCGTGATCCGGCAGGAATTAGACCGGCCTTCTATTATTATGACGACGAGGTAATGGTGGTGGCTTCCGAGCGACCGGCTATTCAAACGGCCTTTAATGTGCCTTTAACCTCGGTTAAGGAAATCAAACCCGGTCATGCTTTAATTGTGAAGAAGAACGGGCGGATTACCGAAGAGCAGTTCCGCGAACCCCAAGTGCAACAGTCTTGTTCATTTGAGCGTATCTATTTCTCACGCGGAAGCGATGCCGATATTTACCGAGAACGTAAGCAGCTGGGCCGTTTATTATGTCCGCAAATTTTAGATGCAGTAAATAACGATCTGGAAAATACTGTTTTCTCCTATATTCCCAATACTGCCGAAGTAGCCTTTTATGGCATGGTAGAAGGGGTTCATAAATACATTAAACAGTACCAGAAGCAGGTGCTGTTAAATCGTGCAGATAAGATCTCGGATGCCGAACTGGAAAAAGTATTGATGATGGCCCCGAGGGTAGAAAAAATTGCCATTAAAGATGCTAAGCTGCGCACATTTATTACCCAAGATGCAGATCGCTCTGATATGGTATCGCATGTATATGATACCACTTATGGCTTAATTAAAAATGAGCAGGACACCTTGATCGTGTTAGACGATTCTATTGTGAGAGGTACCACCTTAAAGCAAAGTCTTTTGCGTATTCTGGATAGGCTTCACCCTAAGAAAATTATTGTAGTCTCCTCTGCCCCGCAGATCCGTTATCCCGATTGTTATGGTATTGATATGTCGCGAATGGGAGAGTTTGTGGCCTTCGAGGCAACCATTTCTTTGCTGAAAGAGACCGGCAGGGAGCAATTAATAGGTGAAGTTTATCAGCTTTGCTTAAAGAGCAAGCAAGAGGGCAACATGAAGTCAAAAAATCATGTGCAGGCTTTGTATGCTCCATTTACTGATCAGCAAATTTCTGACCGCATAGCACAAATTGTAAGACCTCAGGAAATAGATGCCGAGGTGCAGGTGATCTATCAGCAGCTGGATAATTTACACAAGGCCTGTCCAAATCATCTGGGCGATTGGTATTTCTCAGGCAATTATCCTACTCCGGGCGGTAACAAGGTGGTAAACCAGGCCTTTATGAATTGGGTAGAAGGTAAAAATCAGCGGGCTTACTAAATTATCGAATGACTTACAATCAGGCTGTAAACCAGCTTGAGCGCAAAAATAACGATCAAACCGCCGGCAATTCTATTCAGTTTTACCAAGGTCTTCTCTGTTATTTTTTTTCGCAATTTATTGGCGTAATAAGCTTTTAAAGTATCCAAGCTAAACTGGGTAATCAGAATGGTAGCGAAAAAAGGAATAATGATCTGAGGATTGTATCCGCCGGCCACCGAAATAACCCCACTGGTTACACTTATCCAGTACAGCAGTAACGAAGGGTTGAATACGCACATGGCAAATCCTTTCAAAAAATAACCTAATTTCTTGGTCCTCGAAGTACTGGGCTCATAGCTGATAGTCACTTTTTTAAATAGGTAATAAATACCAATACTAAAAAGGATAACCGCTCCGGCATAACCAATATATTGGAGATTCTTACTTTCTGTATTTAAATAACTGGAACCATACAGGCTTAGGGCTACAAAAATTCCATCGGCTATCACTACGCCGGCAGCTAATGCCATACCCGAATAAAATCCTTTTTCGATGCTGGTTTTAATGAGCGCAAAAAATACCGGACCTGTCAAAAACGACAGCACGATCCCCATACCTATACCAGAAATGATAATCTCCATTTCGTCTTTTTTACGATACTAATATGCGATTTTATGCACAGAAACCACAATAAAGCCGGTGCATATTTTATACTTTATCTGTATTCTGAAAAAAATATCTAAGTTAGGGTTATCAAACCAATTTAAACTTAAACCAACTTTTCAATCCGATCCGGTTATGGAGCAAAATTCACAAACCAAATGGGCTCAGTTCATTCCACTGGTTACCGTTTTCTTTTTTTGGGGCTTTGTAGCCGCCAGTAATGATATTCTAATACCTGTATTTAAAAAAGCCTTTGATCTAACCCAAAGTCAAAGCCAATGGGTTTCGCTGGCCTTTTACATTGCCTATACCGTTGGTTCCATAATTTACATGGGTATTTCCATGCTAATGAAACAAGATCTGATCAACAAAATCGGATATAAAAATGGCCTGGCCCTAGGCCTGGTTATTTCAGCCATTGGTACCTTGCTGTTCTATCCGGCGGCCAACCTGGGCTCTTTTTCTTTAATGCTTTCGGGTTTATTTATTGTAGCTCTGGGGTTTTCTCTGCAGCAAACAGTAGCCAATCCTTTAGCCATTGCTCTGGGGCCTATCAGCACCGGATCACAACGTTTAACTTTAGCTGGAGGGGTAAATAATTTTGGTACCACCATTGGTCCGCTCATTGTGAGCTTTGCCATTTTTGGGGTTAGTTCTGGTACCGATGTAAACATGAGTATAGAGAGCGTAAAAATTCCTTACCTCATATTGGGTGCTGCCTTTTTAGTGGTGGCCTTATTTTTAAAACTCTCTGCTTTGCCCGATCGACCTGCGCTAACAGAGGCAGAGCATGTAGATCAAACTTCGGGGTCTGCGCTAAAATACCCACAATTGGTTTTAGGCATGATCGCCATTTTTGTATACGTTGGGGTAGAGGTTTCTACGGCCAGCAATCTGCCTGCTTATATGGAAAAAGACTTGGGTTTTGCCATTCATGACATTGCCCCTTATATTTCTTTGTATTGGGCTAGTTTAATGATTGGCCGCTGGACCGGGGCCATAGAGGCATTTACGAATAACATTAGTTTGCAAAAAGTATTAAGATTCATAGCTCCTTATCTGGCTTTCGGTATTTTTCTCTTGGTAAATGCTATTGCCAATCATAATTTGGCTCCTTTCTATGTTTATGGCTTGGTTATTTTTGTATTAATTATGGCCGATTTTTGGAGTAAAGGAGAACCGGCACGCATGTTATTTATCTTCTCTTGCTTTGGTATGGTCGCTTTAGCCATCGGAATGCTTACCAAAGGCATGGTGAGCGTATATGCCATTACCAGTGTGGGCTTATTTTGCAGTACGTTATGGCCGTGTATTTTTACTTTAGCCGTGAGCGGTTTGGGTAAGCATACCAGTCAGGGCAGCAGCTTTTTAATTATGATGATCATGGGCGGTGGTATTATTAGCTGGCTGCAGGGCTATGTTTCTGAGTTTACCGGACTCCAGTTTAGCTATATTGTAGATGTGGCCTGCTTTGCCTACCTGGCTTATTATGCCTGGAAAGTAGTGGGTATTCTAAAATCTCAGGGTATTAGTTTTGATAAAAAAACTACTGCCACACATTAATTGATTACACCTTGAAAAGACCAAGTTTCGATTCCATATTTATGAATTTAGCCGTCGACCTGGCTTTGCGCTCTCATTGCGTAAAGGCTCAGGTGGGTGCTGTGTTGACTAAAGATACCCGTATCATTTCCATCGGCTATAATGGACCGCCCGCCGGCACTCATAATTGCGATGAGGAGTGGCCGGAGACCGGCTGTCCGAGAGATTCAAAGAACTCTTGTTCGCTGGCCTTGCATGCCGAGGAGAACGCCATTCTATATGCCACTAAAAATGGTTCCAGTTTAGAAGGCGCTACACTTTATCTAACCCTTTCGCCCTGTATTTCTTGTGCCCGGCTTATCTTTTCGTCAGGAATAAAAAAAGTATTTTATAAAAACTCTTATGCCCAATATAAAGGACTGCCCAGCGATGAAGGAGTAGATTTTTTGAATAAGTTTGGGGTGCAGGCCTTGCAGTTTCCTGCAGATTAGCAGAGGTGCTTTAGTGGAGCCCGGGCCAGTTGATAAGCTAATGAACAATGCCTATGATCTCATTCATTAACCGATATAAAAGAGCGTTCGCCCTATTGGCCGGTATACTCTTATGCTTATTTTTTCTTTTATCCAACCCGCTGTTTTTAGCACCTAAAGCTAATGTAACGCTATCTATTGCCGTGCTGATGATCTCTTGGTGGGTATTAGATGCACTTCCTTTGGCGGTGGTGGCACTTATTCCTATTGTATTATTTCCACTTTTGGGTATCAGTACCATCAAAGAAGTAAGCAGCTATTATGCAGATAGCATCATCTTTTTGTTTATGGGCGGTTTTTTTATTGCTATCGCGATAGAAAAATGGGACCTGCACAAACGAATTGCACTCAGCATCATTAAGCTTACCGGTACTAATGGCGACCGCATTATTCTGGGTTTTATAATGGCCACCGGTTTTTTAAGTATGTGGCTAAGTAATACCGCTACCACCATGATGATGTTCCCCATTGCCATGTCGGTAATTGGCGTAATTAGCGCACATAACGCAGCGGGCAAAGGACTCAGAAATTTCTCGCTGGTATTGATGTTGTCTATTGCATACGCCTCTAATTTTGCATTGGGCACCATCATTGGTACACCGCCCAATGTGGCCTATGTGAACTATATTGCCGATAAATTTAACTATACCATCGGTTTTACCGATTGGATGATCGTTTTTACTCCGCTTACATTGCTCCTGCTCCTGATGTTGTATTGGGGCTTAGTGAAATTCTTATACCCAAATGACATCAAACATAGTGATGCCGGTAAAACATATATCGATTCAGAATTACATCAGTTGGGCAAATTATCTACTCCCGAAAAAAGAGTGCTTCTCGTTTTTGTCGCCACTGTGTTACTTTGGATCACCAAAGATCTCATCAATAGTTTTCAAACTAGCCTGGTTTTAGATGATACCATCATTGCCATGACGGGTGCCATCAGTTTATTTATGATTCCCAGCGGTAGGAGCGTAGAGCAACACAATGAGCCCTTACTGGTTTGGGAAGATACCCATAAAATGGCTTGGGGTATTCTGCTTTTGTTTGGCGGCGGTATTGCCTTAGCTAAATCATTAGAAGATGCGCAATTAATGGCCCAGCTTGGCACTTATATTGCTTCTTACGCTACCGGAAATGTATTGGTAATGATATTGGTGGTAACCACCCTGTCGGTATTTCTGAGTGAGGTGATGAGTAATGTGGCTCAGGTTATTGTAATGGCTCCGGTTATTTCGTCGGTGGCCGTTGCCCTACACATCGACCCCTTGCTATTGGGTATACCCATGATCCTGGCTGCCAGTTGCGCCAGCATGTTGCCTATGGGTACCCCGCCCAATGCCATTGTATTTGCTAGCGGTCATATTAAAATGAAAGATATGATCAAAGCAGGTTTTGTGATGAACCTCATCTCTATTATTTTAATTGTGCTTTTCTGCTGGTTACTACAGCCTATGATCATGAACCTGGTCTGATATTCGGTTGCCGGGGTTTAATGTATTTCTCTGATCGTGATCTCTCTTCCCTGAAAAGATATGGTCTGTCCTGCCTGCTGGTCTTTTAGCAGCATCCCGATAGGAGAGGCCAGAGAAATGGCATAATAAGGATGCCCATCTACCTCAATTTTTCCCAATCCGATGGAGATAAAATAATGTTCGCGGTTGGTGAGTACTAGACTTCCCAATACTGCTTTTTCGTACGCCTGCTGAAGATTGATCAGGTGGAGCTCGTTCTTTAATTGCAAAGCTTTATTCAGCTGAATCTCCTGGTTCTGCAATTCGATCTGCATCATGGCTCGGCCGGTCTCGTACTTGTCGCCGGCACTGCTCTTACTTTCACTATCTCTCGATTCTTTGGCCGATGCTATGGCATTTTCCGATTCGGCGATTTTTTGCGCCAGAGCCAATTTTAGCTGTTCCAGAATCTGGATCTTGAGTGCTTGTTTGGAAGTCATGTGTTGTGGAAGATTGGTCTATCGGGTTAAAAGTGCATTTTGCTCAGCCAGGTCTTTAGCCAGTCGGTCCAGCGTTCTTTGCTCATTTTATTATTCAAGCCAAAGCCATGGCCCCCTTTTTCGTACAGGTGTATTTCGGCGGGTACTTTATTTTCTTGTAGTTTTTCGTAAAAAGAGGTGCTGTTTTTTACATTAACGGTCCGGTCATCTTTAGCATGTACCAGAAAGGCTGGCGGTGTTTTCGGGCTAAGGGTAAATCCTTTTAAGTAGCGGTCAATTCGCTCTTGCGGGGTATTTTTCCCTAAAAGTCTGTTGTCCATACTGGAAATACTATCGGGTACGCTGATGCCTGCATAAACCAATATCATGAAATTGGGCCGCAGATCTAATTTTGCCGGCTTTGTAGTAACCGGCTGTTTAAAATGGGTGCCCAAGGTGGCTGCCAAATGCCCGCCGGCAGAAAATCCCATTACGCCCACTTTACGTGGATTGATATTCCATTCTTTGCTCTTAGTCCTTACCAGTTCCAAAGCTCGCTGTGCATCTTGTAAAGGGCCTAATTCTTTTTGCTGCATGGTGCTGTCGTTGGGCATACGGTATTTTAAAACAAAAGCAGCGATGCCCCATTCATTTAATAGTTTGGCTACCTCATAACCTTCGCCCACTATGGAGAGGTGCTCGTAGCCACCGCCGGGGCATATAATCACGGCTGTATGTTGTCGTTTGGTATCTGAAGGAAGGAAGACCGTGAGGCTGGGCTGAGACACTTTTCTGATGCGTTCCTTACCATCCGATCCCCAATAACTCTCCTCGCGATTGGGTGCAGGTTTAGACAAAGGGATTTCTCCACCGTAAAGCGAAACTACTTCCTGTGCCTGCACCGTAAGTGTAAATAATAAACTGCTAAGAAAAAGACTCCAATATTTCATTTATATCAAAATGGATAGGGTTGTAGCAGGCGGTCAGCCTAGTTTATACTCATCTAATCTAATCATTTATAGTTTATATCCCCAGCTGCTGAAGACATCGAGTTTCTGATCTCATTTTATACATTGCGATTTAATTTAAGGAATAAATAATATCGTATGCGTAAAAAATAGTATATTTGGGTATGGGTAAATTAAAAAATTTCGATCGGATTGTACAGGCTACCCCAGAGGGCAGGTTATATATTTCTGATGCAGATTTCTTTAAGCAGGATGAGGTGGTGAATACCATAAATGCCCTCATGCAATCGTCTATTTACAAACGTATTGTGTCTGGCAAGATGCCTAAGCGTAAAAAATAAGTCTTATGCCGTTTAACCTGCTTCTATTCCCGCTGGCAGGAGCGTATTACATCCTCGTCCGTTTCAAATACCTTAAATATATTCAATACAGGCTCGAAAGCCAGCGAATATTATTTAATACTATTCTTTGGGGCATTTTTCTGTTGGCAATAAGCCTGCTCATTAGTTCTGCTGTACACTATAAATTTCCCGAAACTGCACATCTGCTCTACTCCTTACTTCCGTTCAGGCAGCCCTATGCCGGAACAGCTGTACTCTCCTTACCCTTGGCTGTGCTGGGTACAGAAGTGATCAATAGATTCATCAAAAGACAGCATGCCGTAATTTTTGCCATCAACCATTCCGGTAATGAGCTGGAACGTCTCATGAAAGATGCTTTTATTCAAAGTCATCTGCTTCAGTTTACACTCGATAATGGGAAGTTTTATATTGGATGGGTAAAAGAACTACCCCTGCCTTTTGTTACTCAGCATATTAAGATAAAGCCGGCGCTAAGCGGCTACCGCGATGAAAAACAGGAATTAGTATTTACCACCCAATATCTTTCGGTCTATGCTTCTTACCTTGCCGATGGCGAGATAGACGATATTTCTGAACTCCAAACCGATATGGCACTGAAAGCCGACCGTATTATTTCGGTTACTTATTTTGATCTGGAGATGTACGCCCGCTTTAACCCCGATAAATAAGTTATTTAGTTTTCCCAGGCATAGCTTTTGTTCATATACTAAGTATCAAAAGTAAAAACATGCCCGAAGGACCCAGTATTGTTATTCTGAAAGAAGCTGTTCAGGCTTTTGCCGGACAAAAAATTATAGCCATTAGCGGAAATAGTAAAACCGACTGGCAGCGGCTACTGAACCAAAAAGTGATTGACTTTAAAAGCTGGGGTAAACATTTTCTCATCTGTTTCGAAGGCTTCACTCTCCGTATTCATTTACTAATGTTTGGCTCTTACCGCATTAATGAGCGCAAAGATATCCCTGCCCGGCTGAGTATGGTTTTCCCAAACGGAGAACTTAATTTTTACACCTGTTCGGTAAAGTTTTTTGAAGGTGATCTGGATCTATATTATGACTGGACGGCCGATGTAATGAACCCGGCATGGGACCCCGACGCAGCCCGAAGGAAACTGGAAGCGGTTCCTGCAAAATTAGTTTGCGATGCCCTTTTAGAACAAAATATCTTTGCTGGTGTGGGCAATATTATTAAAAATGAAGTGCTTTACCGTATTGGGGTGCATCCGGAATCGATGATAGGAAAAATGCCGGAACTAAAAATTTCCGAAATGATTGAACAAGCCCGTATCTATAGTTTTCAGTTCTTAGCATGGAAAAAGCAATATGTATTAAGGCAGCATTGGCTGGCGCATACCAAAACTTTCTGTCAGTTATGCCAGCTTCCTATCTTTAAAAAGTATACGGGCATTAAAAATCGGAGGAGCTTTTTTTGTGAAAATTGCCAGGTTTGCTATGTTTGAGGGAGGCTTCGAAATTAAATTCTCTGCTCCGGCTCGTGAAGACACGAACCGGGGCAGAGGATACTATAGATCTAAATTTCTGGTCTTTTAATTTTTTACTTGCAAAACGGATTGCACCAATTTTTCTCCATCTCTGGTACCGCTATTCTTCAGCATGACGCTTAGCAGTATATTCTTTTAGTTTGGAGAGTTCTCTTTACCGAAGCCAAGCCCAGCGTTTGGCCCAGTCCAGCAGCACCTCATTGCGCCATTTGAGCACGGTCTTACCGCCCTGCCAGATATCATCATACAATTCGGGGTTAGGCCGGTCGGTATACCAGTTTGAACCTAATATAAAATTGGTGCTGCGGGGTTTTCCCGGCCAGATATTATCTACCACAAAAGTTCCGCTTTGTTCCTCAAATCCTTTAATACCTGAAGTCACTTTGTAGGTCAAGGTCTCTGTACGTTTTGGGCAATATCTTACTACATAATTTCCATTCCCCAAATAAAAACCATCCCATTTCTGTTCTCCAATTTCAGATTTCACGTTCATGCTGAGGCATGCCGAATCGGGCGGGATATTAAGCACAGGTCCCTTGAATTTGAATTCGATAATGGAAAATACCGTTACGGTATCGCTAATCGAGGTATTACGGTTAAATATTAGTTTCGGGCTTTGTTTAAATTTCACATAACTTCCTCCCCAGTTCTCTCTCATCGGATTAGCAGGATTGCCATCCATCATGTAGAGCAAGGAAGGCGTGTCTCCCATTTTTACATTGCCATTGTAGCGGTTGTTCTTATATTCCTTTCCCAGATAGCCGGCTTCATTAATATAGTTTTTGTAATAGTTTTTATTGCTCAAACTATCGGGCACGTTATCCGAAAAAAATCCATAGTAGGAGGCATTAGATTCGATAAACCACAATTTCGGGAAGTTCTCGGCTATATAGGTATAGCTGTTTGCGCTCCACTTTTTATTGGGTCCGCCAATCCAGAAAACTCTGATCTTGTTCTGAATTTCAGGACGGTCATGTAATGCCTGTGCCAGATCGTCTAGTCCGCCCCAAACCAAAATCCATAGCGGACTGTCGCTTTTTTTCTGGGCACATTTAATGATCCAGTCCGAACCTTCGGTTGCCGTAATATAACCCTTGAGCGGTGCACCGCCGTGCCGCCCCTGTTTAACTACCGAACGTAAATATTCGGGTGTTGCCAAGTCCTGTTGATGTTGTTTAAGCTTGGGCAGGTCTTTTTCGTAAAGATCTATGGTACGAAGTATCTCTTCTTTATTTCCGTTACCATAAGACGGCGAGGAAACCAAACCTTCTATGTCGAACAATTCATTATACATTAATAAATGTATCATCGATTGATTATCATCCGGATCGGTACCTCCAATATCTGTGCTTACCAGGATCCGGGGCTTTATAGGCACAGGTTGCTGTGCCATCAATGCATTGGAGACTAAGAAAAGGCAGATCAATAAATTTAGTTTCGGCATCATTAATTGTGGTTTGAAATGGTTGTTTCAGCTATACTTATAAAAGTAAAAAAATAATGGGATATGCTGTTGCTTTGGTTTGTGAGAATATGAAAACCACTTGAATAGCTAAGATCTCGGATCGAAATCTATCATCCATTCTATGCCGTATTGATCTCTGAACATAGCGAAATAGGAACCCCATGGGCTATCGCCAATAGGCATTTCTATTTGTCCGCCTGCCGAAAGTCCATGGAACAGCTGATCTGCCTCTGCTTTGCTTGCAGCGTTGATGGTGATCTTGCTACGGTGTTCGTTCTCGTTCACTTTGCCCATAAAACTGGGTACATCATTTCCCATCAGGATATCATGCTGGCCAATCGGTAAAGCAATATGCATGATCTTATTCGCCTCGTTTTCGGGGAGCGAGGGCATCATTCCGCCCGGCATATCTTTAAAGCGAACCAGCCTGATGAACTCGCCGCCAAAAACAGACCGGTAAAAATTAAAGGCCTCCTCGGCATTGCCGTTGAAGTTGATATGTGGGTTAATTTTTGGCATATAATGAGTTTATTTTATGGTTCGAATCTTAGTACTGGTTTAAAGATATACCTAACTATGTCATATCTTTAACCAATTTAATCATATTCAAATAAATTCAAGAAATTAGCAGCCGATATGGGATATAAAAGTTTAGCTGCCGCTGTTCGCGATCTGGAAAAGCAAGGTCATTTGGTAAGGATCACAGAAGAAGTAGATCCTCATCTGGAAATGGCCGCCATTCATTTACGGGTTTTCGAGAATGAAGGCCCGGCGCTGCTTTTCGAGAATATTCGCGGTTCCCGTTTCCCGGCTGTATCTAATTTATTTGGCACCTTAGACCGTTCTAAATTCCTGTTCCGCGATACGCTGGAACGCATTAAAATGTTGGTCGATCTGAAATCAGACCCGATGCAGGCGCTTAAACAACCTTTTAAATACGCTCCCGCTGCCCTCAGCGCTTTCTCGGCTTTGCCCAAAAAGTCTGGCTGGGCTGCGCCCGTTAAATACGGACAGACCAAAATATCGGCCTTGCCTCAAATAGTGAATTGGCCTATGGACGGTGGCCCGTTTGTGACCATGCCTCAGGTATATACCGAAGATGTACAGTATCCCGGCATCATGCAGGCCAATCTGGGTATGTACCGCATTCAGCTGGGTGGCAATGAGTACATCAGCGATAAAGAAATAGGTCTACATTACCAATTGCACCGCGGTATTGGCGTACACCAAACCAAAGCCAATGCCCTGGGCAAACCGCTTAAGGTGAGTATCTTTGTAGGTGGTCCGCCGGCACATGCCCTGGCTGCCGTTATGCCCCTGCCAGAAGGCCTGTCTGAAATGACCTTTGCCGGTGCCCTAAACAACCGGCGTTTCCGGTATTTTTATGATGAAGAAGGCTTCTGTATTTCGGCCGATGCCGATTTCGTGATTACCGGAACAGTAGAGCCCCAGCAAAATAAACCCGAAGGCCCCTTTGGCGATCATTTAGGTTATTATAGCTTAAAACATCCTTTCCCGCTAATGAAAGTGCGCAAGGTATACCATCGTAAAGATGCCATCTGGTCTTTTACGGTAGTGGGCCGCCCCCCGCAGGAAGATACCAGTTTCGGTGCTCTGATACACGAAATTACCGGTGCGGCCATTCCGCAGGAAATACCCGGACTGCATGCCGTAAATGCGGTAGATGCTGCCGGTGTGCACCCGCTTTTATTTGCTATGGGGAGCGAACGCTATACGCCTTATTTGAAGGAGCGCAAACCGCAGGAAATACTCACCATTGCCAATCATATTTTGGGTAAGAACCAGCTGAGCCTGGCCAAATACCTTTTTATCTGTGCTAAAGAAGACCGCCCCGATCTGGATATTCATGATATAGGTGCATTCTTAAGGCATGTTCTGGAGCGATTGGATCTGAGCCGTGATATTCATTTCTACACCAAAACCACTATCGATACTTTAGATTATAGCGGTTCTGATCTGAACAGTGGTTCTAAAGTAGTGTTTGCCGTTGCCGGCGAAGTAAAACGCGAATTATGGAAAGAACTGCCTGCAGATTTCAGTATGCCCCGCGGTTTCGAGCATTATAAAATGGTGATGCCGGGTGTGTTGGCTGTAGAAGCGCCTAAATATGCCGGCGAGACCGATACCCGCGACCGTTTGGAGTTCATTAACCTGCATCTTAAGGGAAAAGATATGGAGGGACTGCCGCTCATTGTACTTTGCGACGATGCCGGTTTTGTGGCCGAAAACCTGAATAATTTTGTTTGGGTAACTTTTACCCGTAGCAACCCATCGCACGATATTCATGGAGTAAATGCTTATTTCGAGAACAAGCATTGGGCCTGTGGAGGCCCGCTCATTATTGATGCCCGCATGAAACCACACCATGCTCCTGCCTTAGAGAAAGATCCGGCTGTAGAGCAAAGAATTGAAAGACTGGGGAAACCGGGCGCCTCGCTCCACGGCATCATTTGATGCTTAGGCTTTAGGTGCCAGTTCCAGGTGGTAGTTTACCAGGTCATCTATGGGTGCACGTATAATTTTACCCACCTGCATACCATATTGTGCCGCAACTTCGGCCAGTACATCCTTAAAATTAAAGGCTACCGAACCCACACAGTTCAGGCTGTATTGCTGATAATTTGGATAATGGCTTACAATGTTCTTGAAGAATGCAGTAAAAGCTTCGCCTACTACTTCGCGGGTATAGGCGGCTTCCTGCCGGTTATCATCAATGAATTTAGAGAAACTGGCACAAAAGCGATTGGGTAAAGGCTTATGGTATAAGTGCTCAAAGATATCGGCGTGGCTCAGCTGATAGGTTTTAAAGAAGATATCCTGCAGATCGCCGGGCATTAATCCACGCATATAATCGCGTAGCAGGCGCTTACCGATGAATGAGCCGCTGCCCTCATCGCCCAAAAAATAGCCTAAAGAATCTACATTATGGGTAATTTTCCGACCATCGTATAAACAAGAGTTGGTTCCGGTACCTAAAATGCCGGCAAAACCTGGCGTAATACCCAGTAAGGCACGGGCTGAAGCCAGTAGGTCGTGGCTTACATAAACATTGGCAGATGTAAATACGCTTTCCATGGCCTTAACCACAATGGCTACTTTCTCATCGGTAGAACAACCCGCACCATAATAGTACAGTTCTTTAATGGCTGCCCGGTCCAGATCGGCCGGAAGGCTATTATTTAAAGAGTTGATAATGTATTCGGTACTCGAAAAATAAGGGTTATAGCCTTCTGTATGAAAGTAGGTTCTTTCTTTTTCTTCGTTAACTAAGCACCAGCTCGTTTTGGTAGAGCCTCCGTCAGCAATAATGATCATTTACCAAATTCTTTAGTTCACTAAAAGTACAGGATTTACAATAATTTTAAGTTATAAATTCGATAATCTTGCCCCGAAAAAGATAAATTAGACCCATAAATGAAAGATATGATAGTTGATTTACGCAGCGACACCGTTACCAAGCCTACGCCCGGCATGCTCGATGCCATGTGGAGTGCCCCAGTAGGCGACGATGTATATGGAGAAGACGAAACCGTAAATGCCCTGGAGGGTAAGCTGGCCGCACTGTTCGGTACAGAAGCCGGTATTTTCTGCCCTTCGGGTACCATGACCAACCAGATCGCCATTAAGTGTTTTACGCAGCCCCTGGATGAGGTTGTTGCCGATGAAACTGCCCATGTATACCGTTATGAAGGCGGCGGTATTGCCTTTAATTCGGCAGCTTCGGTACGGCTGTTATACGGCGACCGTGGCCGCTTAACTGCAGCACAGATAGAACCGCATATCAATCCGGATAATATTCATTACCCGCGTACCAGCCTGGTGGTACTGGAGAATACGGTGAATCGTGGCGGGGGTAGCTGCTATACTGCCGACCAGATCGTGCCGATCAGGCAATTATGCGACCGTTACGGACTTAAACTACACCTGGATGGAGCCCGCATCTTTAATGCCCTGGTAGCCAATGGCGAATCGCCGAAGGCTTACGGGGAATTGTTCGACGGTATTTCGGTCTGCCTTTCTAAGGGCTTAGGTGCTCCTATTGGCTCGGTATTGCTGGGCACTGAAGCAACTATTAAACAAGCTCGCCGTATCCGTAAGGTATTTGGTGGAGGTATGCGGCAGGCTGGGTATTTAGCCGCAGCCGGAATTTATGCTTTAGACCACCAGGTAGAGCGATTGAAAATTGATCATCAGCATGCGCAGGCTTTGGGTCAGGTGCTGGCTTCACAGCCTTATACTAAATCGCTTATGCCGGTAGATACCAATATTGTGATTTTTGAACTGCATGATGAATGGCCAGCAGAAGCGTTTGTTAGTAAATTGGGTGAGCAGGGCGTAAAATGCAATACTTTTGGCCACCAGATGGTGCGCTTTGTAACGCATTTGGATGTGAGTGCCGAAATGGTAGGTCATACCTCTGCGGTACTGCAAAAAATGGCTGCTAAAGCTTAAAAAACATAGGTTTAAATCTATCTTTGCCTTGATGAAAAAGATCTTGATAGCCAACCGTGGCGAAATTGCTTTAAGAATTATGCGTTCGGCCCGCGAAATGGGCATCCAAACGGTGGCCGTATATTCGGAGGCCGATCGGAATGCCCTGCATGTGCGTTATGCAGATGAAGCGGTTTGCCTGGGCCCGGCGCCTTCCAGCCAGTCGTATTTAGTGATCGATAAGATACTGGATGCCTGCAAGCAGACGGGTGCCGAGGGTATTCATCCCGGTTACGGATTTTTATCAGAGAATGCCGAGTTTGCCCGCCGGGTGAAACAGGCAGGTCTGACGCTTATCGGCCCTTCGCCAGAGGCGATGGAAATGATGGGTAATAAACTGTCGGCCAAGGCCGCAGCATTGAAATATAATATCCCGATGGTTCCGGGTACTGAAGAAGCCATTAACGATGTGCAGGAGGCAAAGAACCGTGCCGTGGAAGTTGGATTTCCTATTCTTATTAAGGCGGCAGCCGGCGGCGGGGGTAAGGGTATGCGCATTGTAGAAGGCCCGGCAGATTTTGAAGAACAAATGAAACTGGCTGTTTCTGAAGCCACTTCGGCTTTTGGCGATGGTTCGGTATTTATAGAACGTTATGTTTCGTCGCCCCGACATATTGAGATTCAGGTGCTGGGCGATCATCATGGAAATATTGTACACCTGTTTGAACGCGATTGCTCGGTACAGCGCCGCCATCAGAAGGTGGTAGAGGAAGCGCCTTCGGCCATCTTAACTCCAGAGATCAGGGAGCGTATGGGTAAATGTGCGGTAGATGTAGCCCGTGCCTGTAATTATACCGGTGCGGGTACGGTGGAGTTCATTATGGACGAAAACCTCGATTTCTATTTCCTGGAGATGAATACCCGCCTGCAGGTGGAGCATCCGGTTACGGAAATGATTAGTGGTTTAGACCTGGTTAAAGAACAGATTAAAATTGCCCGTGGCGAAAAGTTGAGCTTTAAGCAGGAGGACCTGAAAATCAAGGGGCATGCCATTGAACTGCGGGTGTATGCCGAAGATCCGGATAATAATTTCTTGCCCGATATTGGTATGCTACAAACTTACCGCCTGCCGCAGGGCCCTGGCGTTAGGGTAGATGATGGCTTTGAGGAGGGTATGGAGATTCCAATCTATTATGATCCGATGATAGCCAAACTGGTAACTTATGGTAAAGATCGCAACGAAGCTATTGAGCGCATGCTCAGGGCCATTAATGAATACCAGATTACGGGTATTCAGACTACTCTAGGCTTTGGTAGGTTTGTGATGCAGCATGAGGCCTTTGTTTCGGGTAAGTTCGATACGCATTTTGTGAAGAAATATTTTAAACCTGATAGCCTGGTGGCTGAGGATGAAACGGAAGCCCTGATTGCGGCTTTAGTGGCGGGGCAATTGATGCAAAAACCGGCGGCAGGTGCTGCTGCAGCATCTATGCAGGTGGCAAATTCAGCTTGGAAGAAAAATAGAAAACAATACTAATGTTTACCGGAATTATAGAAACTCTTGGCCAGGTAGCTAACCTGCGTACCGAAGGCGGCAACCTGCACCTCAGCATCCGTTCGGATATTTCGGATGAGCTGAAGATCGATCAGAGTGTGGCGCATAATGGCGTCTGTCTTACGGTGGTGGCTTTACAGCCCGGTCTGCACACGGTTACGGCCATTGAAGAAACGCTGAACAAAACTAATTTAGGCCGGCTACAAGTGGGCGATGTGCTTAACCTGGAGCGCTGCATGCCTATGAATGGCCGCCTGGACGGCCATATTGTGCAGGGGCATGTAGACCAAACGGCTCAATGCCTGGATGTGCAGGAAGGGGATGGCAGCTGGACCTATACTTTTCAGTATGATGCCTCGGCCGGAAATATTACGGTAGAGAAAGGGTCTATTTGTGTAAATGGCATTAGCCTTACGGTATTTAATGCTGCAGCCGACCGTTTCTCGGTGGCTATTATTCCTTATACTTATGAACATACGAACCTGAAAAATGTACAGGTGGGTGATGTGGTGAACCTGGAGTTCGATATTATTGGCAAGTATGTGGCCCGTTTAATGGGCGGCAGGTAGCGTTTAGTTTGGAGTCCGGAGTTTTTAGTTTGGAGTTCTGAGTCTTTAGTTTTCAGTTTTTCTTAGAAAATGAAATTTTCCAGTGTTTTGCTCTGAATTTAAGGCCTGGCCTATGGTCATGCTGTCCGAAGGACTCCTTTGGAGAGCTTGTGGAAGCATGGGTTTTGTACTTCACTTCTTTCGATAAGCTCAAGATGACGACAAATTAAAGCTAACAGTAGTACCAGCACTTGCTGCCCCTAAGTATAATCTTACTGCGTGAGGGATAGGAGCGGATATCCCCTGGCTTTATGCCGGGGATAAAGCGGATAGCCCGGCCCCTGTACCCGTAGGAGCAGGGGACACGCCCTTATGATCTTATTTTTAGTTCTTCTATAAAGTTGGTGAGCTCTTTGGTGAAATTATCTAGCTTAATGGCAGATTGTTTCATGTAGCCGCTAATGTTTTTGAGCTCTTCGAGCGATATGGAGGCGCTGTCGAGCAGGGCAGAGAGGCCCAGTATGTTAGAGACCGGCTGGCGCACTTTATGTGAGGTGATGAAGATCATTTCTTCGAGATCTTGGGTGTATTTTTTTCGTTCGAGCTCTGCTTTTTTACGTTCGCTGATATCGAGCGAGAGTACAAACAGGCCTTCGGGTACGGGTTCTATGCGGAGTTCGAACCAGCCGCTGTTGCCATCGGGGAATTTAAATTCGTTTTCGAGCAGGGCGGGTACTCGCTCTGCCATACAGCGCTGCAGGGCCCAGAAAAGTTGGGTATTCTCTATGCCGGGGTATTTTTCCATCATGGTAAAACCGAGCAAATCTTCTTTTGCCGGATACCTGCTTTGTTTTACTACGGCTTCGTTTACGTAGAGGTAGCGCCAGTCGAAACTAATGAGTTGAAACCCTTCTAATAAATTGTCGAGCGTATTGCCCTGGGGGTTCAAATGGACATGCTTTGCCATATTAGATCTATTTTTTGTTCGGTATAGGCCTGTCGCAAAGGCAAGTTATTTTTATTTAACGCTTTTTGTCAGCTTTTAGCTTTTCTTTTTTCTTTTGGGCTTTATCTGCGGCTTTTTGGCGGTTACGGCCGGCTGTATGGAGCAGCAATTTAATGAGCAGGGCAGGCGGAAAGCTTTCGCTAAAGGACATTTGAAGGGTTGCTTTTCCGCTTTGGTAGGGTGCTGTTTCTGTTTTGAAATCGGCTAATATACCGGGTGATATGAATACCGAATAGTGTTTTTTAAAGGCGGCATAGTAGAGCAGCATGCCGAGGTATTTGAAGGCGGGCATGTTATAACTAATTACTTCGCGAGCTTCTGGAATGGTTTTTTTTACCAGCTGCCTGATCTCTTGCAGCCGGGGCTGCACGGCCGGCTCTTGGGCGGCGATATAGGCGTTTACGTCGGGAAATTTTTTCGAAGCATCCATATTTGAATATACGGCTTTCGCCGGATTTTATTGTGTACCCTTTGCAGGGATATATGGATTGTGAATTTTAGCGGATTAATTTTACTTTAGTGTCTGCATCCTGATAGAAATGAAAGGCTCCTGTTTTTTGGGGTTATTACATGTAAATCTTTTTAAGTCTGTTGAGGGACGCTTTGTTTAGCGGGCCCGGGAATGAATGGTGGCGGGATGCAACATACTCTATTTGATCAAATAAAAAAACGCCTTTAGATGTCGCGAATTGTTTTTGGAACCAGTGCGCTAGGTAATTTATATACTGCGTTGAGCCTGGCCGAAAAGCAGGCTATTGTAAGTGAATGTTTTAAGCATGCTGAAAAGCCGGTGCTGTTCGATTCGGCCGGGAAGTATGGTGCCGGACTTGCTCTTGATGCTCTGGGTACTTGTTTAAATGATTTAGCAATTGCCCCCGAGGCGGTGCAGATTAGTAATAAACTGGGCTGGCTGCGGGTGCCGCTTAGCGGCGATGAACCTACTTTTGAAAAGGGGGTTTGGAAAGACTTGGAATACGACGCGGTACAGAAAATAAGTTATGAGGGTATACTGGAATGTTTTGAGCAGGGTAATGCATTGCTGAAAGGTTATAGCGCCCAGCTGGTGTCTGTTCATGATCCTGACGAATACCTGAGCAGGGCTGGCTCTAAGGCAGAGGAAGCTCAATTGTATGAGGATATTCTGGAGGCTTACCGGGCTTTGTTCGATCTTAAAAAAGCGGGTAAGGTGTTGGCGGTGGGCATTGGGTCTAAAGACTGGAGGGTAATAGAGCGCTTAAGTAAAGTGGTAGAGTTAGACTGGGTGATGTTTGCCAATAGTTTTACCATTATGCACCACCCGGAGCCTTTATTGAATTTGATGCAGGAGCTGCACAGCCGGGGCGTTAAGATCATTAATTCGGCCGTGTTTCATGGCGGATTCCTGATGGGTAGCGATTTTTATAATTATCAGCCGGTATCTAGATCGAACCCGGAACAGGCCAGGCTTTACCAATGGCGTGATGAACTGGAACAACTCTGCCGTGAATTTGATATTAAGCCTGCTGCGGCCTGTGTGCAATTTGCTTTAAGTGCACCCGGCATTGCCAGCATTGCGCTTAATACCAGCAATGCCGCCAGGGTAAAGGAGAATGTGGCACTTACTGCACAAACTATACCGGCGGCCTTTTGGGATAAAATGAAAGCGGCAGGCCTTATTCAGGCAGCTTACCCTTATGTATAACATGATATGAGAATAGATGCACACCAACATTTCTGGCAATACGAACCCGTAAGAGATAGCTGGATTGGCGAGGATATGTCTGCCATACGCCGGGATTTTATGCCCGAAGACCTGTGGCCGGTGCTACAAGAGAACGGCATAGATGGATGTATTACGGTACAGTCAGACCAGTCGGAAGCAGAGAATGTTTTTCAGTTAAAAAATGCCAAGGCTCATGCTTTTATTAAAGGGGTGGTAGGCTGGGTAGATTTTAGATCGCCCGCACTGAAAGAAAATCTGGAAGAACTTAGCCGGCATCATAAGTTAAAGGGTTTTAGGCATGTGCTGCAGGGCGAAGCCCAGCGTGATCTGATGCTGGAGCCTTTCTTTACGCAAGGCATCGGCCTGTTGGCCAAACATCGGTTTACTTATGATCTGCTCATTTTTCCAGATCAGCTGGCTTTTGTTGCCGAGCTGGCCGGCCGTTTCCCCGATCAGCCTTTTGTGCTGAACCATATTGCCAAGCCCCGCATTAAGGAGGGTTTAATAGATCCCTGGTGTGAGGATATAAAGGCCCTGGCCCGCTGCCCCAATGTATATTGCAAACTTTCGGGCCTGGTTACGGAGGCCGACTGGCTGCATTGGCGGCCGGAAGATTTCAGGCCTTATTTAGACCTAGTGGTCGATGCTTTTGGTACCGACCGCATCTTGTTTGGTTCTGACTGGCCGGTTTGCCTGGTAGCGGCTTCGTACAGCAACATGCGGTCTATACTCGACGATTATTTTAAAGACTTTTCTGCCGATGAGCAGCGTAAGTTTTGGGGCCAGAATGCCCAAACTTTTTATAATTTATAACACTCCATACACATGATGAAAACTTTGGTATGTACCACCCCCGGAACCTTAACTTATGCCAGCAGCGAAATACCTGAGCTGAAGGCCGGTCATTCGCTCATTAAGATCAGACGCATAGGTATTTGCGGAACTGATCTGCATGCTTTTGAGGGTACGCAGCCTTTTTTTAGCTATCCACGAATTTTGGGTCATGAGCTGGCGGCCGAATTTGTGGCCGGCGATGCTGCCGGTTTTAGGCCGGGCGAACTGCTTACGTTTATCCCTTATTTCTACTGTGGACAGTGTATTGCCTGCCGCAGCCAACACGAGAATTGTTGTACTTCTATTCAGGTTTGTGGTGTGCATATAGATGGCGGCATGGCCCAATATCTTTTGGTGCCTTCTTATGCGCTCTTACACGGGCAGGGCCTGAGCGCCGATGAGCTGGCCCTGGTAGAGCCCCTGGCCATTGGCGCACATGGGGTAAGGCGTGCGGGCATTAAGCCCGGCGAGTTTGTATTGGTGGTAGGGGCCGGCCCCATTGGCCTGGGCACTATGGAGTTTGCCCGCATTGCCGGGGCTAAAGTGATCGCTCTTGATATTAACGACAGCCGCCTGCAGTTCTGTAAAGAGAAACTGAAAGTGGAGTATACCATTAATGGGATGACTGAGGATGTGCATGCTCAATTAATGGAGATTACCGGCGGCGATATGCCCACCGTGGTGATAGATGCCACCGGAAGTTTAAAAGCCATTAATACGGCTTTTAGTTATATGGCCCACTCGGCCAGGTATGTGATGGTGGGGCTGCAAAAAGGCGAGATCATGATCTCGCATCCGGAATTCCATAAGCGGGAAGCTACGCTGATGAGCAGCAGGAATGCCAATCGCAAGGATTTCGACCACGTGATCCAGTCGATGAAGAAAGGGCTGGTGAATCCGGCTACTTATATTACCCACCGCGTATATTTTAATGAAGTGAAAGACCATTTTGCCAGCTGGCTGAAGCCTGAAACGGGTGTTATTAAAGCCATGATCAGTATGGATGAGGCTTAGGTTGGTAATTGGATAGGATTACAAAATCCTTTAATTTATAGATTTGCCCTTCATGGCGGTGGCAATGGCCACATCCATTACCCTTTCGGCAAAGGGGCGGGTGTATTCGTTGAGGCTTTCTACGGCGTTTAAGATAAGGTCTTTATTGTCCGTGCTGAGGTGGACTTTCAGGTCTTCGAGTTGTTTGCGGGTCTCGGTGATTTCTTCCTGGCTAAGCAGCGTGGCATTTTTCTCGAGGAAACGGCTTACGGTGTAGACCATTTGCTCGGCTTCGGTGCGGGCTTCAATGAGCATGCGCTGGGCCACATCGGTTTGGGCATGGGCAATACTGTCTAGCAGCA
>JBJTNQ010000016.1:0-11178 GCA_046074105.1 Sphingobacteriaceae bacterium | reverse complement strand
TGCAGCGGTTTACCAATATCAGTTGGTCCGCAGGCAATCAGCTTAAGCTGATCGTAGATTTTATCTAATTGCTGATAATAAGCTATCGCCTCGGCATAAGTAGCGGTGGTGTTTTTATTGGCGCTGCGCTCAAAAGGTGTTAATTGTGCAAACGCAGTAAAAGAAAGACATAAACTGCAAAGCAGTAGCGTAGTTTTTTTCATATGAAAACAAATATACTAGGAAGATTTTAACAAGGCTTGTTGGGTTTTGGGCAAACTGGCTACGATCAGTTCGTATGAATCATCGATCATGGCTTTAATTTGCTGAACCGTTAAACGGCCCTTAAGAAACACGGTATTCCAATGGGTTTTATTCATGTGATAGCCCGGCTGCACTTCCTCAAAATCTGCCCGCAGTTCCTGTGCTTTCTCCGGGTCGCATTTTACGTTTATGGTTTCGCCTCCGGTTAGATCTAATAAGAGAAACATCTTACCCGAAACCTTAAAAACCAGTACGCTATCGCCGAAAGGCAAACCCTCGGTAACGCCCGGTTTTTCGAGGCAATACATTCTTATTGATTCGATATCCATCTGAATAAAAAGCTTAGCAAAAGGTACGGTTTTATTTTAAATTTACCTCCCAGTCTGTAAGGACTCCTTTGGAAGATAAAGCCGATAAATTATGGAACAGCTAAAAAATTACAACTATACTGTCTTAGACCGATTTCTGAAATACGTAACGATAGATACCCAGTCTGATCCTTATTCAGACACCTGCCCATCTACCGAAAAACAGAAAGATCTGGGCCGGGTGCTGGTTGCCGAATTATTAGCCTTAGGCCTAAGCGATGCACATTTAGATGAGCACGGTTATGTATATGCCACCCTTGCGGCCAATACCGACAAGCAGGTGCCGGTTATTTGTTACTGTTCGCACATGGATACTTCGCCTGATAGCAGCGGTGCAGGTGTAAAGCCTATTGTTCATACTAATTATCAAGGGCAGAACCTGGTTTTACCCGACGACCCTACCCAGGTTATTCGCCTGGCCGAGCATCCGGATTTGAAAGACCAGATAGGAAACGATGTGGTAACGGCCAGCGGAACCACTTTGCTGGGTGCCGACAATAAAGCCGGCCTGGCAGAAATTATGGATGTGGTGAATTTTTTGGTGAAGAACCCACAAATTAAACATGGCACACTAAAAATTTTATTTACTCCTGATGAAGAAATTGGCCGTGGGGTAAATAAAGCAGATCTGAAAAAATTGGGCGCCGATTTTGCCTACACGGTTGATGGAGAGACCCGTGGGTCATTAGAGAACGAAACCTTCTCGGCCGATGGCGTAGAAATTACCATTAATGGCGTAAGTTCGCATCCTGGTTTTGCTAAAGGCAACATGGAAAGTGCCATTAAAATAGCTTCAGAAATTATTGCGCAACTACCTAAAGATCTATTGAGCCCCGAAAGCACTTCGGGTAAAGAAGGTTTTATTCATCCGGTAGCCATCCGCGGAAGCGTAGAGCAAGCCAGTCTCGAATTTATTATTCGCGATTTTACCGACGAAGCCTTGGCCAAACACGAAAACCTGTTAGAAACCATTACCCAAAAAGTGGTTTCGGCCTACCCCCGATCTACTTATGAGTTTAAAGTAAGCGAGCAATACCGCAACATGAAAAAAGTGTTGGACCAAAACCCGCAATTAGTAGAATTTGGCCTGGAAGCCATCCGCAGAGCGGGTCTGACTCCAAAACTGCAAAGCATTAGGGGCGGCACCGATGGTTCGCGGCTTTCTTTTATGGGTTTGCCTTGCCCTAATATTTTTGCCGGCGAACATGCTTTTCACAGCAAAGTAGAATGGGTTACCGTACAGGATATGCAAAAAGCGGTAGAGAGCCTGGTACACCTCTTATGTTTGTGGGAAGAAAAATCTTAGTTTAAGTGATGTAGAAAGGTGTTTATGGATTAAACGCCAATTTAACCAAACGATTTTTTCCTAATTGATGTTACTTAAGGAAACAAACCCTTAAGACATCATAACTATGGAAAATACATCACCAACAATAAAAAAGATCAATTTAAGCCTGCAAGGGCAATTACCCAAAAACTTACTCTGCCTATCGCACCTGCGTTGGGACTTTGTTTACCAAAGGCCGCAGCAACTCTTGAGCCGGCTGGCCAAACAATTTAATGTTTACTTTTTAGAAGAACCGCTGTTCGATGCTCAAGACCGGGCTTACCTTACCTTGAGTAAGGTGGAGAAAAATATTTCGGTCATTGTGCCCCATTTACCTGCAGGTTTAACTACCGAAGAACAGCTATCGCTACAAAGAGATCTGTTAGATAGATTGCTGGCTACCAGAAATCTGGCAGACTTTATATTTTGGTATTATACCCCGATGGCATTGGAGTACGCAGATCATTTACAACCTAAAATGATTGTTTACGATTGCATGGATGAACTATCTGCTTTCAAATTTGCTCCGGCCAATATCAAAAATTTAGAGCGCAAACTGTTTAAAATAGCCGATCTGGTATTTACCGGAGGCGAAACTTTATATCGGGCAAAAAAACACGCTCACGATAATATTTATCCTTTCCCGAGCAGCATAGATAAAACACATTTTGCCAAATCGAGATCGAAAAAAGTAAAGACCTTTTCGCTAATCTCGGGCATAAAATTGGGTTATTACGGCGTAATCGACGAGCGTTTTGATATCGGCTTAATCAAAGAAATGGCAGAGAACAGACCGAATTGGAAATTCAGCCTCGTAGGACCGGTGGTTAAGATCGATCCCGAAAGTCTGCCAAAGCTCCCCAATATCCATTATTTAGGGGCAAAAACCTATAATGAATTGCCTAAGCATTTGGCCGAATGGGATATTGCCCTCATCCCTTTTTTACTTAATGAATCTACCCGTTTTATAAGCCCAACCAAAACACCCGAATATTTGGCCGGCGGAAAGCCGGTAATTTCTACACCTATTCAGGATGTAATTTATCCTTACGGGATAAATGGGCTGGTAAAAATTGGCAAAAATGCTGCCGATTTTATTCAGGCTGCCGAAGAACTGTATGCTATGACCAGCGCCGAACACAAAACCTGGCTGGCCTCGGTAGATCGGTTCCTGATGCAACTATCTTGGGAAAAAACCTGCCAGTGTATGCTAAAGAAAATGGAAGAAACACTGGAAGAGAAATTAATGATATCCGTAGCCTGATTAAACCCAACCTGTTTATGAATTCGGAAAATAAACAACCAGATCTGGAAATTTGGGGAGGTTTAGAGTGTACCATTAACCGGGTAGACGATAATTATTTTAACCAGCTAGCGTACTCGGGGCATAACGCCCGTAAGGATGACATCAGTCATTTCGCTAATCTGGGGATTAGAAAAATACGTTATCCCATTTTATGGGAGCAGCATCAGCCAAAAGCAACCCGACCCATAAATTGGGCAGCAGCCGAGGCTAAACTGCTACAGTTAAAACAACGTAAGATTGAACCTATTGCCGGCTTGCTGCATCATGGCAGCGGGCCGGCATTTACGAATTTATTAGATCCCGAATTTCCCGAAAAGTTTGCCAAATACGCCTTAAAGGTAGCCAGCAAATTCCCCTGGATTAATAATTATACGCCTATTAATGAACCCTTAACTACTGCCAGATTCTCAGGTTTATATGGTTTATGGTATCCACATTTGCGGGATGACCTAAGTTTTCTGAAAATTTTAATTAACCAATGTAAAGCCAGCCTGATGGCCATGCAGGCCATCCGGACCATTAATGAACAAGCCGTTTGGATACAAACTGAAGATTTAGGGAAAACTCACGCTACACCCTTATTACAGTATCAGGCCGATTTTGAAAACCAGCGACGCTGGCTGGCTTTTGACCTGATGATGGGCAGGGTAAACAGTGGCCATCCGCTTTGGGATTATATCCTTTGGGCGGGGGTCAACCCTCAGGATTTAGCATTTTTTGAGGAGAATGCCTGTTCGCCAGATATACTCGGCTTTAATTATTATGTTACTTCAGAGCGTTATCTGGATGAATCGATCGGAAATTATCCTGAACACAATCATGGTTCCAATTCCCGGCATTGTTATGCCGATGTAGAAGCGGTAAGATATCGGCCGGAAGGCCTATCAGGAATAAAAAACTTATTAAAGGAAGCCTGGAACCATTTTCGAAAGCCCATGGCCATTACCGAGGTACACTTACATTGTTCGAGAGATGAACAGCTGAGATGGTTTAAAGAAATTTGGCAGGAGGCAAAAGATTTAAATACAGAGGGTATTCCCCTTTGGGCAATTACCGCTTGGGCTTTATTAGGATCTTTCGGCTGGAACCAATTACTCACTTCGGGAAAAGGCGATTACGAGCCCGGTGTGTTTGATATTAGTAATGGCAGTTTGAGGCCCACCGCTTTAAGCAAACTGATTAGTGGCTTATCCGTGGGCAAGACTTTTGATCACCCCGTTTTAAATGCAGCCGGATGGTGGAATAAACCTTACGCCGGAGAATCTTTCAACAAAGAAAATATTCGCCAAAAAGCATCGTTAAAATCAATAATCATTATTGGGAAAACCGGTACACTTGGACAGGCCTTTGCCCGCATCTGCAATCATCGGGCTTTAGCTTATCAATTGTTGGGGCGCCATGAATTAGATATTACCAAAACGGCAAATATTGAGCAAATGATTCAGCTTTATAAACCTTGGGCCATTATTAATACTGCAGGTTATGTTAAGGTAGATGCAGCAGAATATGACCCCGAAAACTGTTTTTTAAGCAATACCGAAGGAGCCCGGAATCTGGCTGGCATTTGTGCCAAATATCAAATCCCTCTGCTCAGTTTTTCTTCCGATCTGGTTTTCGGTGGCGATAAATCTTCACCTTATCTGGAGAGCGATATTACCGCACCACTAAATATTTACGGCCGTAGTAAGGCCTTGGCCGAAAAACAAATTTTGCTTGCACATCCCGGGGCATTGGTTATCCGAACCAGTTCATTTTTCGGGCCTTGGGATGAAGCTAATTTTGCCAGTCATGTTTTGCGTTCCCTGAATCTTAAACAATCTGTTTTTGCAGCAAATGATCTGTTGATATCGCCTACCTATGTTCCCGAACTGGCCAATACCTGTTTAGATCTTTTAATAGACCAAGAGCAAGGCATTTGGCATTTGGCCAATGAGGGCGAACTAAGCTGGGCAGATTTTGCCATAGAAATTGCCCAAAGGGCGGGATATGGCAGGCAGCAAATTATTGCTTTGCCCGCCGAGGAATTAGGATTAAAAGCCAAAAGACCAAAATATAGTGTGCTCCGTTCAGAAAGAGGGGCAAACCTGAGTGCCTTGGACCGGGCTATCCAACATTTTTTCGGGCAAAAAGAAATTAAATCGAAATCTTATTAAAATGGAAAATTTATATACCTCTGCATCGCCAATAGCCGGAACTGGTTTATTCACTAAAAAAGAGATTCGGGAAAAAGAAATTATTTTGAGTTTTAGGGGCGATCATATTTTTCATGATTATACACCCGATTTTGCCCTTCAGGGTGCCAACTGGATTGGTGTGGGAGATATGGAATGGGTGGTGCCGCAGCCCGGCAGTCCGGTACTTTATTTAAATCATTCCTGTAGCCCTAATGTATTTATTACTGAAAAACAGGAACTGATTAGTGCTTGTTTTATCCCGGCCGATTCAGAACTTTTTTTAGATTACTCGAGTACGGAATTAGACCCTTATTGGTCTATGAAATGCAATTGCCAGTCGGGAGAGTGCAGGCAGGTTATTAAGAGTTTTCCTTATCTGCCCCCAACAAAACAGCTTCAGTACCGTTCATTTATCAGCCGCATTTTTTGGGACGAAAGCCAACGGTTAAGCATGAATGGGAAACGACGGCTTTATGGCTAAAAAAGAAAAAAACCAATTGGTTACAGCTCATAGTATACTAACGAAATCTGATGATATATATTTATATTTGATAGACCATGACTTTTCAGGTTGACATATTAAATCCAAAGGCTACAAAGATCTTAATGGATCTTGCAGATTTAAAGCTGATTGCCATTAAAGTGGATTCAGATGATAAATTTCTGGAAGTTGTAGCCAAATTGCGTGAAAATGCTGCTGTTAATCCCCCTTCTTTAGAGGAAATTACCAAAGAAGTAGAATTAGTTAGAGCTAAACGCTATGCGGCGAAAAAAGGATAGGCTTATTATTGACACTAATCTTTGGATTAGTTTTTTACTAACCAGAGATCATTCTAAACTTGATCAAATCTTTGTCAAGAATTCTATTACTCTGCTTTTTAGCCAGGAATTGTTAGATGAGTTTATTAGCGTTGCTCTTCGTCCTAAATTCAAAAAATATTTCACCACACCCGATCTTCAAGTTTTATTAGAACAAATTCGTTTGCATGCGGAATTCATTGAAGTTGTTTCTGTGCTAGATCTTTGCCGAGACCCCAAAGACAATTTTTTGTTGTCCATCGCAAAAGATGGGATGGCAAATTTCTTGCTTACCGGTGATCAGGATTTGTTAATCCTCAAAAAAATAGGTAAAACCCGCATACTTACCTTCAATGAATACTTTATTAAAAAATGAAATTATAATTTGTTTTAAGAATACTATTCCAATAAAAGAGGCCATCTCTAAGGATGGCCTCTTTACAGGATTCTAAAATTCTTATTTTCTTTCCTCGCGGGCATCTTCATTCAAATGGCTCTGGGCTATTTCTGTAAGTTTAACGTCTGCATTTTTTTCTTCCTCAAGGGTTTCATTAAGCAGATCGGCAATTTGATCATCTAGTTGCAAAACCGAAGCAATGGTTTTTAGAGTGCCGTAAGCAGCAATTTCATAATGCTCTATTTTCTGAGCCGATGCAATTAAACCCACATCGCGGGTTAAGCTGCCCTGCTCAGTATCTTCAATCTTGGTCTTACCTTCCTCAACCAGTCCATCCATAGCTTCGCAGCGTTTACCTACGGCTCTCTTATCTATCAGTTGAAAAATCTCTTCTAAACGTTCCACCTGTGTTTCGGTTTCACTTAAATGTTCTTGAAAGGCGTTTTTTAGATCTCCTGAGGTGGCTGCTTTAGCCATTTTAGGCAAATTTTTAACGATATGCTTTTCGGCCCAATAAAGGTCCCTTAATTCTGATACAAATAACTCAAACAAGGCCGAATCTTTTAATTCCATATCGCCTGCTGAGTTAGATTTTGATGTTACGTTTTTCATAATTTAAGAATTGATGTATTATGAAAAACATCAGGGGAAGTAAATAGTTTAGATTTTTTATAAAATAAGCCTGCAAGCTAATGCGACTGATTATCAGGCTATTGATAATAATATTTATCTTTAGTTAGGCTGATAAAAAATTTGCGTGGGACAGTAAACTGAGGGAATAGGTACTGCGACTACCCACGAACACAGAATACGCCCACGCAATTGGTGAAGCATTAAGCATTTTCTTTGTTCGATTATTATTGGTCGCAGTTTTATTCTCAAGAATTGCTATTGCAAATGTCATACCGGACTTGGTAAGGTCCTATTGATTTCTCAATGTCTCAATGAATGCAAATTTAGAGAAATAACCTCATTTTGGTCAATTTTGATTAAAAAAAATAGACAAAAATTTAATTAGGAAAATTATAATACTATTATGAGATGAACTTATATTTTTTGTGGCATAACAACTAAATTACTAGTGGAAACTGCTAATAATTTAGCAGACTTGTTGAGCAATTCGGCTTGTACATAAACAACGGTTCTGCCGTTACGAATTACTTTTGCTTTGGCAATTACCTCATCGCTCACTTTGGCAGCCTGCACAAAATCAACCGTAAGGTTAATAGAAACAAAAGGCAATTCTTTCCCCAAGCTGGCTACCGCAGTTCCAATTACATCGTCTAACATGCCTGCAATTACACCGCCGTGTAAGGTGTTGTGCGGGTTGGTCATATCCGGACGTACGGCATAACGAACGGTAACCTGACCAAACTCGGCTTCTTCCAAAATACCGTCTAGCCAATGGGCAAATGGCGATGGGCTTTTTTTAGTAGATTGGCCTAAGTGAGCCTTTAGCCAGGCTAATTTGCTATTTTCCATTTATTCAGACTTCTTTGCCCAATTGTCTTTAAGGGTAACTGTTCGATTAAAAACCAAATGATCGGGTTTAGCGTCTGGGTCTAAACTAAAATAGCCTTTACGGATAAACTGATAACCTTTACCCGTTTCGGCATTAACCAGATCTGGCTCAATATAGGCTTGTTGAACCTGTAAACTGTTTGGATTAATGTAATCTTTGAAATCTCCGGCTTCGCTAGATGGGTCTTCTACCTGAAATAAACGGTCGTACATTCTAATCTCGGCAGTTTTTGCATGCGGTATACTTACCCAATGGATGGTTCCTTTTACATTGATACCACTGGTATCGCTGCCCGATTTTGATTCGGGAATATAGGTGCAATGAACCTCCGTAACTTTGCCCGAGGCATCTTTTACAAAATTGTGGCATTGAACAATGTAAGCACTTTTTAAACGTACAGACAGGCCGGGACCTAAGCGGAAAAACTTTTTAGGGGGTTCTTCCATAAAATCTTCGCGTTCTATCCATAATTCGCGACTAAAAGGCAGGGATCTTGTTCCATCTCCACCCTCTACCTCGGGGTTATTCTCGCTGTATAATATTTCTTCCTGACCTTCGGGATAATTGGTAATCACCAATTTAACCGGATCGAGCACAGCCATACGACGCCAGGCAGTTTGGTTCAGGTCTTCACGAATACAGAATTCCAGTAGACCCATCTCGATATTATTTTCTCTTTTGGCTACGCCGATCTTGTCGCAAAAATTGCGGATGCTAGCCGGAGTATAACCTCTTCTGCGTAATCCGCTAATGGTCATCATGCGGGGGTCGTCCCAACCGCTCACATACTTTTCATTAACCAATTGTAGAAGTTTCCGCTTACTCATCACCGAATAGGTAATATTTAAACGGGCAAATTCATATTGTTTAGAAGGAAAAATTTCGAGCTTTTCAATAAACCAATCGTATAGGGCACGGTGAGGGATAAACTCCAGGGTGCATACTGAATGGGTAATTTCTTCAATGGCATCACTCTGGCCATGAGCAAAATCGTACATGGGGTAAATGCACCAGGCATCTCCGGTACGATGGTGATGCGCATGTTTTATGCGATACATCAAAGGATCGCGTAAGTGCATATTTGGAGCGGCCATATCTATTTTGGCACGCAATACTTTGGCACCATCCGGATATTTACCCGCCTTCATTTCTTCGAACAAACGTAAATTTTCTTCGATGCTTCTATCCCGGTAGGGCGAAGCACTCCCGGGTTCTGTTGGGGTACCCTTGGTGGCTGCAATCTCTTCGGCTGTACTGTCATCTACATAAGCCAGGCCTTTTTTAATTAAGGCTACCGCAAAGTCATATAACTGATCGAAATAATCGGAAGTATATAATTCCTGGGCCCATTTAAAGCCCAGCCATTCTATATCTTTTTTAATGCTTTCTACATACTCTGTTTCTTCGGTTACGGGGTTGGTATCGTCGAAACGGAGATTGGTTTTGCCTTGATAACGCTCGGCCAATCCGAAATTCAAACAAATAGATTTGGCGTGGCCAATATGCAAATAACCATTAGGCTCTGGCGGGAATCGAGTTAATACCCTACCGCCATGTTTGCCGGTTTTCAGATCCTCTTCAATTATTTCTTGCAGAAAGTTTAACGACCGTTCTTCACTCATGTTTGGGCTTATTATTTTTATGGTACCGGATTAAAAACCCGGGAGGTAAAAATAGTAAAAATAAGCTTGTTTTATGTCTTAAAAACGACCATCAACCTACATAAACCTGTCTTTTTATTTTTTCTTAGTACTTTTACCTTCATCAACCCATTTACCATACCTTGAAAAGACCTATTCGTATTTTAGTTGCCAAAGTTGGCCTGGATGGCCACGATCGTGGCGCCCGTATTATTGCCACTTCCTTACGGGATGCAGGCATGGAAGTAATTTATACGGGATTACGGCAAACCCCCGAAATGGTGGTAAATACCGCCCTGCAGGAAGATGTGGATGCCATTGGTGTTTCTATTCTTTCGGGTGCGCATATGACTGTTTTTACTAAAATTATGGATCTGATGAACGCTAAAGGCTTAAAGGATGTACTCATTACAGGTGGGGGTATTATTCCAGATAGCGACATGAAAAGCTTACAGGAAATGGGTGTGGGACAGCTCTTTCCGCCCGGAACACCTACGCAAGATATTGTAAGTTATATTGATGAATGGGTTAAGACTCATCGCAATTTTTAATCTACTTTTTTAAATCGAAAAACATGCCGTACGAAAATATTTTACTCGAAATTAAGGACCGTATTTTATGGTTAACCATCAATCGCGAAAGCAAATTAAATGCCTTAAACAAATTCACTTTAGCCGAATTGCATTATGCTTTAAGCGATGCTTTTAAAAACCCTGAAATTGGCGGCATTATTATTACCGGTGCCGGAAGTAAAGCTTTTGTGGCCGGAGCTGATATTGCTGAATTTGCTGATTTGAGCAGCAATGGAGGACGAATTTTGGCCCAGGAAGGCCATCATAAAGTAATGGACATTATACACCATAGCGAAAAGCCTATTATTGCGGCCATTAATGGCTTTGCTTTGGGGGGTGGCCTAGAATTGGCTATGGCTTGTCATATACGCATTGCGGCAACAAATGCCCGTTTGGGTCTGCCCGAGCTTACCTTGGGTTTAATACCAGGTTATGGCGGTACGCAACGCTTAACGCAATTGGTAGGCAGAGGCCGGGCTTTAGATATGATCTTAACAGCCGATATGATTAGCGCTGAGTCCGCATTGGGAATGGGCTTAGTGAACCAGGCAGTTGAGCCGGAAAATTTATTAGCTGCCGCTGAAGAAAAAATGCGAAAAATACTAAGCAAAGCACCAGTGGCTGTGGCTGCTGCTATTACTGCGGTAAATGCAGGGTTAACAGATGGCGTAAATGGCTTTGAAGCCGAGATAGATCAGTTTGGCCGGTGTTTCGATACCGAAGATTTTAAAGAGGGCGTATCAGCCTTTTTAGAAAAACGAAAAGCTGATTTTAAAGGAAAATAATCCCTTTATTAATCCTTCCCTGCCTTGGTTCGTGTCTACACGAACC
>JBJTNQ010000015.1:0-3410 GCA_046074105.1 Sphingobacteriaceae bacterium | reverse complement strand
TTTTTCTCAGCCGGAGGTGGGAGAAGGGGGGGGGGGGGAAAAGTGGTGGAAAACACATTGGGTCCGCCCCCCCACTAAAGTATTCGATATGACAGCTTATTGTTAAGCCATTTCTTCCGTATACAACTCGTTTATCGCGTTAGCGTATTTTTGTTCAATTACCTTACGCTTGGCTTTCAGGGTAGGGGTAATTTCACCTTCTTCTATGGAGAAAGGGTTTCGTTTTACTTTAAAATGCTTAATGCGTTCAAATTTGGCCAATTCATTCGATAAGCGTTTTACATCTTCATCAATCCAGTTCACAATTTGCTCATCCTGAATAAAATCTTCCGGCTGTTTAAAGAACTCCTCTTTTAACTGAAAGGTTTCCTCCAGTGTTTCTCTCGGCGGAACCACAATGGCCGTAATGTATTCTCGTTTATCGCCAATTAAAAAGATCTGCTCAATTTTCGGGCTTTTTAAATAAGTGTTTTCTACCGGAGTAGGGTAGATGTTTTTGCCATAAGCATTAACCAGCATATTCTTAATGCGGTCGGTAATTTGCAAATTGCCTTTATAAAAACGGCCAATATCGCCGGTGTGGAACCAGCCATCGGCATCAATTACCTGGGCGGTATCTTCTGGTTTGTTCCAATAGCCTTTCATTACACAATGGCCTCTAACCACCACTTCGCCTTCTGCACATTCAAAATCCTCCTTAAAGGTATCGTGTGTTTGTATGGTATGAAATGTTTTGGTATCTACATCTTGTATGCCTACTTCAATGCCCGGAATGATACGGCCAACGGTGCCATATACCTGGCGGTGATATTCGGTAACAGCCATTACTGGCGAAGTTTCTGTTAAGCCGAAGCCCTCCAGAATTTTAATGCCTAAATTTCCGAAAAACTCACCTACATTTTTAGGTAAGGCTGCCCCGCCCGAGATCATGAATTTTAGGCGTCCGCCAGTTTTCTCTTTAATTTTGCTGAAAACCAGTTTTTCGGCTAGCTTTTGTTTCAGGCTTAATGCTAAACCCGGTTTTTTGCCTGCTTCCAGTGCTTCGCGATAGGCTTGCCCGGTTGCCAGGGCCCAAAGGAAAATTTTAGATTTCACGCCTCCGGCCGAAGTGCCGTTTTTCATTGCTTTATCATGAATCCGCTCCAGCAAGCGTGGAACACAAGCCATAATGGAAGGTCGTACATCGGCCATGTTTTTTGCCAGTAGCTCCAAGCTTTGTGCAAAGGCTATTTTACAACCTACCGCAATACAGATATGGTAAGTAGCTGTACGTTCAAATACGTGCGAAAGAGGTAAAAAGGATAGGAAAGTTTCGTGCTCATCTATCACCGGAATTTGATCTAAACATACCCGCACATTCTGTACAAAATTAGAATGAGTCAGCATTACACCTTTAGGCGTACCTGTAGTTCCTGAAGTGTAAATTAATGAAGATAAATCGCTAGGTAAAACTTCATTCCTCAATACTTCAATTTCTTTTTGATGAACGGCTAAGGTCTGTTTGCCTTCTGCTATCAGATCTTTAAAGGCAATTACGCCAGCATTCAGATTAATTTTTTCGAGGTATTTATCAAAGTCTTCAAAAACCGGAACAATACGGATAAGATCTGGACAGTTGTTCGCTATTTTTAAAATTTTACGGAAAAGAAAAGGATTGCCCACTAAA
Source organism: Sphingobacteriaceae bacterium (assembly GCA_046074105.1). Classification (GTDB taxonomy): domain Bacteria; phylum Bacteroidota; class Bacteroidia; order Sphingobacteriales; family Sphingobacteriaceae; genus JAIPAN01. The sequence goes on along the minus strand of JBJTNQ010000015.1, from coordinate 1,744 downwards.
ATAATTTTGGCACCGCAATCTTTTAAAATATATGCTATTTCGTGCTCCGTAAGAGTAGGATAAATAGATACATTTACCGCACCGATCTGCTGCAAAGCCTGATCGTAATAAATATAATCCGGGCAGTTTTCTATAATTAAAGAAAGGCGGTCGCCTTTTTCAATGCCCATATCCAGAAAATAGCTGGAAATAGCATCGGCCGTGTCTAAAACTTGTTTATAGCTGATCTCTTCCCAATCCTTATGGGTTTTATGGATAAGAAAAGTATGATTTTCTGAATGGATATTTTGAACCACATTTCTTAGTAGACGTGGAATAGTACTATACTCATTAATTAAGCTCATACCGGTTGTATAAATTGGTTATTAACGAAATGTTAGGTTGACAATTATACGCATTAGCCCTAAAAAACAAAAGGGCTATTTTTACAGCCCTTTTGTTCTAATTATCATTAACCCTTATTAAACAGAAAAACTTTCCCCGCAACCGCAAGTACGACTGGCGTTGGGGTTGTTGAAATTAAAACCTTTGCCATTTAAACCGTCTGAAAAATCTAGTTCGGTGCCGGCCAGGTATAAGAACGACTTCATATCTAAAGTCATGCGGACACCTTTATCTTCAAAAAACTGGTCGCCTGGTTTTTCTTCATTATCAAAATCCAGCTTGTAACTTAAGCCAGAACAGCCGCCCCCCTGTACAGAAACCCGCAGGAAATAAGAACTATCCAGCCCTGCTTCTTTCATCAGGCTTTCTACTTTCTCTTTAGCTTTATCGGTTACGGTAACCATGATTTTTAGTATTGAGTATTTAGTATTGAGAACACCTTAATTTAAGTGATCTCCATACATCATTCTCTATTAGTGGTGGCTTTTTTCAGATTCTATTGGCGCTAAGCCGTTTTTTACACGGTAGTCGTTAATAGCTGCTTTAATAGCATCTTCAGCTAATACAGAACAGTGAATTTTTACAGGCGGCAAAGCCAGTTCTTCTACAATGTCCATATTATCAATAGCCATGGCATCATCAATAGACTTTCCTTTTAACCACTCGGTGGCTAATGAAGAAGATGCAATTGCAGAGCCACAACCAAAGGTTTTAAACTTGGCATCGGTAATTACATTGTTGCTGTCTACTTCAATTTGTAAACGCATTACGTCGCCGCACTCAGGGGCGCCTACCAATCCGGTACCTACGTTGTTTTTGCTTTTATCAAGCGTACCTACGTTGCGTGGATTAGAGTAGTGATCAATAACTTTATCTGAATAAGCCATAATAGTTCAATTTGTTAATTAGTCAATTTGCTAATCCTAAAATTTGACGATTAGTTGTTTGACAAATTGTTTATCTATGTTTTTTAATTCTTTATTTTTTATTGACTAATTGTCTCATTGACAAATTAGCAAATTGTTTAGTGTTCTACCCACTCTACTTTATCCAGGTCGATGCCCTCTTTGAACATCTCCCATAGCGGAGAAAGATTACGCAGGTGGTTCACTGCTTTTTTAGTTACTTCAATCGCATAGTCGATCTCTTCTTCAGTAGTAAATCTTCCTAAGCCATAACGTATCGAAGAGTGTGCCAAATCATCAGAAAGGCCTAAACTTTTTAATACGTAAGAGGGCTCCAATGAAGCAGAAGTACAGGCAGAACCTGAAGATACGGCCAGATCTTTCATCGCCATCATCAGACCTTCTCCTTCTACATATTTAAAAGAAATGTTGGCTACATGCGGCAGGCGGTGTGC
>JBJTNQ010000014.1:0-12832 GCA_046074105.1 Sphingobacteriaceae bacterium | reverse complement strand
TCGGAAGAGTTGGCTTTAGCTCTGATCACAGTTCCTGCAAAATCAGGCTCGAAAGTATTTTTGATCACGATAGGGATTTGTTTTAAAAATGCGGGGATCATGGTTGGCGGATAAATGACCTTGGCTCCAAAAAAGGAAAGTTCCATGGCTTCGGTATAAGATAATTCGGGCACCGAGAATGCTTTTTTCACAATTCGGGGGTCGGCGGTCATTAAACCATTTACATCAGTCCAGATCTGTATTTCTTCCGCATTTAATGCGGCACCTAAAATAGCAGCGGTATAATCGCTGCCGCCACGGCCCAGGGTAGTAATTCTGCCTTCGGCGTTGCTGGCAATAAATCCAGTTACAAACAACACCTTACCCATATTTTGCTGCACATAATCCTGGATCAGCTGTTCAGTAAGTGCAGTATCAACTTTAGCTTGCCCAAAAGCACTATCTGTTTTAATTAATAAAGAAGAATCGGTAAACAGCGCTTCAGGTATGGTTTCTTCGGCTATTTTACTCAGCATATAAGCAGAACAACGTTCGCCAAAACTTAAAATAAGATCGCGGGTGCGGGGTGTTAATTCGGCTATGGCCTGTACGCCCTGCAAAATATCTTCTAATTCGTTGAAAAGTAATTTCAACTTGGTAAAAATGGGGTTTTGACGCTGCGTATCAATTAATACCTTAATTACGTCAAAGTGCCTGGCTTCTAAATCTTTTAACTCTTGTACATAAGACTGGCCATTAGCGGCCTGATCGGCCATTTTGGATAATAGGTTGGTAATTCCGCTCATGGCCGAAAGAACAAGTACAGGATTTTGCCCTGTTTTAATTTCCTTCTTTACAATTTCCAAAAGTGTACGGATACTGCTTACCGACCCAACCGAGGTTCCCCCGAATTTTAATATTTTCATGTTTATTATGTAAAAAAAAACCTCCCTTTGTTTAGAAGGAAGGCTTGGTTTGTTGCTATATTTTATCCAATTACTATTCCTCCCTTGTCTTTTCAGACATCATGGTAATAGGCGTAATAATAATGGTGCAAATGCTGTGTATCAATTCGTTACTGTTTTTGTAAAGTAAAGGTTTTTATATTACAATATTCAACGATCTGATCTTTTTAGGAAAATGAAAATAAATACAGGCATAATTAATAATCATTTCAATAAATAGATTTAAAATAAGGGCCAAATTATAACTTTGTTAATTCATGCAGGGATTAATCATTAAATCTACCGGAAGCTGGTATCAGGTTTTAAGCGAGTCGGGAAATAAAACAGACTGTCGTATTCAGGGCAAGTTCCGTTTAAAGGATATTCAAACCACTAATCCGATTGCTGTTGGCGACCGTGTAGACTTCGAAATGGAGCCCGACCAGGCAACCGGTGTAATTACCCGCTTACATGATCGTAAGAATTATATTATCCGGAAATCGGTAAACCTGTCTAAGCAGGCACAAATTATTGCCGCCAATCTCGATCAGGCTTTTTTAATTGTTACCCTGGCTTCGCCACGCACTTCTTTGGGCTTTATAGATCGCTTTTTGGTAACTGCCGAAGCCTATGATGTACCGGCCCGCATTATTTTTAACAAATTAGATTTGTTTAGCGATGAAGGCCTGGAAATTTTGGCCGAATACAAACGTATTTACGCCCATTTAGGGTACCCCTGCTATGAGGTTTCTGCACTGGAGGGAACCCATGTGGAAGAACTGAAGGCGGTGCTAAAAAACCATATCAACTTATTTACCGGACATTCTGGCGTTGGGAAATCTACTTTAATTAATGCCATTATACCCGAAGCTGAGGTAAAAACAGGTGCCGTATCTGACTGGAGCGACAAAGGACAACATACCACTACCTTTGCCGAAATGTATAATTTGCCTTTCGGCGGATATTTAATTGATACTCCGGGTATACGTGAATTAGGTATTATTGATATAGAAGAACAAGAGTTAAGCCATTTCTTCCCTGAGATGCGGGAAAGAATGAATGCTTGCCGTTTTAACAATTGCCGGCACCTTAATGAACCAGGCTGTGCAGTGTTGGCAGCAGTAGAGAATGGAGAAATTGAACCCAGCCGTTACGACTCATACCTGAGTATTTATCACGGTAACGATACAAGAAATTAAAAAAGGCTCCATTTGCTATGAACTTTCATTTTGAACCTGCCTACATTAACACATCAACAAATTGACAAATTGAAATGAGAGCCGTTATTCAGCGTGTAAGTGAGGCATCCTGTAAAGTAGATGGAAACATTACCGGGCAAATTGAGGCCGGCTTTTTGGTGCTTTTAGGCGTAGAGAATGCCGATACCGAAGAAGATGCCGTTTGGCTGGCACAAAAAATTGCACAGATGCGCATTTTTTCTGATGAGCTGGGTTTAATGAACCAGTCTTTAACCGACATCGGAGGCCGAATTTTATTGATCTCTCAGTTTACCTTATTTGCACAAACCAAAAAAGGCAACCGGCCGGGCTTTATTCGTGCAGCTAGGCCCGATAAAGCCATTCCATTATATGAGTTTATGAAAGCCGAATTGGAAAAGCAAACCGGAAACAAAGTTGAGACCGGCATTTTTGGTGCCGACATGAAAATTAGTTTATTAAATGATGGCCCGGTAACCATAATCATGGATACTAAAAACAAAGAATAAACATGAAAATTAAAGAAGCACAGGAAGTAGTTGATCAATGGATTAAAACTACCGGAATACGCTATTTTAACGAACTCACCAATACGGCCATTTTAATGGAGGAGGTGGGCGAAGTAGCCCGCATCATGGCCAGAAAGTATGGCGAACAGTCGTTCAAAAAATCAGATGAAGCGGTAAACCTCGCGGATGAAATGGCCGATGTTTTATTTGTATTGATCTGCCTGGCCAACCAGACTGGAATTGATTTAACAGAAGCTTTAAAGCTTAATCTCGAGAAAAAAACCAAAAGAGATACCGAAAGGCACCAAAACAACGAAAAGATACGTTAAAACGTCATTTCGAACGAATAGAGAAATCTCTCCTTACAAAAAATCTAAAGAGATTTCTCATCCGCCGACTGGCGGAATCGAAATGACAATAAAGATTATCCCAATCTTACCAACCGATCGCCATCTAAAACCGGAAGGGTATCTATGAGGTCTACTTTTAGGCAGAAAGCAATATCAGCTTCAATATTCAATTGTTTTAAACGTTCGCTGTGGGAGGTTTTTTTCAAAAAATTATCCAGATCGTCTTTAGCCAGGGTGTATAAGTCGGCAGCTAAGATGGCCGAATCATCTAATTTATAATCTGAATCTTGCAGTTGGTAAGCTACGGCCCCTGCAAACAGGCTGTCTTCTAAATTCACTTTATTTTTCCAGCCTGCACAAAGCAGTAATACATCTTGCGGTTGCTGTTTTAGCCAATTGCTTAGAGCACTCAGGTTTAAGAACGAACCTATTAATACCTTTTGAGCTTCGCGACTTTCGTTAATGGCGTGTGTGCCGTTGGTTGTGGTTAAAACCACGGTTCTGCCGGCTACTTTTTCGGCTGTATAAGAAAAAGGGGAATTGCCGAAATCAAATCCATTCACCACCTCGCCATTACGTTCGGCAGCTAGCAAGTAATCGGTATCCCGATAGGAATGGCAAGCCTCTACAGAAGCCACCGGAATAATGGCTTCGGCACCGTTAGCCAGGCCGTAACACATAGAAGAGGTAGCACGGAAAATATCAATAACTACTACCAGACTATCGCGGATATCGTATAAATGAAGTAATGCCGGACTAAGGCATACTTCGAGTTTTCGTTGCTGCATAAATCTTTTTAGCGATTAGCCTTTGTAAAACGGGAATTTAACTAATTGTGCTTTTACCAGGCTTTCCCTGATCTTAATAAATATTTCTGTTCCTTCTTTAGCAAAGTCGGTTAAAACGTAGCCCAAACCAATGGCTTTTTGTAATGATGGCGACTGAGTGCCCGAAGTTACTTTTCCAATGGTATTTCCGGCAGCATCACAAATTTCATAATCGTGGCGGGCAATACCACGATCAATCATTTCAAACCCAATAAGCTTTCGCGATACTCCGGCTTGCTTTTGTGTGGCTAAATGGTCTGAATTCACGAAATCTTTAGTGAATTTAGTGATCCATCCTAAACCGGCCTCCAGCGGAGAGGTCGTATCGTCTATATCATTTCCGTACAGGCAGAAACCCATTTCTAAACGCAAAGTATCTCTTGCTCCTAATCCAATTGGCTGTATGCCAAATGCGGCGCCTGCTTCGAAAATAGCTTTCCAAATATGATCTGCGTGCTCATTATCGAAATAGAGTTCAAAACCGCCTGCACCGGTATAACCTGTTGCAGAAATTATCACATTGTCTATTCCGGCAAATTTGCCTTTTTCGAAGGTGTAATATTCCATGGCCGACAGGTCTACCTCAGTTAAATTTTGTAAAGCTTCGGCAGCCTTAGGACCCTGAACGGCCAACAGAGAAGTCCGGTCTGAAATGTTCTTCATATCTACCCCGTAGGTATTGTACTTGGAGATCCAGTCCCAATCTTTTTCAATATTGGAAGCATTTACCACCAACATATAGGTTTTATCGTCTATGCGGTAAACCAGCAGATCGTCTACAATACCTCCTGTTGTATTAGGCAGACAGGAGTATTGCACCTTGCCATCGTATAGTTTAGCAGCATCGTTAGAAGTTACTTTTTGTATAAGATTCAGGGCTTGATCGCCTTTAAGGATAAATTCGCCCATATGGCTCACATCGAAAACGCCTACTGCTTTGCGTACGGTTTCGTGTTCTATATTAATGCCAGCATATTGTACAGGCATATTATATCCTGCAAAAGGTACCATTTTAGCTCCTAATGCAATGTGGGTTTGGGTTAAGGCGGTGTTTTTCATGGATTTGATATTTGAAGCGAAATTAACAAAAAAGCCGGTATACCTTAATGAAATAGCGTAAGCTGTGAATCGCTTATGCGGAAGGTTTTACGATGATATGGAGATAAACCATAAGCCAATACCGCTTCGCGATGTTTAATGGTTGGATACCCCTTATTCTGCGCCCAATCGTATTGTGGATACTCCAAGGCTATTTGCTGCATAAAGTCATCCCGATAGGTTTTTGCTAAAATGGAAGCTGCCGCTATGGAAAGGTATTTACCATCGCCTTTAACCACACACTGGTGGGCTAACTCCCGGTAGGTTTTAAACCGGTTGCCATCTATTAAAATAAATTCAGGACGGGTTTTTAATTGATCTAAGGCCCGGTGCATGGCCAGAAAAGAAGCCTGCAGGATATTGATCTGGTCAATTTCCTCATGATCTACCTGCGCTACGGCAAAAGCAATGGCTTGCGCTTCTATTTCGGTTCTGAGCTGAACCCGCTGCTGTTCGTTGAGCTGCTTGGAGTCGTTCAGCAGATGGTGCTTAAAATCTTTAGGCAAAATAACTGCAGCAGCAAATACGGGGCCGGCCAAACAGCCACGACCGGCTTCGTCGCAGCCTGCTTCGATTAAATTTTCCTGATAATAGGGCAAAAGCATATTCAAAAGTGAAATATTTATTTTAAATTGTTGTAGAAAATGGATGTGAAATGAAAAAAGAAATTGTGCTCGCTTCGATTGCTGACTTGCCTGATGAATTTTCTATTGATGAGGTGGTAGACCGGCTCATTTTTATTGAAAAGGTGGAAAAAGGATTGCAGGAAGTGAAAGAGGGTAAGACCAACTCAGAAGAGGAAGCAAAGGCAAAGCTAAATAGATGGTTAAGCTGATCTGGACCAATCAGGCCATCTATGATTTAAATACAATTGGTGATTATATTGCTGAAAGTTTAGCTAATTATGCGCTCATAACCGTTCAGAAATTATTTGAGAAGCCCACTATCTTAAAAACATTTCCAATAGCTGGAAGAATAGTTCCAGAAAAAAATCAAACTGATCTTCGTGAATTGATTGAAGGGAACTATCGGATAATTTACCAACTCTCTTCTAATGACACTATTCATATCCTAACGATTTACCATAGCTCCCGCGATCTAAAAATTTAAATTATTTCACCTTTATTGACAAAAGCGTTAGATCATCTGCCAGGCCCTTGGTCTTAATGGAATCGCGAATATATTTCAGTAAAGCCTGATGCATCTCCTGAACGGGTAAAGTCAGGTTGTTTTTTAAGAAATCTGTGATAAACTGCTCAGAAATATGCTCATCTAAATTTTTTCTCTCCAATAAACCATCTGTATAATTAAATATCAGATCGCCAGAACATAACTTTTCGGTTCCCATTTCAATAAAGGGCAATTCTTCAAAAACGCCCATCATTACGGTTCCAGTCTTCAACAAACGGCTTTCTCCTTGCTGAAATAAAACAGAAGGCTGATGTCCGGCATTTACATAATTTAATATGCTCTTTTGGCAGTCGTAAACACCCAGAAACAAGGTAATGTAACGTTCGCCCTGAGTATTTTTCCAAATGAGCTCATTTAATCGCTTAACCACTTCTACCGGATTACTGGTAATGCTAAACCAAGCCCTTAAACTGGCCTGTAAATTGGCCATGAGCAAAGCTGCAGAAATTCCCTTACCCGAAACGTCGGCAATACACCACATCCATTCATTTTCATTGATCTGATCGAAATCAAAATAATCTCCACCTATACTCTCATGAGGTTGATACCAGGCACTTACTTCTACCAATTTATTGGTATTTAGATGATGAGGAATGAGCATATGCTGCACCTGCCGGCCCAGCTCTAATTCTTGCTCCAAACGCTCTCTCTCTATTTTATCTCTGCGAAGTTTTTTATGCTGTTGGGCTACTACAATTAAGCTGGTTAGGGTTTGAATAAAAGTTAGATCGTGCTGAATTAAGCTTTGCTCATCCTCTATATTCGTTAGCACTACAAATGCAGATAGCTTACGTTGATGAACAATGGGCACAAAATAATCGTAATGATAAAAATCTGTTCTGAAATCGGTTTTTTGATCTGAAACCATACAAATTTCTTTGCCTAAAGCCTGATTTCGATAAAATTTCATTTCCGGCACCTGTTCATTTCCGAAACCCGTAAGGCAATAAAATATTTGATCTTTTTTAAAGTATAAGCGCATTTTCTTAATATTTAAATGCACTTTCAGAATTACATGGAGCATGGCTAGCAACTCTTTAATTCCCGAGTTCCTGTTAATAGCCTGGGTGAGTTCTAATAAAGAATTTAACTCGGCCTGCCGTTTAAGAAGAAGGCGAATTAAATCGTTGTCGACGCTTTGTATAGTAGATTTATGCCCCACGCAAACCTTAGATATTGCCAAAACTAACGATTTAAAAGCATATTTTTAATAAATACGACCATATAATAATTAAAAAGAAAATGTTGTAACTTTTATATATAGGCAGAATACCCCCCGAAATTGATTGCCCGATTGAAAAAATGTATTATTGTAAGTGATTAAATCTGAAAAGGCTAACGAACGTATTATTTTAGGAATTGACCCCGGTACAGCCGTAATGGGTTATGGTTTGGTAAAAGAGATCAAAACAAAAGTAGAGCTCATTAGCATGGGGGTCATTAAACTAGATCACCTGGACGATCATCCTCTGAAACTGCAGCGTATTTTTGATAAAACACTAGCCCTCATAGATGAATATCACCCGGATTGTTTGGCTTTAGAAGCTCCTTTTTATGGTAAAAATATTCAGGTAATGCTTAAACTGGGCCGGGCACAGGGCGTAGCCATGGCTGCCGGATTAGCACGAAATCTTCCCATTACAGAATACTCTCCCCGTAAAATTAAACAGGCCATTACCGGAAATGGGAATGCTGGCAAGGAGCAAGTAGCCGCCATGCTGAAAACTTTATTGAATTTTCAGGAAACCCCCGAATTTTTAGATGCAACAGATGGTTTGGCCGTAGCCGTATGCCACTCTTTTCAGAAAATAAGTAGCGGTAAAACCAGCAAAAGCTATACCGGGTGGGAAGCTTTCGCCAAAGACAATCAGAAACGAATTAAATAAGCGCTTCTCTAATCTTTTTTGCCGTTGCTGCCAATTCTTCTGGGCTGGGGTTTAGCTTTTCGCGACTAAAGTTCATATCGCTTACCGAATTCATCGGGATAAGGTGCACGTGGGCATGAGGTACTTCCAAACCGATAACCGAAATACCTACTTTTTTACAGGGAATAGCTTTTTTAACGCCCGCAGCCACAATCTTGGCAAAAAGCATTAATCCGGCATAGGTTTCGTCATCTATGTCAAATATATAATCTACTTCCTTTTTAGGGATAACCAGCACATGGCCCTCTACTAGAGGACTGATATCTAAAAAGGCTAAAAAGTCTTGCGTTTCGGCCACTTTATGAGCCGGAATTTCGCCAGAAACTATTTTAGAGAAAATGCTCATCTTAACGGCTTATTTCTACAATCTGGAATTCAATTTTACCTGCAGGAACGGTAATTTCTACCTTATCGCCCACCGATTTACCCAATAACCCCTGTGCAATTGGCGATTTAACCGATATTTTACCTGATTTAAGATCGGCTTCGCTCTCCGGAACCAGTTGATACGACATTTCTGCACCATTGTTCACATTCTTGATCTTTACGATAGATAAGGCCAAAACCTTAGAGGTATCCAGTTTAGACTCATCTATTACACGGGCATTGGCCAATACGGTTTCCAATTTAGCAATTTTAGCTTCATGATGACCCTGAGCTTCTTTCGCGGCATCGTATTCGGCGTTTTCCGAAAGGTCTCCTTTATCGCGGGCTTCTGCAATGGCTTTAGCAATAGATGCCCGGCCTTCGGTACGCAGATGGTGCAATTCTTCTTTCAGTTTTTCGATACCTTCTTTGGTATAATAGGTTACTTCAGACATGTTAATTTCAATTAATGGGTAGACTATATAAAACAAGCAAGACTATGCCGGATATACCGATATAGTCTTGCTTGGTGTACTACGAAGGTAAAATTACCAATTTAGATTTGCAAATTTTTTAGTTTTCCGGCCAGCACCTCCGATATTTTACGGTACGATTCCTGTGTCCACCCGGCCACATGAGGGCTTAATAATACCTTATCGCTGGCAATTAATTCAGGATACCAGCTTTGCCCGGCCAAAGCCGGAAATTTTTCTACTTCCAATACATCTAAACCTGCTCCTAAGATTTTACCGGCTTGAATGGCTTTTAAAATAGCATCGGTATTCACAATTTCTCCCCGGGAAGTGTTCAGAAAAAATATGGGCTTACGAAAATGGAACAGGTATTCTTCATTTACCAATTGCCGGGTTTCCCGCGTAAGCGGAATATGTAAACTCAATACTTCGCTATACTTCACAATCTCTTCCATGCTTACTTCACGAGCATAGTCGTCAGAAAAGCCGGTTTTATATTTATCGTAGGCCATAACCTGCACCCCAAAGCCCTGCAGTTTGTGCGCAAATGAACGGCCCATATGGCCATAACCAATAATGCCAACGGTTCTGCCTTTCAGCTCCCAGCCTCGGTTGCCTTCTCGATCCCAAATACCCTGACGCACTTCCTCATCGGCCTGGCGCAATTTATTCATCAGCGAAAGCAGCATACCCAAAGCATGTTCGCCTACCGCATCGGCATTGCCTTCGGCTGCGTTTAGGCAAACCAGTCCTTTCAATTGCGCATAGGCCTCATCTACATTATCCATTCCGGCACCGGCACGGGCAATCCATTTTAAATTCGGGGCAGCGTCAATCAATTCCCGATCGACCTGAAATTTGGTGCGAATGGCCAGGCCTTCGTAATCTTTTATCACCGCTAAGGTTTGCTCACGGGTAAAAAGGGGCTCATCAGTAACGGTATAGCCTATAGCCTCGGCTTCTTGTTTAAAAGCCGGATGCAGATCGTCTACAATTAAAAGGCGTTTAGGCATTGGCTTGCTGAATAAGTTGGGTGAGTTTTACAAAATCATTCACCGATAAACGTTCGGCCCGTAATTCTAACATCGGCTCATCGGCTAATTTATTTTTGGGCAAGATCCCCGAAAGGGCATTTCTCAAAGTTTTGCGGCGCTGGTTAAAGCCGGCTTTTACTACTTGCCAAAATAGTTTCTCATCGCAATCTAAAGTCTCCACCTCGTTTCGCGTTAAGCGGATAACCGCAGAAAGCACTTTAGGCGGCGGGTTAAATACGCCGGCCTTTACCGTAAATAAGTATTCTACTTGATAATAAGCCTGCAAAAACACACTTAAAATGCCATAAATCTTATTGCCTGGTTTAGCGGTACAGCGTTCGGCAACTTCTTTCTGAAACATGCCCACTACCTCTACCACCTGCTGGCGGTTGTCTAAAATTTTAAATAATATTTGAGAGGAGATATTATAAGGAAAATTGCCAATAACGGCCATAGGGCCATTAAACTTTGCAGCAAAATCTAATGCTAAAAAATCACCAAAAATAAGTCGTTCTTTTAGCTGAGGATATTTTTTACCTAAAAACTCTACCGACTCTGCATCTATATCCATTAAAAAGGTCTCGAAGGTTTTCTTCTCCAATAAAAAATCGGATAAAATGCCCATACCCGGGCCCACTTCCAGCACTTGCTGATAGGCTTCTTGCTTTTGAAGACTGTTTACGATCTTCTCAGCAATATTTTTATCGGTTAAAAAGTGCTGACCTAAGTGTTTTTTGGCTTTTACCAAACTCATTTTTATAGAATTTGAAGGCAAAATAAGGAAAGTTTAAGGAGTATTTGGAGAACATTCGCCTCAATTCCTTAATTTGCAACAATTTCTACAAGATAATATGAGCGAAAAAATTAAAGTTGGTATTTCAATTGGCGATGTAAACGGCATTGGCCTGGAAGTAATTATCAAAACTTTATTAGATAAACGCCTGCTCGATTATTGCACTCCTATTGTTTACGGCCAAACCAAAGTTGCCTCTTTTCATCGCAAAACTTTAGGCATAGATGATTTCAGTTTTAACGTAATTAATACCGCTACCGAAGCTCATGCACGCCGGCCTAACATGATCAATTGCTGGGAAGAAGATGTAAAGATAGAATTAGGCCAATCGACAGAAATTGGCGGGAAATATGCTTTTCTATCGCTCGAAAGAGCTACCCAGGATCTAATTGCCGGCGAAATTGATGCCTTGGTTACGGCCCCCATCAACAAACAAAACATCCAGAGCGAAGCCTTTAAGTTTGCCGGACATACTGAATATATCCAGGATAAGGCCGGTGCCCAAAGCTCCCTGATGTTTTTATTGGGCGAAGAATTAAGGGTTGGGGTAGTTACCGGTCATATTCCTTTGGGCGAGGTCAGCAAATCCATCAGCAAAGAAAAAATTATGGCCAAGCTGGAGCTGATGAACCAGAGTTTAAAAACCGATTTTTGGATAGAAAAACCAAAAATTGCCGTTTTAGGGTTAAATCCCCATGCGGGAGATGAAGGCCTCATAGGCAAAGAAGAGGCCGAGATCATAGCACCTGCCATACAAGAAGCCTCAGCAAAGGGCATTTTAGCTTTTGGGCCGTATCCGGCCGATGGCTTTTTTGCCAAAAAAGGCTGGCAAAAGTTCGATGCGGTTTTGGCCATGTACCACGATCAGGGATTGATCCCTTTCAAACAATTGGCCTTTGAGAGCGGAGTCAACTTTACGGCCGGGCTGCCGGTGGTGCGCACTTCGCCCGACCACGGCACCGCCTACGATATTGCCGGCAAGAACGAAGCCGATGCAGGTTCTTTCCGTGAAGCGGTGTTTGCCGCCATTCATATTGTAGATCGCCGCCGCGAAACTGCCGAATTAACTGCAAACCCACTTAAATTCAGTAAACTCTCCAGAGATCGCGACTAAGCAGCTTTTTCAAAAAAAATTCCCTTTTAACTAAATTTTCCCTAAATTTGCAGGCTTAATTGTCGTGCTTTGAAAGCTTTACAGCAATACCGAATTCCGTTTACCGGCCTTAAACTGGGTAAACACCAATTCGATTTCGACATTGTCGAATCGTTTTTTAAGGAATTTGAGTATTCGCTGGTACAGAACGGAAAACTGAAAGTTTCGCTCGAACTGGACAAACAGGAGACCATGATGCTCCTGAATTTCAGTATTAAAGGCGAGATCTTCCAGGGTTGCGATTTATGCCTTTCTGATTATCCAACACCCTTGGATATCGAAGCGCATGAAATTGTGAAATTTAGCAATGATGAATTGCTGGAGGATGATACCGATGAGATCATCCTGATCAGTCGCAACGAGCATGAACTGGATGTATCGGGATTGGTCTATGAATACATCATGCTGGCGGTGCCGCTATTTAAGCGCTGCGATGACGAAGGCAACACCGAGTGGTGCGACCAGGAGATGATCGAGAAACTGAAAAGTTTATCGGCTCCTGAAACAAACGAAGAAGAACAAACGGCCGACCCGCGTTGGGAAGCCCTGAAGAATATCAAAAACAAGAATTAAATACTAGGAAGCTATGGCACATCCAAAACGGAAAACCTCGAAAGCGAGAAGAGACAAGAGAAGAACTCACTACAAAGCGGAGGCTCCAACTTTATTTACCTGCAAAACTACTGGTGCAGTGCACTTACCTCACCGTGCTTATAACGTTGATGGCAACCTGTACTACCGCGGTAAATTAGTTATCGAAAATACAAGCATCGCTTAAGTTTAATTTTCTCCAATGAAAATTGGCTTAGATTTCATGGGCGGAGATTACGCTCCCAAAGCAGCCGTTTTGGGAGCTATTGCAGCTCAAAAAGTCTTATCCCCCGATCAAAAAATTGTATTGTTTGGCGATAAAGAACAGGCCCTGCCTATTCTGGCCGAACAGCATATAGATCCATCTTGCTTTGAATTTGTG
>JBJTNQ010000013.1:0-15835 GCA_046074105.1 Sphingobacteriaceae bacterium | reverse complement strand
GCTAGGCACCTTAACCGATGGATTTATGATCCTGATGTTTGTGGTAATGGGTACCATAACCTGGGTAAGTAGGAATAAACCGCCAAAAACCAATGAAACGGCTAAAAAGGGAAGCAGCGTGTTCTATGGTCTGGTATTGGGCGTATTAAATCCGGTACAAATTCCTACCTGGTTGTTTTTTGGTAATTATGTGATCTTACATCAGTGGATACAGACCGATTACTTGTCGCTTGTTATTTTTAGTATAGGATCTGGAATTGGTTCGGCCATTGCTTTGTATGGCTATGCTTATTTTGCCCGTTATATACAGGAAAAGTTTACCTTGAGCACTAGCCTGATTAACCACTCTATCGCTATTTTCCTGTTCTTTCTGGCCTTCTTTCTCGTCGCCAAACAAACCTATATTTATTACTGGTAGAACATTGGCCTGCCTAAATTAAGCTAGCCTTTAGGGTGTTTTTTACGATTTAATAATATTGAGATTGTCATCCTGAGCTTGTCGAAGGATATGGAAAGGCTTGTTTTCGATGCTTCGACAGGCTCTCCAAAGGAGTCCTTCGGACAGCATGACCTACGGATAGATACTCTGTCTCCATTTCCTCAGAGTAGCCGCAAAGCTGCAATCTTATCCAGCGAAAGCTGATGGCTTAACTCTGCTAAAGAATTGAATTTCTGGTCCTCACGAATATAGTGAAGGAAATCCATGCGGATGGTTTCGCCGTAAATGTCTTCTTCAAAATCGAAAATATTTACCTCTATGTTACGGCTCATGCCATTAATGGTAGGCCGGTGGCCGATATAGGCCATACCCTGATAAGGTTTATTCTTGATCTCTAGTTTTACGGCGTAAATACCGTCGGAGGGTATGAGCTTATAATTTTCTTCGATAAACAGGTTTGCCGTAGGGTAGCCCATTTTTCGGCCAATCTGATCGCCTTTTATCACTTTTCCATGTAAAGAAAAAGGATGCCCCATAAATTCGTGGGCGGTTTGTACATCACCGCTTAGCAGGGCCTGCCTTATTTTAGACGAGCTTACTGCTACCTGATGCATATCTTGCTCGGGTATCACCTCTACCTCGAAGCCATAAATTGGTGCAAATTTTTGCAGCTGTTCAATCCCGCCTTCGCGGTTTTTTCCAAAGCGGTGGTCGTAACCTATAATAATTTTGCGGGTCCCAATTTTATCTACCAATATTTGCTTGATATAATCTTCTGGCGATAGGTTAGAGAAATCGCGGGTAAAGGGCGTAATAATTAAATGATCAATTCCGCTTGCTTCCAGTAATTGGGCCTTTTCTTTAATGGTTGTGATAAGTTTCAGTTCCTGATCTTCCGGATGGAGGATCATCCGCGGATGCGGAAAAAAGGTTAAAATAACCGTTTCGCCACCTAGTTCTTTGGCCGATTTACGGAGGCTGGAAATGATTTTTTGATGCCCAATATGCACGCCATCGAAAGTACCGATGGTGACTACTGCATTTTTAATAGGGGAAAAAGTTTGGATATCGGAGTAGGTTCTCATCTTGTTCAAGCACAAAATTACACCAAACTATCCGTTTCTTTTAGCCCTCGGATGTGATTCACCAATTCCATGACCTCAAAGGCATTTTCCAGACTATAATTGCCGCTTTTGGTACGGCATAATTTAGATAGGTAAGCCCCACAGCCCAAGGCTTTTCCAAAATCGTTGGCCAGAGAACGTATATAGGTTCCTTTGCTGCAAACTACCCTGAAATGTACTTCAGGCAGGTCGATATGGGTAATTTCAAATTCGTTGATGTGTACCTTACGGGATTTTAATTCTACCTCTTCGCCACGGCGGGCTTTTAAATATAAACGTTCGCCATCTACTTTTACAGCCGAATGGGCTGGAGGGAATTGCTCAATATCGCCCATAAAGGCCTGGCAAGTATTTTTTATGGTTTCTTCGTCGAGGTGGTTAACTTTTGATTGTTCTATTACCGGTGTTTCCAGGTCGTAAGAATCGGTAACCGCTCCCAGGGTAAAAGTTCCGGTATATTCTTTATCCTGAGCCTGAAATTCGTCAATCTTTTTGGTGAGTTTACCGGTGCAAATAATGAGCAATCCGGTAGCCAGAGGATCGAGGGTGCCGGCATGGCCCACTTTTAGTTTAAGGGGCTTAAAGCTGTTCCGTATTTTGCCAACTACATCGAAACTGGTCCAATGGTAAGGCTTATTAATGAGTAGCATTTCGCCCTCAGCAAAATGGAAATCAGGAAAATCTTTGCTTTTATCGCTCATTTAAACAACATTTAATTGGTGTCCGCTTAGCAGTAAGGTTATAATGAACAAACCCACTATAATTCGGTACCAGCCAAATAAACGAAAGCCTCTTTTTTGTAAGAAAGTGATAAAGAAACGAATGGCCAGCAAGGCCACTATAAAAGCGACTATATTGCCAATGGCTAATATTTTTAATTCCTGGGGAGTAATTACATAGCCCTCTTTATAAAAATCGTAAAGTTTCTTGGCGGTAGCTCCAAACATGGTGGGCACTGCCAGGAAAAAAGAGAATTCGGCCGCCACTTTGCGTGATAATTTCTGGCTCATGCCGCCTACAATACTGGCTGCCGAGCGGGAAGTGCCGGGAATCATAGAAAGACATTGAAAAAGGCCTATTTTTAATGCTGTTGCATAAGAAATATCGTCGGTTTGGTCTATTTCTCCATCTTTAAACCAGCGGTCTACAAACAACAGAATGATACCGCCCACTAATAAGGCTATGGCCACACCCATGGGGCTTTCTAATAATTGATCTATTTTTTTGCTGAATAATAAACCAAATACAACGGCCGGAATAAAGGCAACCAGCAGTTTAAAATAAAAATCGATATGCTGAAAAAAGCGCTTAAAGTATAAGACCAAAACCGAAAGGATGGCGCCCAACTGAATGGCTACGGTAAACAGTTTAAGAAAAGGATCTGCTGTATTCATATTTAGCAGGCTCGATCCTAAAATGATATGCCCGGTAGAAGAAATAGGCAAAAATTCACTTAAGCCTTCTATAATAGCCAATACAATGGCTTCCCAAAAACTCATGCTTTCTTTTTAAGAATGGCTACAAACCCGAGCCCAAAACCGGCTAGTACTACAATAGGTGCCAGCACAATTTTACGGAAATCATAAATATCGGTATCGCCGCTCATTAATACGAAACCTACTGCCACTATGGCCATGCTTAACAACATAAGGCGGTAATTAACCTTGCCAAATATTAAGTTATGCTTCTGCTGTTCGCCCGGATTGTTTTTTGTTGAGGCCATAATTAGTATAATTCGTAAATTTTTAAACGCAAGAACCTGCTTACAGCAAACCAGGTGCTTAAGCCGGAAATAATGACTCCAGATAAGATCATTCCGAAGAATACTTCTGCAAATTGAGTCCAATCTGTTAAGGTTACAATTTCAGGTATTTCATTCTTCACCAAATAAAGAATAATTAATAGAAAGAAAATGGATAGAATGCTGGCAATTAAACCGTGTACAATGCCGTAAATAATAAAAGGTTTGCGAATAAATGCTTTAGTGGCACCTACCAGCTGCATACTTTTTATTAGAAAACGCTGAGAAAAAATGGCTAAACGGATGGTGTTATTAATTAAGGTTATGGCAATTAGCAGTAGTATGAGGCCAAAGCCCAAAAGTCCAACACTAATTAACTTCACATTCTGATTAATGGTATCGATCAATGATTTTTGATAAACCACTTCTTTAATCAGATCGTCTTTTTCTAATTTTTTAGCGAGTCTTTCAATACTTTCATTATCTGCAAAAGCAGCTTTAAGATAAACATCTAAAGAAGGCAGCAGGGGGTTATATCCTAAAAATTCTACAAAATCTTCACCCAGATCTTTGGTTAAGTTACGGGCTGCCTGCTCTTTGCTGATATACTGGGTGCGTAAAACTTCGGGTTCTTTATTGATTTTAGCTTGTAAGTCTAAAATGGCCGATTCTTTAGTGCCTTCATTCACAATAATGTTCAATACAATATTTTCTTTCACATAGTTTGATAGATTTTGCGATTGAACCAATATGATACCCAATAAGCCACCCATTAATAATACCAGCGAAATGCTGATTACAGTAGAAATGCGGATGGTATTGTTTCTTTTTTGAGCTATGTTTTTCTCCAGATCTGCCATTGTCTGCAATTAGATTTACGAAAGTACTTATTTATAGGGAAAATCTGCAAGCAGGCTGAATGGAATAGTTTAAATCTGGTTTCAATGTCCCGAACTACCGTTCATCGCTCATATGAGCAGGTTCATCGTGCATAATAGGTTGTTCGTCTGTTATTTCGGGTTCTCTGCCCAATTGGAGGGATATTTGTTTTATACTAAATCATTTAAAAATCTAATTACTATGAAATTCAAAATATATCATGTTCTATTGGCATTTTTTCTTTTAATGTCATTATCTGAGTCTTGTAAAAAGGATAAGTCGGCTACTTATGATGTCTATTGCTCTGGACGCTACAAGAATTCTAACAATATTAATGCGGCCTGTTATTGGAAAAACGGAACTTTCGTGGCTCTAGGCCTGAATGACGATCTGGAAAATTCTACCGCGACTGATATTTTGGTGAGCGGTGACAATGTCTATGCGGTGGGTTATAAATTTTCGACTAATTATAACATGTCTCGGCCATGTATCTGGGTAAATGGCAAACTCTTGTATTTATTTCCGCCCAATGTTGTTAAGGGTACTGCCGAGGGTATAAGTATATCAAATGGTGAAATTTATATAGTTGGTGAAGTTGGTTTAAATAATAATCCTTTTTGCATTACTTATGCATTGAATAATCCAGTTTTTGTGGATAATCTTACGGGTTATACAAAAGATATGGACTTTGATAATGAAGGTAATACCTATGTAGGAGGAGTAAGGGGAGAGTATTCAGGCTATTGGAAAAACGGTGAGCCTTTTACAAATATTATTAAATCAAGCTATGTTAGCGGGATAGCTGTACAAGGCACAGATATTTACATGGGAGCAGATAATACAGCAAGTGCTGAGGCGGGATATCTGAAAAATACCGATTTTGTTAGCCTTGGGTCTGCAAATACAACGAGTGTAAATAACATTGGCATGATGTCGGGTAAGCTGTATGTGGTTGGAAATATTACTGATCAAAATGTTACAAAAGCTACATTATGGCTAAACGATGCGCCTGTTGCCTTATCCGAGCTTGAGTCTAGTGCCTATCGTATTGCTTTTAAAGATTCGAGGGTATTTATAGCTGGAGAAAATTCCGGAATGGCATGTTATTGGAAAGATAATTCACTTTTTAGTTTAAATACGCCAAATTCTGCTGCACTTTCAGTTTATCTCTACCCCGAAGATTAATACTTAGCTACTTGACAAAAAAAGGCCCGGTTTTTGGGCCTTTTTGATTTTAAAAGGTCTGCAATTCAGCCTAATTTTAGTATTTTCGCGGTTTAACCGTAATAGCTAAAATGGATTATCAGTACCGGGAAATTGAACAACGTTGGCAAAAATTTTGGGCCGAAAAGCAAACCTATCGCGTAAGCAATACCAGCGCCAAACCTAAATATTATGTATTGGATATGTTCCCTTATCCATCGGGTGCTGGGCTACATGTTGGCCATCCGCTGGGCTATATCGCTTCCGATATATTTTCTCGTTATAAACGTTTAAAAGGGTTTAATGTATTGCACCCCATGGGTTACGATTCTTTCGGACTGCCGGCCGAGCAATATGCCATTCAAACCGGGCAGCATCCGGCTATTACTACCGAAGCTAATATTAATCGCTACCGCGAACAATTAGATAACCTGGGTTTTTCTTACGATTGGAGCCGCGAAGTGCGCACCAGCGATGCAGAGTACTACCGCTGGACCCAATGGATTTTTATGAAATTGTTTGATGCCTGGTATAATACCTCGAGCGATAAATCTGAACCCATTCAAACGCTTGTTGATCACTTTAACCTATCAGGATCAAAAGGAATTAAAGCCGTGGCCGATGAAGATGTTTTAGAATTTACTGCCGAGCAATGGAAAGCATTTTCTGAAGAAGAACAGCAAAAAGAATTATTAAAATACCGCCTGGCTTATTTGAAAGAAAGCACGGTAAACTGGTGCCCGGCATTGGGAACCGTACTGGCCAATGATGAAGTAAAAGACGGCTTCTCCGAAAGGGGAGGGCATCCGGTGGTACAGAAAAAAATGATGCAGTGGAGTATGCGTATCACTGCTTATGCCGATAGGTTGTTGCAAGGCTTAGATCATATTGACTGGCCAGAACCGCTTAAAGAAATGCAGCGCAATTGGATCGGTAAAAGTGTAGGAGCGTCTGTAAAGTTTGAGGTTGAAGGTTTAAGGTTGAATGTTGAAGGTGGAAAAGCCACACAATCTACAACTCACAACTTACAACCCACTATTGAGGTCTTTACCACCCGTGTAGATACCATTTTTGGAGCCAGCTTTTTAGTTTTAGCACCGGAGCATGAATTGGTTAGCCAATTAACCACACCCGAACAGCAAAAAGAAGTGAGCCATTACATCGCCCAAACGCAGAAAAAATCGGAATTGGACCGTATGGCCGATACTAAAACCGTTTCTGGCGCATTTACCGGTACATACGCCAAGCATCCTTTTACCGGAAATCCGGTTCCGATCTGGATTGCCGATTACGTATTAGCAGGATATGGCACCGGAGCCGTAATGGGTGTGCCCTCAGGCGATCAGCGTGACTGGCTTTTTGCCAAGCATTTCCATTTACCTATTCCGGCTATATCTGATGCTCAAAAAGATCTAGATCAGCAGGCCGACCCAACCAAAGAAGGCCGTTATATCAATTCCGATTTCATTAATGGATTAACTTATCAGGAAGCCGTTGCGGCACTGGTGGCTAAACTCGAAGAAAAAGGACAGGGCAAGGCCAAGGTAAATTACCGCTTACGCGATGCCATATTTGGCCGTCAGCGTTATTGGGGCGAACCCGTTCCGGTTTACTTTAAAAACGGCCTTCCTTATTTGATTAAGGAATCGGAGCTACCTTTATTATTGCCCGAAGTAGATAAATACCTGCCTACCGAAAGCGGGGAGCCGCCGTTGGGCCGTGCCACCGACTGGAAATACCATGCCTCACCCCAACTCTCTCCAAAGGAGAGGGAGATGGATGAGAGTTTCTCCTCCTTTGGGGGAGAAAAAGAGAGGGCTTATGACTATGAGCTTTCTACCATGCCGGGTTGGGCCGGTTCAAGCTGGTATTGGTACCGTTATATGGCTTCGCCAGAAGAGCGCAGCCAACTGGCCTTTGCACCGAAAGAGGCTATTGACTATTGGCAAGATGTAGATCTATACATCGGCGGATCGGAACATGCTACCGGGCACTTATTATACAGCCGTTTCTGGAATAAGTTCCTCAAAGATTTGGGTTATGTATCGGTAGAAGAACCCTTTAAAAAACTCATTAATCAGGGGATGATCCAGGGCCGTTCCAATTTTGTTTATCGTTTGATAGACGAAGAAGGCCGGGGTACCAACACTTTTGTTTCTTACGGCTTAAAAGACCAATATAAAACCATTGCCGTTCACGTAGATGTAAATATTGTAGAGCAGGATATATTAGATCTGGATAAATTCAAATCCTTCCGCCCTGATTTTGCAAATGCAGAATTTATTCTCGAAAACGGAAAATATATTTGCGGTACCGAAGTAGAAAAAATGTCTAAATCCAAATTCAACGTGGTTAACCCCGATGATATGGTGGAACGTTACGGTGCCGATACCCTGCGTTTGTACGAAATGTTCCTAGGTCCTTTAGAGCAAAGTAAACCTTGGAATACCAATGGCATTGAGGGGGTATTTAAATTCCTGCGTAAATTTTGGCGTTTATTCCACGATGAACAAATGAATTTCCGTGTATCGGATGAAAATCCGACCAAAGCGGAATTAAAATCATTGCATAAGATCATTAAAAAAGTGGAAGACGATGTGGAGCGCTTTTCATTTAACACCTCAGTGTCCAGTTTTATGATCTGTGTAAATGAACTCACCGATCTCAAATGTAACAAACGCCAGATCCTGGAGCCCTTAACGGTAGTACTTTCTGCCTATGCCCCCCATATTACCGAAGAACTTTGGTGTTTATTAGGAAACGAGGCCGGTTCCATTAGTTATGCAGCCTATCCTAAATTTAACCCCGATTTTTTAGTTGAAGACGAATTTGCCTATCCCATTTCTATTAATGGAAAAATGCGAATGAACTTGAACTTATCTTTAAATCTGGAAGTTCCCGAAATAGAGAAGGCCGTATTGGCTGATGCCGATGTGCTGCGTTACCTCGATGGCCAAACCCCTAAAAAGGTCATCATTGTTAAAGGACGCATTGTAAACCTGGTTATCTAATCAGTTTAAAATATTGTAATCGCTTTGTTACGCTAATGCTTGTAACAAAGCGATCTTTTTTGCGCCTTATGTATAAAAATATATAATATACAAACTATGAAATATCTATCACTATTTATTATTGGCTTATTGTTTATCGGTTCAACATTTGCTCAAATGCCGGCAGGCGGAGCTTCTGTTACGGGTAGAATTAATGGACTGATCATCGATTCATTAACTCAAAAGCCAGTAGATTACGCAACAGTAGGTTTAGGAAGAACCGGTTCAACAAAAACTACCAACGGATCTTTAAGTGATGAAAAGGGCTCGTTTAAAATAGATAATATCGCTCCGGGAGCTTACCGACTTACCATTAGCTTCTTAGGCTATCAGACCAAAGTGATAGACCCCATAAAAACCACGCCGCAAAAACCAGATCTTAATTTGGGCAGAATCATCTTGTCGCCCAATGCCAATGCCTTAAATGAGGTGGTAATTGAAGGCCAGGCGGCAGTGGTTGAAAACAAAATTGACCGGGTAGTTTATAACGCAGAGCGTGAT
The DNA here is from genome assembly GCA_046074105.1 of Sphingobacteriaceae bacterium. Taxonomy (GTDB): domain Bacteria; phylum Bacteroidota; class Bacteroidia; order Sphingobacteriales; family Sphingobacteriaceae; genus JAIPAN01. The sequence continues at coordinate 6,898 of JBJTNQ010000013.1, read as the reverse complement.
GTAACCGTTGGCGGGGGCAATGCCTCTGATGTATTGCGCAAAGTGCCCTTACTATCAGTAGATATGGATGGAAACGTTTCGCTTCGCGGAAGCCAAAATGTAAGAGTATTGATTAATGGTAAACCTTCCGGATCTATGGCTAACAATATTGCCGATGCTTTGAAAATGATTCCGGCAGATCAGATCAAAAATGTAGAGGTAATTACCAGTCCATCGGCTAAGTATGATGCGGAGGGTACTTCTGGAATTATCAATATCATTACTAAAAAAAGAAATGCAGAAGGCGTTAGCGGAACTATTGGCGGCGGTTTAGGCTTGCGCCAGAATAATGGTAATGCCAATTTAAATATTAAAAAGGGCCGTTTAGGTATTACCGCAAATATGGGTGGTAATGGTTCATGGCCGCAAATAAGCGAGGTAAGCTTAGACCGAACTGATGCAAACGGTAATCCAACCTTTACTCAGAAAAGTTCGAGCGAATTTTACCGTTTGGGTTATCGCGGATCAACAGGCGTTGATTACGATATTAATAGCTTTAACACCATTAACTCTACTTTTAACTTCAATCGTTTTCAGAATAGTTTTGAAGGAGAGGTGTTTTCTACCATTTACTCTGGCGGGAATACTTTTGCAGCCAATAGTAATACCGATCGTTTAATGAAAATGAAAGGATTTGACTGGAATACAGATTATACCCACAAGTTTAAAAAAGCCGGACAGGAAATTTCCTTTGCCGGTCAGTTAACTGAAAATAAAAACATTCAGGATTATACCACCTTATACAGCGGCGGGTACCTGCCAAACGAAAAAGGAAATAATGATGCCACCAACCAGGAAGTAACTTTCCAGACAGATTATGTGAATCCGTTTAAAAAAGTTACCCTCGAAACCGGAGCAAAATTAATTTTAAGAGATATTAGCAGTCCAACCTTAGTTAAGCAAGAAGATAATAATGGTGATTATGTGCTTAACCCAACATTGTCTAATACTTATAATTACAATCAGGATGTATACGCAGCCTATGCCACCCTGGCTTTTCCTTTAAGCAAAAAATATCAGGTTAAACTGGGTGGAAGAATGGAGGTGACCCGCATTCAGGGCGACGCTCAGGGAAGTAACGATTTTAGCAATAATTATCAGAACTTTATTCCAAGTGTAGTTATTTCGCGTTCGCTGAAAAACTATCAAACCATTAAGTTGAGCTATAACCAACGTATTCAGCGCCCTAGTTTATTTTATTTAAATCCGTTCCGCAATACTGCAGATCCGGTAAACCAGTCGGAAGGAAATCCGGGCTTGTCTCCAGAATTGTCGCATAACTTCGAATTAGCCTATTCTACTTTTATTAAAACTACGGTTATTAATGCTTCAGTCTATTATCGTTTAACTCAGGATGTTATCGAATCGGTGGTTACCTCAGAAGTAGATGCCAATAATAACCCTATTTCTTTAACCACCTTTAAAAACATAGGCCGGAATAGTTCCGTTGGCATGAACCTTTTTGGCTCTATAAACCCAGTTCCGAAAGTTACTTTAAGAGGAAATTTAAATACCTACACTTACGACATAGCTACAAGTTCGCCCAATTCGGGTTTAACATCAGGTTCAGACAAAACCTATTTCATGTATAATGCATTTTTAAGTGCCAGCTTGAATTTAAAAGGCGGATTTACAGCCGAAACCTTCCTTATTCTGAACTCTCCACGTCGTACGGCACAGGGAACCAACCCTTCCTTCAGGTTGTGGAATATGGGTTTCAAAAAAGAAATTTTAAAGAAAAAAGGAAGTATCGGTATTAATATTATTGATCCATTTAATGAGAGGAAGAATTTCAATTCCAGCATTAACACCGCAAACTTTAAACAAACGTCTAATTTTTCTATCCCATTCCGTTCTGTGGGTATAAACTTTAGCTGGCAATTTGGTAAAATGAATTTTGCGCAAGGTCAGCCTAAAAAGAAAAGAGGCGTAAATAACGACGATCTTAAACAAGGAGATCAGGGGGTGCAGCAATAATCCCCAATTATAGAAGTTAATAACCTAAATCCCGGTTTTCTTATCCAGAAAGCCGGGATTTTCTTTTACCATTCAGCGGTAATAACTATCCTTTTATCGCTCAAAAGCTACCGTTCGTCGGAATTTATCTCTCAGTTTGCGTTTTTGGTAAGAAATTGGAGGCTAATACATCAAATCGATAGCCGCCATGAAAAGAATAGTTTTACTTTTAGCTTTTGCCCTAATTTATTTTAATAGTTACTCGCAGAGTGGCTTAGAAGGATTTAATTACCAAACCATTGTAAGAGATAATGCCGGAGTTCCTATTGTTAATAAAGCGATAAACTTTCGTTTTTCTTTATTAGATGCCGGGCCAAACGGTGCTGTTCAGTATGCAGAAACTAAACTGATAACTACCAATACCACAGGTTTGGTTAATCATGTTGTAGGCAAGGGAAATCCAACCATGGGACTTTTTGCGAATATTCCATTTCAAAATGCCAATCAATATTTAAAAGTTGAAGCCGATATAGCCGGTGGTAATAATTTTCAACCTATCGGGAGTATTGCCTTAATGAGTGTACCCTTTGCCCAGTTTGCTGCTAAAGGCAATGTGGGGCCTAAGGGCGATACCGGAGCTCAGGGGCCTCAGGGTATTCAAGGTATACAGGGTAATCAGGGCCCTCAAGGGCCGGCGGGTGCGGGGATTGTTACAGTTTTAGGTTATAACCCGCCGTCTAATGTTTTTGCCTCTCTTGCTTCTATGACTCCAACCATGCCGCTAAGCTGCAGAACTGCACCATATACTGCCGGGCCAGGAGAAACAGCTATTATAAACACTTCAGGCAGCCTTTATCCCAATAATTCAGTAACTGCACTTTTATTGATTAATGCTGGTGCTATTATTAACGGAGCACCTTTTACGTCTATTTCTAACCAAAGCCTTGAATCTATGAGCGACGGAGCAGCTACTGCCGGGGTAAATTTGGTTTATCCGCTAACTGCGAACTCCACCTATATTTTTGGTACCATTTTTGAATCCAATGCTCTGTCATCCATTAATTTGATCAAAGCAAGCTGTGGCTGCACGGTAACCATCGTAAAACAATAAGACCAATAGATATTCAAATGCTTTTTTACCTTTGTGAGAAAGCATTTCAATGTTAGCAGAAGCAGAATTACTGGAATTAATTGCCCATAAGATCCGATTTATCGAACAAAAACCCAGCGTGTTTGGTATTCATGATATTCCCTTTTCAGGCCAAATAATGAATAAGGTGTGGGTTGAACTTATTGAAAAAGTAGGGGCCATTTATTTAGGGCCGGTTTCTTCAGTTCAGGCGGCCTTGCCTAAACTAGCCGATACGCTCATTATTCAACCCTCTGGTCTCTCCATTTCTGAAACTTTATCTTCACTGCCAGATTTAATGGCTATTTCTGGTTGGAACGAAACTCATGCAGTTATACAGCAAAAGGTTTTTTTAGTAAACGATGTTCTTTTTCAGTATCTCACTACTTTAGAGCAAATTGAAATATTGGCCGAGATCATATATCCTAAATTATTTGCCTTTGGCCATGAGGGTAGTGCCTGGATCAAACTTAATTTCTAAAATTCTACCAATCGGTCTATCTGCTGATCGGTAAATTTAACGGTATCGTCTTTCCAAAGCTCCCCGGCTTCATTAAGTTCTGTTTGAATGGCTGGGATATGAATTTTTAACGACATTACATTTAAATGGATGTAATGGCAAATGCCGGTAAAATGCTCTACGCCGCGAACGTTCCCATACTTACCAGATGATAAACCCACTAAAGCTGCTTTTTTACCATGAAAACTATCCGGGAAATTGCAGGCATCTATAAAAGTTTTTAAAACACCCGGAAAGCTGCCATTATACTCCGGAATAACGAATACAAACTTATTTGTAGCATTTATGAGGTCTTGTATTTTCTGAAAATCAACACTTCTTTTGCCATAAAGGTCAGAACTGATGAGGCTATCCGGAAGGTCGGTAAGCGAAAGTATGTAGCTTTCTACCCCTCTCTTAGCGAGTTGTTTTTGGTAATACTTACTCAGTTTCAAAGTGTTGCTGCCCTGCCGGTTTGTGCCTGATATGATGGTAATCATTTGTGGATAAGATGTTTAAAACGGAAGTCCGTATAGCCAATAAAAATGAGTTTAATTTGTATCTTAGTGGGTTGTTAAAACCCATCATAATTAAGGCAAATTAGCATTTAATTTGCAAGGGTGCATTAACCAAAATATTAAAATAGCTTTTTAAAAAATATCTATCCGAATAATGAGCAAAATCATCGCGTTAGCTAACCAAAAAGGAGGTGTTGGAAAAACCACTTCATCTATTAACCTGGCTGCTAGTTTAGCTGTTTTAGAATACCGCACCTTATTGGTCGATGCCGATCCGCAGGCTAATTCCACTTCAGGAATTGGGTTTGATCCCAGAAATATCAAATCGAGTATCTATGAGTGTGTAATTAATGACATTGACCCTCGGGAAGCAATTTGTAAAACCGATACACCATTTTTAGATCTGCTGCCTGCTCATATTGATCTGGTAGGTGCCGAAATTGAGATGATTAATCTTTCGGAGAGAGAGTATCGGATGAAAGCGGTATTGAATAAAATTCGTGAGGATTACGACTTTATTATCATTGACTGTTCTCCGTCTTTAGGTTTAATTACCATTAACTCATTAACTGCTGCCGACTCGGTAATTATTCCCGTTCAGTGCGAATATTTTGCTTTAGAAGGATTAGGTAAACTATTGAATACCATTAAAATTGTGCAGAGCCGTTTAAATCCGGCTTTGGAAATAGAGGGTATTTTACTCACCATGTACGATGTGCGTTTGCGTTTGGCCAATCAGGTGGTAGAAGAGGTAAAAGTGCATTTTCAGGACTTGGTTTTCGAAACCATTATTCAACGAAATACGCGTTTAAGTGAAGCGCCCAGCTTTGGAGTTTCGGTTATTATGCACGATGCCAGCTCTAAAGGAGCCATTAATTATTTAAACCTGGCCAGAGAGATTATCCGTAAAAATGGCTTAGCTTCTGCAGAAGAAGTTGCCCAACAAGCTGCCGTATAACATGACTTATCAGAGAAAAACAGGTTTAGGAAAAGGATTAAGTGCCCTGCTCGATGATTCAGAAGCGGTTCAGAGCCATAGATCGGTAGGTAATGAAACCTCGCCTTTAAATAATATACACCCTATTTTATTAAGCCAGATTGAGGTTAATCCCTATCAGCCCCGTACCGAATTTGATGCGGTAGCGCTGCAGGAACTTTCTGATTCTATTAAGCTGCAGGGTTTAATTCAGCCCATTACCCTCCGTCAGGTTGGGCAAAACAGCTATCAGCTCATCTCCGGTGAGCGCCGTTTTCGTGCCTCTAAGTTGGCCGGCTTAACCGAGGTTCCGGCTTATGTGCGTACAGCCAATGATCAGCAAATGCTGGAAATGGCTCTTATTGAAAATATTCAGCGTGAAAACCTGAATGCCATGGAGGTAGCATTCAGTTTTCAGCGCATGATTGATGAATGTAATTTGAAACAAGAGGAGCTGGGCGATAGGGTAAGTAAGAACCGTACTACGGTTACCAATTATTTGCGTTTATTGAAACTGCCGCCAGCTATTCAGTTATCTATTCAGAAAAATGAAATTTCTATGGGTCATGCCCGGGCTTTGGTAAGTGTAGAAAACGTCGATCAGCAGCTGTATATCCATAAAGAAATTATTAAAAACGAACTTTCTGTTCGTAAAGTAGAAGCTTTGGTTCGTGAAATACAGGCTGCCGGATTAAAAAAACCTAAATCCAGCAATGCTGATTCTATTTCGTTCCAGTACCAGAAAGTTCAGGACGATCTGGCTTCCAGATTAGGAACCCGTGTAAAATTGAAAATGAAAGGCAAAAATTCAGGCCTAATTGAGATTCCTTTTCTCTCCGAGAACGATCTTAACCGTATTCTGGAGCTTTTAGATTGGTAATGCATACTCGTATTCTCCTTTTGCTTTTATTAAGCACTATAGCTTTTTCTCTGTCTGCACAGCAGGTAAAAGACTCGGTGGGTTTAAAAACGCCAACTAAAAAGGAGCAAAAAGTTGCTAAACAAGATACCGTAGTTAAAGATTCCGCTCGTTTGGCCTTAGAAAGGCTGCCCCGCAGAGCTGCCCGGGCTTCAGCTATTTTCCCCGGATTGGGCCAAATTCAGAACAAGCGCTGGTGGAAACTGCCCTTAATTTATGGAGGACTGGCTGCCTTTGTGGTTTCTTATCAGGATAATAACAGACAGTATCATGTTTTTTTAAAAGAGGTGCAGTACCGTCTGGCCAATAACTATGCTCCGCAGAACCCCGATTATGCGGCTTATAGTTTTGAAGGTATTGTAAGAATAAAAGATAATTTCAGGAGAAATAAAGAACTCTCTATTTTTGGCGGGCTTGCCATGTATGCGGTAAATATTATCGACGCCTATGTTGATGCTAAATTTTTCCGTTTCGATATTAGCGAAAACTTGTCCATGCAAGTTCGTCCGGGTTTGCAAACTCAGCCATTTTTGCATGCCTATCAACCTGCACCCGCACTCACCATTAAATTAAGTTTATGAAAATAGCCTTACTCGGTTACGGAAAAATGGGCCAGCTTATTGAAAAATTGGCTAAAGAACGGGGTCACGAAATTATCCTGACCATCGATCTGGAAAATCAGCAAGATCTTCAATCCGACTTGTTTAAACATGCCGATGTAGCCATCGAGTTTAGTACGCCCCATTCAGTATTATCTAATATAAGCCCCAATTCATGACATGGGAAGAGCGTGCCGCGCAAAGCCAGGAACCGAATCAGGATTGAGTGATGAACTTTGACAAAGAAATTGACACCAGCGGCC
>JBJTNQ010000012.1:0-2982 GCA_046074105.1 Sphingobacteriaceae bacterium | reverse complement strand
TAATCCCGCGACAGCGGAACCTGCTGAATTGCCGGCAAAAATACCTTCTTTACGTGCAATTTCGCGGGTCATTAAGGCAGCGTCTTTATCCGTCACTTTTTCAAAATGGTCAATCACGCTAAAATCTACGTTCTCTGGCAAGAAATCTTCGCCAATACCTTCGGTGATATAGGGATAAATTTCATCCTTATCGAACTCTCCGGTTTCTTTGTACTTTTTAAATACCGATCCGTAGGTATCGATTCCCCAAACTTTAATGTTCGGATTTTTTTCTTTGAGATATTTTCCGGTTCCGGAGATGGTGCCACCCGTACCTACTCCAACTACTAAATGCGTTATTTTACCTTCGGTTTGTTCCCAAATTTCGGGACCGGTTTGTTCGTAGTGGGCCTGAGAGTTCGATAAATTATCGTATTGGTTAGGTTTCCAGGAATTAGGAACTTCTCGCTCTAAACGGCTAGAAACCGAATAATAAGAACGTGGATCTTCGGGCTCTACATTGGTGGGGCAAACAATTACCTCTGCACCAAAAGCTCTTAGGGCATCTACTTTTTCTTTCGACTGCTTATCGGTGGTGGTGAAAATACATTTATAGCCTTTTACTACCGCTGCAATGGCCAAGCCCATACCGGTATTACCCGAAGTTCCTTCAATAATGGTTCCACCGGGTTTCAGCTTACCGCTTTTTTCGGCATCCTCTATCATTTTGAGTGCCATTCTATCTTTTATGGAGTTACCGGGGTTAGTAGTTTCTATTTTTGCTAAAACCGTAGCCGGAATACCCTTAATAATGCTGTTTAATTGCACCAAGGGGGTATTGCCAATAGTTTCGAGGATATTTTTAGACCACATATTGTTAAGTAGTGAGATTTGAGTATTGAGTAGTGAGATTTGAGTACAGAGTAGTGAGATTTGAAGGTATTTATATGAACCTATAATTTTACAAATCTCTATACTCAATACTCATATCTCAATACCAATTTAAAATTTCAAATGTTTTACGGTAAGCCCGTTATTAATTAATTGCTTTAAAGAGTCGATACCCACCTTTAAGTGATCTTCTACATAATGTTCGGTTACTTTAGAATCACTTTCGGCAGTTTTTACTCCTTCGGGTACCATTGGCTGATCGGATACCAATAATAAGGCGCCGGTTGGTATTTCGTTTGCAAAACCGGTAATAAAAATAGTAGCAGTTTCCATATCTACCGCCATGGCCCTGATGGTTTGCAGGTGTTTCTTAAATGCTTTATCGTGCTCCCAAACCCTGCGGTTGGTGGTATAAACGGTTCCGGTCCAATAATCTCGAGAATGATCGCGAATGGTGGTAGAAATAGCTTTTTGCAAAGCAAATGACGGCAATGCTGGTACTTCGGCAGGGAAATAATCGTTAGAGGTACCTTCTCCGCGAATAGCGGCAATAGGCAAAATTAAATCGCCTATGGCATTCTTTTTCTTTAGGCCTCCGCATTTACCGAGAAATAATACAGCTTGCGGATTAATGGCACTCAGCAGATCCATCATGGTAGCGGCCATGGCACTGCCCATCCCAAAATTAATGAGGGTAATGCCGTTGGCCGAGACGCTTTGCATCGGTTTATCTAAACCCATAATTGGGGCATTATCATGCCATTCTGAAAACAGGGTTAAATATTTAGAGAAATTGGTGAGGAGAATAAATCCGGTAAAATCTTCTAAGGGACGCCCTGTATATCGCGGCAGCCAGTTTTTAACTATTTCTTCTTTATTCTTCAGTCCTTTTTTAACGGGTGTATCTACTTCTTTAACCGGCTTAGCCTTGGCTAATCCTTTTGCATCTTTCTTAATCATTGTTCTTCTTTCATTAGGTAATATCTTTCTTTACAAAAAACCCCGATCAGCTCGGGGTTATTTTAGGCAACTTTTAATTTTTTTAGATCTGATTTGTCAAATTTTTCCTGAGCATATCCGAGCGTAATCTCCAACTCTTTAATGGGTTGCCCAGATGGCACTTCGTACATGGCGTCCATCATGATGGCCTCACAAATGGAACGCAATCCTCTGGCACCTAATTTAAATTCCATCGCTTTATCTACAATGAATTCTAAAACCTCGGGAGTATAGGTGAGTTTAATGCCTTCGTACTCAAATAATTTCTGATACTGCTTAATGAGCGAATTTTTAGGTTCGCTTAAAATACTTCTCAGGGTTGCTCTGTCGAGCGGATTTAAGTGCGTAATGATGGGCAAACGGCCAATGAGTTCGGGTATCAAACCAAAAGATTTCAGATCTTGCGGGGTAATGTATTTATAGAGGTTATGCAGATCGATATCGGCTTCTTCTTTGTTTACTTTATAACCTACCGTTTGGGTACGTAAGCGATTGGCAATCTTCTTCTCTATACCATCAAATGCACCACCGCAAATAAAGAGGATATTGTGTGTATTTACCGGGATCATTTTCTGATCGGGGTGCTTACGACCGCCCTGTGGAGGTACGTTTACAATGGTTCCTTCCAATATTTTTAACAGGGCCTGCTGTACACCTTCGCCCGAAACATCGCGGGTAATAGATGGATTATCGCTCTTGCGGGCAATCTTATCTACTTCATCGATGTAAACAATACCTCGTTCGGCAGCCGCTACATCGTAATCGGCAGCTTGCAGCAAGCGGGTTAGAATGCTTTCTACGTCTTCTCCTACATAACCGGCCTCAGTTAATACCGTGGCATCGCAAATGCAGAAGGGAACATGTAAGGTCTTGGCAATGGTTTTAGCCAGCAGGGTTTTACCGGTACCGGTCTCTCCTACCATGATGATGTTCGATTTTTCGATCTCTACTTCATCTTTATCTACCTTCTGATTTAAACGCTTGTAGTGGTTATAAACCGCTACAGATAATACTTTCTTAGCCTGATCCTGACCAATAACATACTGATCCAGATGTGTTTTGATCTCTACGGGCTTCAATAAATTGATGTCCGAGGGTGCGTTTTTACTTTTA
>JBJTNQ010000011.1:0-12192 GCA_046074105.1 Sphingobacteriaceae bacterium | reverse complement strand
ATCGGGATTTCTATCATTTATCCAGGCCCATCATTGCTGAGGGGCTCAAACGACCTACCCACTAACATCGGACGAGCAGCCCTACATACGTTAGCCTATTTGGTCTTTCAACATCTGGGGTTTACCGCAATCCCGATCGCTCGGGAAGGCCGTGAGCTCTTACCTCACATTTTCACCTTTTCCCCAATTTGCATTGGGGTAGTTTGTTTTCTGTGGCACTTTCCGTCTTCCAATTTGCATCAGAATCCTTCCCGTTAGGAAGCAGATTGCTCTATGTTGCCCGGACTTTCCTCCCCGTATTGCTACGCGGCGATAGAACGGCTTGCTTTAACAAAGATAAGATTTTATGTGTGATTTGTGGGTGTAGGCTTTAAGCGGGCGAGGCCTGCTTCTTTCGGATTCATGATAAGTGATTATGGATCGAGTAATAAAAGGTTGGGGTGGGTAGATTTTCAATAAAAGTTGTACTTAAATGGTTGTATAGGCAGTTTAAGCGCCATACCAACAATACAACACTTTATAGTAATTGTTCAATATTATAAATATAAATGAAAATAAATGTAACCTCGATTAAAGTTTTTACGTATAAGTACTTAATCGAATTTAAAAAAAAACAAAAATTAATCAAGACAAATTATGAAAACTAGAATTGATTTTATGCTTAAAAGGGGTTTATTTATAGTTTATGGTTTAAGCTTACTAGTAATTTTCTCCTGCAATGACAGTAATGTATCTGATGGAATTAGCGGCGATATGTTGGCTACTGGCGAAACTACGACTACCATAAGTACCACCACACAAAATCCATTTAACAGTACAGTTGGTGCACCTATTGAGGCTGCCCTGGGTATTAAATGGATTGAAAACTTTAAAAAGACAAACGGGGGGCAAGTGAAAAATTATATGATGGCAGTTAAAGATCTAAAGCAAATTTTAAGTAATACAGATTGTATTGGGGTATGTCTGTATTTCGCAATAGATGAAAATAACAATTATCATATTTTACCTATTGGTGTAAATACTAAGGGTGTATTAATGAAAGCCGACTTTTTTAACACACAAAAAGGGACTATAGATTGGAATACAGCACATAAATGGATCATGAATGATTTGGGTAAAATTGATGCCCGGTTTTTTGGTCGAAATACCTTTAATCGTCTTTTTCGCGATGCCAGCTGTACCCAAATTATAGCCATGAATGCTCTAGACGATCGCCAAAATCCACAATTGTTATTGGGTAATGCAGCTATTGATTATTTGAATTTAAGCACTACATTAAGTAGCCAGTTTAAATTAGAAGATGCTTCATCTCCTTGTCCTCCGATCTGTGGAATTTTTGAATAAGAAATCTCTTAAACCCATACTAAATTGACATGATTATGGAATTGACTCTGATGTATATTTCCCGGTTCTCGGTATTAGTGCCACTGTTTTTACTTTTTAGAGGTAAAATTAATGTCGGAGATAGAATCTTAAAAGTATTGGGACTTCTACTTCTTATGGCCTTATTTTCCGATTTAATATGTTACGTAATGTTAAAATTGAGCATACCTAATTTGGTTATCATAAACCTGTATTTTGTAGTTCAGTTTTTGCTCTTAAGCTATATTTATGGGCAAATATTACACAGTCGAACCATAGTTAATATTGTTCTATTTCTATACTTAGGTTTTGTGCTAATTAACACGCTTTACTATCAGCCACTTACAGAGTTCCAAAGTTGGTCAGATGGAATACAAAGTATCATTTTATTCATTTATGCCATAAATTATAACTTCCTTCTTCTTAAAAGTCCTCCAGAAGACGAGCGCCAGGCTTCCTTAACATTGTGGGTTAATATGGGCGTTCTGTTTTATTTTGGTCTGAATCTCTACTTGTTTTTCATTACTAACTACGTATTTGAAAACGAATCGACAGAGATTGCCATGATGTCTTGGAGCTTTCATAATTTTTTCAACATTGTAAAGAATGGCTTATTCGCTACCGGGATATATTATGCCGGAATGAAAGTGGCTAGGGCATAATAAAATTTAGAATTAAAATCTTAAGAGTTGATTTATTGCGTGTTACGGGTTAAAGGGGAGTCTAAACAAAAACCGTAGCACGTAATAATAAACTCCTGAAAAACGATTATTAGTTGCAGTTTTTCAGATCCTTTGTAGCCATGTCGGCACCATAGAATCCTTGTTTATTCCCAAATGAGTTAGTGACATAAGTAACGATCTCCGCAATCTCAATATCACTCAGGTTTTTTTGAGCCGGCATTTGTGCATTATAGGCTTTACCGGCAATTTGGATTTCTCCACTTAAGCCATACTTTATGTAACAGGCCAGTTTTGTTTTATTTTGTTTAAGATAAATACTGTCTGTTAGTGGTGGATATAATTGAGCTAAACCGTTGCCATCGCTATTATGGCAATTCTGGCAATTGGCTTCATATAGTTTCTTGCCAGAGGTGTAATATCGCAAATAGGTAATTTCTGATTCACTTTGACAGGAGGGAATAGATAGAAAAACTATTCCAGTGATTAAAAGAGCCAATATGATTAACCTACTGCTCATTCTCTTTTAACAAAACCTCCATATCTTTCATCATTTGCTCAACCTGATCGGTTTTGGTGCCATCATAGGCGCCTCTCAAATGACGTTTTTTATCAACCAAAATAAACCAGCCCTGATGCACATATCCCTGAGGATCTTTTTCATCTTCGTAGGCGGCCACTAGGTAATTTTTGGCTGAAATAGCATAGATAGAATCTCTAGATCCATGAACAAATTCCCATTGATTGCCCTGTACGCCTAATTGGCTGGCGTATTTCTTTAGTTTAGAGGGGAGGTCGTATTTCGTATCAATAGAATGCGACAATATTTTTACCTGTTGGTTTCCCTTATACTTTTCGTAAACCTTTAATAGGTTACGGTGCATAATAGGGCAGATGGTATTGCAGCTGGTGAAAAAGAAATCGGCTACATAAATTTTACCTTCAAAGTCTTTTTCCGTTACCGGGATGCTATCCTGATTTAGGTAGCTAAACGGAGGAATACTTTGATAAAGCGTATCTACAACTGTTTTTCCATTTACTGTTTTCTCTATTGGTTCTCGTTCACCTAAATAGGGTAAAGTTTTCGGAGTACGGCTGCAAGCGGCCATAATTCCTAAAAAGAATATCGAAATGAGTATTTTTTTCATCACATTAATCTAGTAATGTTTTCTTGGCAGCATCTAAAATTTCGAAAGCCTGTGGCGAAGTAGCCGCCTCTGCATAAACTCTTAAAACAGGTTCGGTTCCCGATGGGCGAATCATTACCCAAGAGTCATCACTTAAGTGAAATTTAAAGCCATCAATATCTTCCAGTTTTTGAACCTGGAAAGTGCCGAAGCTACCATATGCTGCATTTTTGCAATTCGCAATGATCTCTTGCTTCAATTCTTCGGTAAGGTGCAAATCATATCGCTCAAAAGCAAAAGAACCAACCTGATTATAAATTTCTTCAATGAGTTCGGTTAATGATTTACCGGTTTTTGCCATAAACTCCCAAATGGTTAAACCCATCCAAATACCGTCTCTTTCTGGAATATGACCCGCAACAGCAATACCTCCCGATTCTTCTCCACCCGTTAGGAAAGGCTTGCCCGAATTAACCATTAAGTCGCAAATGTATTTAAAGCCAATTTTGGTAACGGTATTGTTAATGCCATACAGGTCGCATAATTTCTGAATTTTATTGGTGCAAGAAAAAGTAGTGTACACTTCGCCTTGTTGTTTTTTTATCTGACTCATGTAATGAATCAATAACAATAAAATATGATGAGAGTCAACAAAATTACCGTTTTCATCATATAAGCCAATGCGGTCGGCATCCCCATCGGTAGCCAGGCCCGATGCAATTTCGCCTTCAGATAATTTAATCAGATCAGAAAACTCCGTTAAGTTACGGTGAATTGGTTCCGGGGCCTGCCCGTCAAAACCCGGATTATGTTCGCAATGTAGAAAAGTGCAATCGGGTAAAATTCTACGCATTACGTTCTGCCCGGCACCATACATAGCATCGTAAGCCCAGTTCATTCCGCTGTTGCGGATGGCATCCATGTCGAAATTAGCTTCCACATGTTCGCAATACATGGTTTCGAGATCAATAAATTCAATTAATCCCTCTTTAGTATATTCTTCAATACTTTTTAAGTTCAAATTAGTACTATCCGGAATCAGGCTTTCTACCTCGTCTATCATGGCCGGAGTAGCCGGTCCGCCATAACTGGCTTTAATTTTGTAGCCGTTATACGATGCCGGATTGTGTGAAGCGGTTAAAATAATACCAGCATCGGCATGCAATTTTACCGTTCCTAAAGAAACCATGGGGGTAGATACAAAATCATTGCTCGAACGAAATACCTTAATGCCCTGCGAAGCCAGCACGGCAGCAGTAGTATCAGCAAACAATTGGCCGGCAAACCGGCAATCGTTTCCTACCACAGCCGAAGGGGTTTGGTAATGTTTTCTTAGCCAAAGAGCCGTTGCATAAGCTACTCTTTTTACATTCTCAACCGTAAAATCTTCTGCTATGATGGCTCTCCAGCCGTCTGTACCGAATTTTATTTTGTTTATCATATAAATTAGCCCGTTTTTATCTATTTTTGGACACTCACTGCGCAAGTATATAAATCATTTGCTGCAAATTAAAATATAGATTTAATGATGAAGGTCCTGAAATTCGGTGGCACCTCGGTTGGAAGCCCCGAACGTATGAAAAAGTTGTTGGATATTATTCGTCCGGGAGAACCACAAATTGTGGTTTTATCTGCGGTTTCGGGTACCACTAACCGTTTGGTAGAAATTGCTAGTCTCTTCGAATCTGGAGATAAACAGAAAGCCCTGAGTGCCATTCAAAAACTTCGTTTAGAATATGACCAATTTATTCAAGAATTGTTTGCCAGCACAGCAGGCCGCGAAAACGGAAAAAACACTTTAGATTATCATTTTGGGTTGTTAACTGCTGTGGCTAACGAGCTTTTTACCCCGGTAGAAGAGAAAATGATCTTAGCGCAGGGCGAACTGATCTCTACCACACTTTATCATTATTATTTAAAAGAGATCGGCGTGCCTTCGGTATTACTGCCTGCCTTAGATTTTATGAAGGTTGATGAAGATCATGAACCTATT
Organism: Sphingobacteriaceae bacterium; assembly: GCA_046074105.1. Classification (GTDB taxonomy): domain Bacteria; phylum Bacteroidota; class Bacteroidia; order Sphingobacteriales; family Sphingobacteriaceae; genus JAIPAN01. Next base: position 7,030 of record JBJTNQ010000011.1, on the reverse strand, counting down.
GTTGATTTTATTGCTGATCATATTAAGCCGCTGCTAACAGCTCATCCAAAAGATAATTTATTTATCACCCAAGGATATATCTGCAGAAATGCCTACGGCGAAATAGATAATTTACGTCGTGGCGGAAGTGATTATACCGCTTCTTTAATTGGTGCAGCTATCCGTTCGCCCGAAGTGCAGATCTGGACCGATATTGATGGTATGCATAATAACGATCCAAGAATTGTAAAAGGCACTAAGCCCATTGCACAGCTTTCTTTTGATGAAGCTGCGGAGCTAGCCTATTTTGGAGCCAAAATTCTGCATCCACAAAGTGTATTCCCGGCACAGAAGTACAAAATTCCGGTTCGCTTGTTAAACACCATGGAGCCCGAAGCAGCCGGTACCTTGATCAGTACAGTTAGTGAGCCGGGTAAAATTAAATCGATAGCTGCTAAAGACGGTATTACCGCCATTAAAATACAATCGAGCCGAATGTTATTGGCCTATGGTTTTTTACGCCGAGTGTTCGAAGTGTTTGAGCGCTATAAAACACCTATCGATATGATCACCACTTCTGAGGTGGCCGTTTCTTTAACCATTGACGATACCCGTAATCTGGAAGATATTGTTAAAGAATTAAATCATTTCGGATCGGTTGAGTTAGATAAGGATCAAACCATTATTTGTGTGGTTGGCGATTTTGGAGCCGATAAACATGGTTTTGCAGCCCGGGTATTTGAATCGCTAAAGCATATCCCCATCCGTATGATCTCTTATGGCGGTAGTAGTTATAACATTTCCTTGCTGTTAAAAACTTCAGATAAAGTAGAAGCGTTAAGATCTTTGCATAATCGTTTATTCGAATAGAGATGGGTGGTTTTTCTAAAGAAACAATAGCACGCTTCCGGTCGGAAGAAACACCGTTCTATTATTATAATTTAGCTCTATTAAAAGAAACCCTGGCAGCCTGTAAACAAGCGGCCAATGCTTTCGATTTTAAAGTTCATTATGCTTTAAAGGCAAATTTTAATGAGCCCATTCTTAAAACCATAGCCCAGGCAGGTTTTGGAGCCGACTGTGTGAGCGGTAATGAGGTAAAAAAAGCCTTAGAGCTTGGTTTTGGTGCTAAAGAGGTAGTTTTTGCCGGAGTAGGTAAGGCTGATAGAGAAATTATAGCCGCATTGGCCGAAGATATTTTTTGCTTTAATGTAGAATCGGTAGAGGAACTGTCAATTATTAATGATTTGGCGGGTAAGCAAAATAAAAAGGCATCTATTGCTATTCGAATTAATCCGAATGTAGACGCCAAGACCCATCAGTATATTACCACCGGATTGGAAGAAAATAAATTTGGTATCAATACCTGGGAACTGAATGATTGTATTCAGGTGCTGCAGCGTTCACCTAATATCCAATTAATTGGTATCCATTTCCATGTGGGATCGCAGGTTAAAGATCTGGATGTTTTTAAGAGTCTTTGTTTAAAGGTCAACGAATTCAATAATTGGTTTGCCGACCGTGGGTATCAACTCCAAATATTAAATGTAGGAGGAGGTTTAGGCGTAGATTACTATCATCCCGATGAGGAACCTATAGTAGATTTTAAATCTTATTTTGAAGTGTTTAATCAATTTCTGGAAAGAAAAAGTGGCCAGGAGGTGCATTTTGAATTAGGCAGAGCATTGGTTGCTCAGTGCGGTACTTTGCTTAGCAGGATCTTGTATATCAAAAAAGGATTAAAGAAAAATTTTATGATTCTGGATGCCGGTATGACCGAACTCATGCGTCCGGCTTTATACCAGGCTTATCATAAGATAGAGAACCTTTCAAAAGTTGAAGGTGTTGGGTTGAAGGTTGAAGGCAAAGAAAGTCAAAATTCGCAACCTGCAACTGTAAAATACGATGTAGTTGGGCCTATTTGTGAAAGCACCGACAGTTTTGGTAAAGAGGTAGAACTTCCAGAGTCTAGCCGTGGCGATCTGATCGCGATAAGAACCGCAGGAGCTTATGGAGAAGTGATGGCCTCCCGCTATAACCTTCGGGAAGCCGTTAAATCTGTTTATCAAGAGAGTATTTAGTAAAGAATAATTAGTATTTAGATTGATTTTTGAAAAAAGCTAAATACTAACTAAAAATACTCATAACTATTCAAAAGCATTCAAACCTGTAACATCCATTCCGGTAATTAATAAATGAATGTCGTGTGTACCTTCATAGGTTACCACCGATTCTAAGTTCATCATGTGGCGCATTACCGGAAATTCGCCAGTAATTCCCATACCACCCAGCATTTGGCGGGCTTCTCTGGCAATTTTTAAAGCCGTTTCTACGCTATTGCGTTTACCCATAGATATTTGAGCAGGAGTGGCCCTGTTCTCATTTTTTAACACGCCCAAACGCCAGTTTAACAGTTGACCTTTGGTAATTTCGGTAATCATTTCGGCCAATTTCTTTTGCTGAAGCTGAAAACCACCAATGGGACGCCCAAACTGGACGCGTTCTTTAGCATATCTTAAAGCCGTATCATAGCAGTCCATGGCAGCGCCTAAGGCGCCCCAGGCAATGCCAAAACGAGCCTGATTTAAACAGCTTAAGGGGCCTTTTAACCCTTTAATATTGGGTAGAATATTTTCTTTCGGAACTTTTACATGGTCGAATACCAATTCTCCGGTTGCCGATGCCCTTAAGCTCCATTTATTGTGTGTTTCGGGTGTAGAGAAACCTTCCATGCCGCGTTCTACAATGAGTCCCTGTACTTCTCCTTGCTCATTTTTAGCCCAAACCACGGCAATATCAGCAAAAGGAGAGTTAGATATCCAGAGTTTTGCACCGTTTAAAACAAGGTGGTCGCCGGCATCTTTAAAATTGGTTACCATCCCGCCAGGATTAGAGCCAAAATCGGGTTCGGTAAGGCCGAAACAGCCCATCAGTTCGCCTGTTGCTAGTTTTGGTAAGTATTTTAAACGTTGTTCTTCCGATCCGAAAGCATAAATAGGGTACATCACTAAAGAGCCTTGTACCGATGCGGTAGAACGAATGCCCGAATCGCCCCGTTCAATTTCCTGCATCATTAAACCATAAGAAATATAATCTAAGCCTGCACCGCCATATGCTACCGGAATGGTTGGGCCAAAGGCACCAATTTCGCCCAGCCCTTTTAAAATATGTTTAGGGAATTCTGCACGTTGTGCATAATCTTCGATAATGGGGCTCACTTCTTTCTTCACCCAATCGCGAACGCTGTCTCTGACTAAACGGTGTTCGTCACTTAGTAGTTCATCAACCAAGTAATAATCGGGAGCTTCGTAAAGATCTTTCTTTTGAGAGGTATGGTACTTAGGTTTTTCAGACATAATTGGTAAAATGTTTATCAAAATTAAGAAAATCGGAATGGTATGATTTAAATTTTACCAACATTTTATCGGCTAATAATCTATTTTTGTGACATGGGGAAAATCCTGCAGCAGGTAGCTTTAAAAGATGTTCGTTTTTATGCTTTTCATGGTTTTTATCCTGAAGAGCAGCAGATCGGGTCGGTATTTTATGTTGATCTGATTACCGAACTTGAAATTTCCGGAAATTTGAATGATGATCTTGCACAAACGGTAAATTATGAACGTTTGTTTGAGATAGCTGATCTGGAAATGAAGCAAACCCGCAAACTCATCGAAACGGTTGCAAAATCTATATTAGATGCAGTTTTAATGACCTTCCCTAAGTTGCAGACGGTTCAGGTAATTATCCGGAAAATGAATCCGCCTTTGGCCGGAGAAGTAGGCCATTCAGAAGTAGTTTTAAATTGGAGTAAATGAGTTTTAATAAAATCGATCAAGAGATCTTATCTCAAATTGAAGAAATAGTGGGTGTTCAGTCGGTTTTTACCGATAAAGAAGATACCGAGAAGTATGCAAAAGACGAAACCGAAGATCTGATCTACTTTCCGGAAGTAGTGGTGAAACCGACTTCGGCTCAACAGATCGCCGAGTTGATGAAATTAGCTGGAAAGTACCATGTTCCGGTAACGCCAAGGGGTGCGGGTACCGGCCTGAGTGGCGGTGCTTTGCCTGTTCATGGCGGAATACTGATCTCTATGGAAAAGTTTAACCAGATCTTAGAGATAGATGAAGAAAATTTGCAGGCCAGGGTTCAGCCGGGTGTAATTACCGAAGTGTTTATAGATACCGTGGCCGAAAAAGGGTTGTTATACCCGGTAGACCCGGCGAGTAAAGGCTCTTGTTTTATTGGAGGAAACGTATCCCACGGAAGTGGAGGCCCCAGAGTAGTAAAATATGGTACTATTAGGGAATATATTCTGAACCTGGAAGTGGTTCTGCCTACGGGCGAAATCATCTGGACCGGGGCCAATACCTTAAAATATGCATCGGGTTATAACCTAACTCAATTAATGATCGGTTCTGAAGGTACCTTGGGCATTGTTACCCAAATTGTGGTTAAGTTGATCCCGAAACCTACTCAAGATTTGTTAATGCTGGCATCATTTAGATCTAATGAACAGGCTTGTGCGGCTGTTTCGGCTATTTTTAGAGCTGGAATTGTGCCTTCGGCGGTAGAATTTATGGAGCGTAAGGGCCTGGAATGGGTAATTGAGAAAGACCATATTGTATTTGATCTGAAAGCAGATGCGGCTGCATTCCTTTTAATTGAAGTAGATGGTAATGATCTGGATCAATTGTTTGCAGCCTGCGAAAGTATTAACACGGTTTTAGAAGCCTTTGCCGTGTTGGATGTGCTTTTTGCCGATACTTCTGCTCAGAAAGAAGAACTTTGGAAAATGCGCCGAACCATGTCGGTTTCGGTAAAATCGAATTCGGTATATAAAGAAGAAGATACCGTAGTGCCCCGGGCGGCCCTACCTCAATTGATTGCCGGAATCAAAACTATTGGGGCAGCATATGGTTTTCAGTCTGTTTGTTACGGACATGCCGGTGATGGCAATTTGCACGTTAATATTATAAAGGCCGAAATGAGCGATCTGGATTGGAATACCAAGCTTAAAGAAGGTATCAGAGAGATCTTTGAATTAACGGTCTCATTAGGGGGTACCATTTCCGGGGAGCACGGAATAGGGTTGGTACAGAAAGATTACATGTCTGTTAAATATTCCGACTTGCATTTAAACCTGATGCGTGGAATAAAGCAGGTATTTGATCCGAAGGGGATATTAAATCCTGGTAAGATATTTTAAATAATTCGATAATGATAGCGTCTGATGATCTGTTAAGAATTGGAATTTCGGTTGCCTGTGGTGCCTTATTGGGTTTCGAAAGAGAATACCGCAATAAGTCGGCAGGTTTTAGAACCTTAATTCTCATAACCCTCGGTTCTACCGTATTTACCATGATTTCCGAGCGTATGGGCGATGACCGGGTAATTGCCAATATTATTACTGGTATTGGTTTTATTGGTGCAGGCGTTATTTTTAAAGATAATTATTCGGTAACCGGATTGACCACCGCAGCGGTTATCTGGATGGCTGCAGCCATTGGGATGGTGGTTGGCCTTTCAGATTATAATTTGAGTATTTCACTGGCTCTTATTGTAGTGTTTATACTTTCTGTTTTCCATGGTTTGGAAAATTTGCTCGACTGGGTGCACCATCGTAAGTCATTGGTTATTATGTTTAAAGATGATAGTATAGAATCGTTGGTGGAGGTAGAAACCTATTTAAAGAATGCTAAATTATCTCTAACCCGCCTGGAGGTGGTTAAGAAGCAAGATAAGCTAATGGTTACCTTACTCATTTTTGGTCGCAAAAACAGGATCAGAGCCCTAGATTCTTATTTGCTTTCATTTCCTCAAATAGAGCAATTTAACTTAACTCAGTCTTCCAGATAAATAATTTCGCTTATCGATTCTTTTTTCTTTAAAATTACTTTTTAGTTTATAATTTTATCTTTATTTAAATATATAAGATGATTTATAAACTTGGTGTTTTACAAGAAAACGAATTAATTAACAGACCCGAAACGGGTATGGGCTACCAGGTTATTCAAGCCAGGCAAACAGGAAATTACAATTTTGAAAAATTTATTGTATTAAATTCAGAACTTGTAGTTGAAATGAATGGTTATGAAGGTTCTCATATAAAAAGAATTATGAGTGAAGGCACTTTCAATGTAAAGTTGAGTGCCAATATGATTACGCTCCACTCAATTACGGTTTTAAATGAGACTCAATTGAGAAATATGTTTGGAGAGCAAAAAGGGAAAGATGAAAGGGGAGCAATTGAGAATAAAGTTGAATTTGCAAATGGAGAAGAAATTTTCGTTCGCCTTTCTGCATTCGACAACGATCGTAGAATTGATAAATTTAATAAGTGTCTCAAACCTGGAAGCTTTACCACCACAACACTAGATTTTCTGCTTTGTAAAGTAACTAGTGATAATCCTATTGCAAGATATGCATTGCCATGTAATGAAGAAATAAAATGGAGTTTCCATATTAAACCTCATTTACATGAAACGTTACAACGAGGTGTTGTTCAAGCTGCAAATGGCCAGTCAGGAGGAGGAAAAGAAGTGTATTTTGAAAAAGGCACCAATATTGGAACACTAATTGAACAATTACCCTATTAAAATATATTGCCATGTCGTTAAGAACTTTAAAATTATCCAATAGCCTTATTAATATGTTGGTAAGAGTACCCGAAAGTGGAATGGGGTATCAATTAGTTAAGGTTATACTAAAAACCGGCCAAATTTTACCTCATCATAGGGTTCTTAATTCTGAAATTTTGATGCTTGAAGAAAATGAAAACTTTAACATCAAGGACATCGAAAAAATTGAATTGGAGAATTGAGGATAGGCTAACTAATACTTCATTGCGCCATTTTTTCTAATAATTAATCTATTAAACTGACAATTAGTCGTTTAAACACGCAATTGCGTGTCATTTTGTCCTGTTTGTAGCTTCGTTTTGGCCTTGGTACAGGCCTTGAGATGAATTTGATAAAAATAGGAGGACACACTATGACACTTGTAAAATTTTCAAATGGTAATCGCACTTCATCTTTAAACCCTTGGATTG
>JBJTNQ010000010.1:0-11659 GCA_046074105.1 Sphingobacteriaceae bacterium | reverse complement strand
CCTTTGGCCATATTAAGTGATCAGCCGCAGCATCTGGCATCTTATTTTAAACAACTTTTTGCCCAGGTTACCAATCCGCCAATCGATCCGATACGTGAGCGCATGGTGATGTCGCTGGCTAGTTTCTTGGGTAATAATGGTAATTTATTAAATGAAGAAGCCATTAACTGCCATACCGTTGCTTTAAAACAACCTATCCTTTCTAATTATGAATTAGAGAAACTTCGCAGTATAGATACCGGAATGTTCCAGGCAAAAACCCTGCAAACCTATTTCCGTGCCGATGGTAAGCCAGGTTCGCTAAAAAGAGGCCTCGATCGCTTATGTCGTTATGCCGAAGATGCGGTGAACGATGGTTATGAAGTAATTGTACTTTGCGACCGTGCTGTAGATAGCGAACATGCCGCCATACCTTCTTTATTAGCCACTTCGGCGGTGCACCACCACCTGATACGCAAGGGTATGCGTGGACAGGTAGGTATTGTAGTAGAAGCTGCCGATGTTTGGGAAGTGCATCATTTTGCCTGTTTAATAGGTTTTGGTGCTACCGCGATTAATCCATACCTCGCCTTGTCTTCTATCCGAGACATGAAGGAGACTGGTAAACTGCAAACTGAACTATCAGAAGAGCAGTTGAAGAAAAACTATATTAAAGCAGTAAATGAAGGTTTGTTAAAGGTATTTTCTAAAATGGGAATCTCCACCTTACAATCCTATCAGGGCGCACAGATCTTCGAAATTATTGGCTTAAACAGCGAGGTGGTTTCGCAGTATTTTACCGGTGCTACTTCGCGGATTGAGGGTATGGGGCTGGATGAAATTGCTAAAGAAACCCTTTACAAACACTATTTCTCTTTCAGCAAAACAGAACTTCCGGTAGACCGATTACCAGTAGGCGGGGTGTATCAATGGAAACGCAAGGGAGAGTTTCACTTATTTAATCCGCAAACCATACACTTGCTGCAGCATGCCACCAAGACCAATGATTACCTTACTTATAAGAAGTATTCTAAGCTCATTAATGATCAAAGTGAACATGCAGCCACATTAAGAAGCCTGTTTGATTTTGCCAGCAACAGGCCATCTATCTCTATCGATGAAGTAGAACCTGCAGCAAATATTTTCAAACGTTTTGCCACCGGTGCTATGAGCTTTGGTTCTATTTCATGGGAGGCTCATACCACGCTGGCCATTGCCATGAATAGAATTGGAGCAAAAAGCAATACCGGCGAGGGCGGTGAAGACGAAAAGCGTTATGCCCCGCTGCCCAATGGCGATTCTATGCGTAGTGCCATTAAGCAGGTAGCTTCAGCACGTTTTGGGGTAACCAGTTTATACCTTACCGAAGCCGATGAGCTACAGATTAAAATGGCTCAGGGTGCAAAACCCGGAGAAGGCGGCCAGCTGCCAGGCCATAAGGTAGATGAATGGATCGGTAAAGTGAGGCACGCTACACCGGGTGTGGGTTTAATTTCTCCTCCTCCGCATCACGATATTTATTCTATTGAGGATCTGGCTCAGTTGATATTCGATTTAAAAAATGCTAACCGCGATGCACGTATCAGTGTAAAGCTGGTAAGTAAGGCTGGGGTGGGTACCATTGCTGCCGGAGTAGCTAAAGCCAAATCGGATGTGATCCTGATTGCCGGACACGATGGCGGTACGGGTGCTTCTCCAGTTAGTTCTGTTAAACATGCCGGACTACCTTGGGAATTAGGCTTAGCCGAGACTCATCAAACCTTAGTTAAAAATAAACTCAGAAGCCGGGTAGTGGTTCAGGCCGATGGCCAGATGAAAACAGGCCGCGATATTGCTATGGCTGCTTTATTAGGTGCCGAAGAATGGGGTATTGCTACCGCTGCACTGGTAGTAGAAGGATGTATCATGATGCGTAAATGCCATGTGAATACCTGCCCTGTTGGTGTAGCCACTCAAGACCCCGAATTGCGTAATCGTTTTACCGGAGATCCAGACCATGTAGTGAATTTCTTTCATTTTATTGTACAGGAATTGAGAGAGATCATGGCCGAGCTGGGTTTCAGAACCATAAATGAAATGGTAGGCCAGGTAGAATATTTGAAAATGAGAGAGAATATCAATCATTGGAAATATAGTAAACTGGATCTGTCATCCATTTTATATAAAGAGCCGGCCGATGATCATATTGGTTTGTATTGCCAGGAAAAACAAGATCATGGCATGGCCGATGTGCTAGACTGGCAATTGCTTGAAAAAGCAAAGCCTGCCCTCGAAAAGAAGGAAAAAGTATATGCCGAGTTCCCGATCAAAAATACCGATCGTACAGTAGGGTCTATCTTATCTAACGAGATCACGAAAAAGTATCGTGCCGCCGGACTGCCCGATAATACCCTTCATTTTAAATTTACGGGCACTGCCGGACAAAGTTTCGGTGCTTTTAATACCCACGGAATTACGCAGGAGCTAGAAGGTGATGCCAACGATTATTTTGGCAAAGGATTAAGCGGCGCCAAATTGCTGGTTTATCCTGATCAGCAGGCCGGATTCATTCCCGAAGAGAATATCATTATCGGAAACGTGGCTTTTTATGGCGCTACTGCCGGCGAAGCTTACATTAGAGGTAAAGCAGGTGAGCGTTTTGCCGTACGTAATTCTGGCGCCAATGTAGTGGTTGAAGGAGTAGGAGACCATGGTTGCGAATACATGACCGGCGGTAGGGTAGTGATTTTGGGTGATACCGGCCGAAACTTTGCTGCAGGTATGAGCGGAGGGATTGCTTATGTGTACGATACTAAAGAAGAGTTCAATCAGCATGTGAATCCTGAAATGGTCGATCTGGATCGGGTAGACGCCGAAGATGCCGTAGAATTAAAAGCAATGATCCAGAAACATCTTGATGCTACCCAAAGTAAAGTAGCTGCTTTTATTTTAAGTGATTTCGAAAATCAACTGAAAAACTTCGTAAAAGTATTCCCTAAAGATTACAAGCGGGTATTAAGCGAAAGAAAGCAAAAAGTAGCAGTTTATAAATAAGATCGTTAATAGTATAAAATATATAGACCATGGGTAAGCCAACAGGTTTTATAGAATTTACCAGAGATCTGCCAGCCAAAAGACCGGCAAAAGACAGGGTAAAGGATTATAAAGAATTCGTAGAGAAATTTTCAGAAGAGCAATTAAATCATCAATCGGCCCGCTGTATGAATTGCGGTGTTCCCTTTTGTCATAGCGGATGTCCGCTGGGTAATGTGATCCCGGAGTTTAACGACGCAGTATATCGCAACAATTGGCAAGAAGCCTATGAGATTCTAAGCGCAACTAATAACTTTCCGGAATTTACCGGTCGTATTTGTCCGGCACCTTGCGAAAGTGCCTGCGTGTTGGGTATCAACCAGCCACCGGTAACCATTGAAGAAATAGAGAAACATATTATAGAAATTGCCTTTGAAAAGGGGTTTGTTAAGCCAAGAGTGCCACAGCTGCGTACCGGTAAAAAAGTAGCAGTAGTGGGTTCTGGTCCGGCAGGTTTAGCTGCTGCAGCCCAATTGAATTGTGCAGGCCATTCGGTTACGGTTTTTGAACGCGATGATGCACCTGGGGGGTTATTGCGTTACGGAATTCCCGATTTTAAACTCGAGAAATGGGTGATAGACCGCCGGGTAAAATTACTGGAAGAAGAGGGGGTAGTATTCCGCTGTCATGCCAATGTGGGTGTAAATGTAAGTGTGAACGATTTGTTGAGAGAATATCATGCTATTGTGCTGGCGGGAGGTTCTACCATACCGCGTGATCTGCCCATCCCCGGCAGGGAATTAAAAGGCGTACATTTTGCTATGCAGTTCTTAAAGCAGCAAAACAAGCGCAATGCTGCTAAAGATCCACTGGCCGATGCGCAAACAGAAAGTAATATTTTTTCGGCCGGGTTGAGCGCTAAAGGAAAAAATGTGCTGGTAATTGGTGGCGGCGATACCGGAAGCGATTGCGTAGGTACTTCTAATCGCCAGGGTGCTAAATTGGTTACCCAATTTGAACTATTGCCCAAACCGCCCGAAACCAGAGCGTCTTATATGCCTTGGCCAACTTACCCGATGACGCTTAAAACCACGTCTTCGCATGAAGAAGGTGCAGAAAGACATTGGGCAGTGGCTACTAAAGAATTTATTGGCGATGCAAACGGCAATTTGAAGGCTTTAAAGATTGTTGATCTGGAGTGGCAGTTTACTGAAGAGGGGAAACCTGCACAGTTTTTAGAGAAAGCTGGAACGGAGAGAGAAATTCCTTGCGATTTAGCTTTATTGGCGATGGGTTTTGTGCATCCGCAGCACCATGGCTTAATAGATGAGCTGGGGGTAGAAACCGATGAACGTGGAAATGTAAAAGCAAGTGAAAAAGCGTTTAATACCAGTATCAATAAAGTATTTGCCGCCGGCGATGTAAGGAGAGGTCAGAGTTTGGTGGTTTGGGCCATTAGCGAAGGCAGAGAATGTGCCCGTAAGGTAGATGAGTTCTTAATGGGCGCTTCGCTTTTGGAAAGTAAGGATCAAAATCTGATGATCAGCGTATAAATTGATCCCGAAATGGGATTTAAAGGTCGTTCTTTTCGAAGAACGACCTTTTTTATTTATAAAATCTTAAATTTTTATAGTTTTTATTCTTAAAAATAAAAAAATATCACTTTTATTCGATAAAATTCGGGTAAAAACAGTTTTGTATCCTAAAAAACTTATTAATATTCATTTTATATTACCATTTGTTTATTTACTTCTATTAATTTTTGAAATTATATTAATAAAAATCAATTTATTTTGAAAATAATTATACAAAACTAGCATTTATGTAAAATAAATCATTATTTTAGGCTTATCAACCGAAGGAAATTCAAAAAACTGCAAATTATTTATTCACTTTTAACTAAATTTTATCATTATGACAAAAACTTTGACGTTTAGAAACGTTGCTCCTTTTCTGGTGTTAGCGGCTGTAGCCATTGCTTCTATTTTTGTGAAGCCGGTTGCAGATTTTGCTGATACTACCAAATATAATGGAGCAGATGTTGCCTGGATTCTGGTTGCCACTGCATTGGTATTTTTAATGACCCCCGGGCTGGCGTTCTTTTATGGCGGAATGGTGCATCGTAAGAATGTTATTTCTACCATGATCAAAAGTGTGGTTGCTGCGGGTGTGGTAAGTGTACTTTGGGTAGTAGTAGGTTACAGTCTTGCCTTTGGCGATTCTATTGGCGGATTTATTGGTAATCCATTCACTCACTTGTTTTACCAGGGAGTAAATTCTGATGGGCCATGGAGTTTGGCACCCACCATCCCTAAAACTTTATTCTCTCTGTTCCAGCTAATGTTTGCCATTATTACTCCGGGGCTGGTTGTTGGAGCGGTTGCCGAACGCATTCGTTTTACGTCTTATATTTTATTTACGGTATTGTTCAGCATTTTGGTATATGCACCGCTGGCACACTGGAGCTGGCACCCCGATGGTTTCTTGTTTAAACTGGGAGCCTTAGATTTTGCAGGCGGAACTGTTGTGCATATTTCTGCAGGCTGTGCGGCTTTAGCGGGTGCTTTGGTTTTAAAACGCAGAAAAGTACATCTAGATAGAAAAGAAATTCCACCAGCAAACGTACCCTATGTATTAATTGGTACCGGTTTATTGTGGTTTGGCTGGTTTGGTTTTAATGCAGGTTCTGCTCTGGGTGCAAATGCTTTAGCGGTTTCTGCTTTTGCTACTACTAACGCTGCTGCCGGTGCGGCGGGTTTATCATGGATGTTTTTTGATGTATTACGTGGTAAAAAACCTTCGGTATTAGGGTTTTGTATTGGTGCGGTAGTAGGTTTAGTAGCCATTACACCTGGTGCAGGTTTTGTAGCCATTCCGCAAAGTATATTTATTGGGGTTGTGGCTGCCATTATCTCTAACCTGGCGGTTCAGTTAAAACATAAATCGACTTTAGATGATACGCTGGATGTATTTCCATGTCATGGTATTGGCGGTATGGTAGGTATGCTGCTTACCGGTGTTTTTGCAACCAAAGCGGTAAATTCTTTCGGAAACGATGGATTATTTTATGGCAATGCCAGCTTTTTTCTTACGCAGCTAAAAGCAATGAGTATAGCCGTGGTGTATAGCTTTGTGGTTTCTTTCCTCATCTTCAAATTCATCAACTTTGTACAGCCTTTACGTGTAACCGAAGAAGAAGAAGAGTTAGGATTAGATGCTTCTCAGCACGATGAAAAATATGTGCAGGGAACATTGATTACCTCACAAAAGGATTAATTCAAAAGCCCTTAATCAATTAATTAAATAAAAAGAAAGGTACAGCCATTTGATGTAAACTTCTGCAAAAGTTTACCGGCTGTACCAATCTAGTTCACTTAAAACTTATCACAATGTTAAAGAAAATTTTGGCAATTTTTATTGCCTCAGCCGCTACGCTTATTGCCGATGCACAAACTACTACCGAAACTGCTAAACCTGCGCTAAGCATTTCAGGCTATGGCGATGCCTATTACAAATACGATTTTGCCAGATCGGCCGAGAATAATTTTACCAGTTTTACCGGCTCACACGATTCATTTGAACTAGGTATGGCCTCTGTTAAATTGGAGCATGCCGGTAGTAAAGTAAATATTGTTGCTGATCTGGGCTTCGGGAAAAGAGCTGATGAGTTTTCGTATAATGAGGCAGGCGAATCGGGCGCTTCTTTTATCAAACAATTATACCTGTCTTTTGCCCTTAGTGATCATCTGAAATTAACGGCCGGCAGCTGGGCAACTCATGTGGGTTACGAATTGGTAGACCCCTTTGCCAACCGTAATTATAGCATGAGTTATATGTTCTCTTATGGTCCGTTTTCACATACCGGATTAAAAGCAGAATATACCGCAGGCAAAAGTAGTTTCATGTTAGGTATTGCCGATCCTACCGATCATAAATCGTTTAACGGCGGATCTAAATATGTGCTGGCACAGTTTGCTACTGCGTCTGCCGATGAGTTGACCAAGGCTTATCTTAATTTCCAGGCAGGAAAATTGGAAGATGGCACGAAAACCAATCAGTTCGATCTGGTGTTAACCCGTGCCTTAAGCAGTCAGTTTGGTTTAGGCTATAATGGTACCCTTACTTCGTATAAAAAAGAGGGTACTTCGAGCAGCTGGTGGGGATCTGCGCTCTACCTGAACTATGATCCGAAAAGTAATTTAGGTTTTACCCTGCGTGGCGAGTATTTTAACGATAAAAAAGCGGCCTTAGAATTATTTGGCACAGCAGCCAGCGTTTTTGCCACCACCTTATCGGCTAATTTTAAAGTAGATAATTTAACCATCATTCCGGAGATCAGATTAGAGAGTGCCTCCGAATCGGTATTTGTTAAATCGAATGGTGCGGTAACTTCATCTAGTGGTAACTTCTTAGTAGCAGCGGTTTATAAATTCTAATCCGAGTTCTATTGATCAAAAAAGGCCCCGATGAATATCGGGGCCTTTTTTGTTGCGCTAATCTCATTACAGACCTGTAAGGTTTTTAAAACGTTTTATAATTATAGACCTGTAAGGTTTTAGAAACCTTGCAGGTCTTAAGTATAGTTCTGTATTGTTAAGCAGAGATCCTTTTCGGAAATAATTATTATAGACCTGTAAGGGGTTTTAAAAACCTTGCAAGTCTTGGGTTTATCAAAAAAGGCCCCGATGAATATCAAGGCCTTTTTGTGATCGTGTCAACTACTTTAAGCAGAGTTTCTTCCGGCATTAATAATACCGAAAGAGCAGCGCATAACCAGTTTTTCATAAGTTTCCTTATCTGGCGAGTTAATTAATTTCTCTTCGGCTTCGCGAACTTTGGTAATGGCATATTGCTGAATAGTAACCAGCGGCAATACGATACGCTCCCTCATTTGAATAGAAAGTTGTTCAACCGGGTAATCGGCCATTAACTCGGTATTGCCCGATAATTTGAACAAATAACGCTGAGTTAATTCATATTCTTCATAAATGCGGGTCCAGATTTCGCCATATATTTTATGCTGAGCTAGCGATTCTGTTAAAGGGAAAAAGCATTTCTTCATCGCCATTTCGCAATTATCCATCAGCGTTTTAAAGAATAAAGAATTGGCATACAATTTTTTCACTTCATTTAGTCTGCCGCTTTCATCCAGCTTTTTTAAGGCGGTACCTACCCCATAATATCCGGTTACGTTCTGCTTTAACTGGCTCCAGGCGCCAACAAAAGGAATGGCTCTCAGGTCTTTTAATTCCATTCGGGATGAAGAACCACGCTTGGCCGGCCGCGATCCGATATTGGTTTCAGCATAGAACCTGAGCGGACTTACGTGGCTCAGGTAGTTCATAAAGTTCGGATCGGTTTTTAAGTTGAGGTACGATGTCAAACTTTCTGAAGCCAATTCCTGAATAAGTGCTTCTTCTTCTTTACCTAAAGTAACCTGACGGGAGGAGAATAGATCGTTAGAGATACCAGCATGGATCAGCTGCTCGATGTTGAACTGAGCAGAATCAATGATACCGAAATTAGAGCTCACGGTTTGCCCCTGAATGGTTAATTGTATCTCTTTATTAGAGATGTTCTTACCCATAGAGGCATAAAATTTATGTGTTTTGCCACCGCCACGTGCCGGAGGGCCGCCACGGCCATCAAAAAATACTACGTCTATTCCATAAGTTTCCGAAATGCGTGATAATTCTTCCTTGGCTTTATAAATACTCCAGTTGGCCATTAAATAACCGCCATCTTTGGTGCCGTCAGAAAAACCAAGCATAATGGTTTGCCGATGGTTTCTTTGGGCTAAATGTTCGCGATAAACCGGGTTTTCATACAGGTCTTTCATTACCTCGCCGGCATTCTGCAAATCATCAATGGTTTCGAAGAGCGGAACAATATCCATCTTCAATTCTCGTTTAGACCATCCGCTTAATTTGAAAAGCCCATACACCTCCATCACATTTAAAGCGCTATTACACTGGCTGATGATGTAGCGGTCGCAACCCTCATTCCCATTAAACTGGCGAATGGTCTTAATAGATTGCATGGTAGCAATGGTATCGGCAAACAGGTCATCCTCCAGATCAAAAGATCCATTATTTTCCTGAAGTGCAGCAAGTGTTTTCACTTTCTCTACTTCATTTAAATCGGCATAATTTTTTGGCAATGCAGCAGATTTTTCGGCTATTGCTTCCAGCACCCTGCCATGCACCGAACTATCCTGGCGCACATCTAAAGAGGCAAAGTGTAAACCAAAAGTTTCCACTTTATTAATCAGGTTATTTACCGAACTCACAAACAAACTATTGTGTTTGTAAACCAAAGTATCTCTTATCTGGTTAAGCGTATCGAGTATCTCTTGTTTGCTCAGATCGGTTTTTTGTCCCGGTATAAAAATGTTGTTATATAATTTGCGCTCCAAATCTGCCAGGGGCTGTTCTACTCCCTTAAAAGTAAGGCGGCGTTTTAGCTTTCTAATGTCTAGATAGTAGCATTTAATGATGCTTCCGCGTAAAGCATCGGCAACTTTTAAAGTAGCATCAACATTTACAAATGGATTGCCATCGCGGTCGCCACCGGGCCAGAATCCCATTTTAATGATCGGGTTATCTTTAGAAATACTATCTGAAAACTGATTTTTAAGATTAGAGATAATTTTACCCGAAGACTGGTAAAAAACATTTTCCATATACCAGATCAGGCTGATGGCCTCATCGTATGGCGTAGGTTTTTGCTTTTTAAAGAAGGGCGTTTTACCCAATTGCTGCAAATACATGTTGATCTGGTTCACATTGTTCTCGCCAATGGCTTTAGACAGGTCATTGATTATCCCCAAAACAGTATCTGGATAAAATTGCGTTGGATGGGCCGTTAAAACCAAACGGATGCAGAAATCTTCCAGTTTCTTAGCCAGTTCGTCCACTTTTTCACCCTGTATAATTTCAGACTCTAAGTGTTTTAAGGTCCCTGCACCGCTCATGTCGTTTACCTGGGCAAAAGCAGAATCTTCCAAAGCATCAAACAAAACCACCTGGCGTTCTACATACTGTACAAAGCGGAATAAAAGATCCGTTTTATCGCTTTCGCTGATAAACTGGGTGTATTTTAATAAGAACTCTTCTACAATTTCTACCGGACTCTGCTTCTTTTTATAGCCTTCTTCGCAGTTATTCAGCAATAGGGACAATAGAATCCCGGTCTTTTCAATACGATGAAAAGGTAAAGAGGTAAATAAACTGTTGTACAACTGAAATTTTAAACCTACCAGGTTTTTAAAAGCGGATAATCCTACTGACTCTTGGTGCATTGTAATACTGTAAAATGGTGAAAGTTTTCAATAAACGGTAGGTGTGGCTCAAAATACACAATAATTCCTTTAATTTTAAAGAATAAAGCATTTTAATACGTTTAAACAGGTTTTAGATTTAATCTTGGTCAAAGGCGTCAATGGAAGATCTAAATTAAAACGGGCATATTCATTGGCTCCATCGTGAACACATTTTTGTTGTTTAACGCCGAATATATACTTGTTTAAACAATTTAATATTTAAAGGTTTTTATTTATAACTTTCAAATCAGATTTAAGAGCGGTAAAACCTAAACCAACATGTCGAAAACAGCAAGTAGCCCAGCAACAGCAAAAAAGCAACTCTGGGGTGTAATCGGAGCATCGTCCGTAGGCACCCTGATCGAGTGGTATGACTTCTATATTTTTGGAAGTTTGGCCACCGTAATTTCCACCAAATTTTTTCCGGAAACCAATCCTACAGCCGCATTTTTGGCTACCCTGGCCACCTTTGCTGCAGGATTTGTGGTGCGTCCGTTTGGTGCTTTATTCTTTGGCCGCCTGGGCGATCTCATTGGTCGTAAGTATACCTTTATGGTTACTTTATTGCTGATGGGCGGAGCCACTTTTGCCATAGGCTGTGTGCCATCTTATGAAACTATTGGTTTCTTTGCGCCTTTGCTGGTGTTAATTCTTCGATTATTACAAGGTTTAGCTCTGGGCGGAGAGTACGGCGGTGCGGCTACCTATGTGGCCGAGCATGCGCCGGCAAAAGCTCGTGGTTATTGGACTTCGTGGATACAGACCACTGCCACTGTGGGTTTGTTTGTTTCACTTTTAGTGATCTTAGCCACTCGTCAGTCGTTGTCTAAAGAAGCGTTTAATGACTGGGGATGGCGTATTCCGTTCCTGGTTTCTATTCTGATGGTGGTGATTTCTTATGTGATTCGTAGAAACATGCATGAGTCTCCGCTTTTTGCGAAGGTGAAAGCCGAGGGGAAAACTTCTACCAACCCCTTAAAGGAAAGCTTTGGCAATAAAACGAATTTCAAATTTGTGCTATTGGCATTATTTGGTGCTACCATGGGGCAGGGCGTGGTTTGGTATACCGGCCAGTTCTATGCCATGAGTTTTATTCAGAAAGTTTGTAATGTAGACCCCATGCAATCGGATACCCTCATCGCGATAGCTTTATTAATGGGTGCCCCTTTGTTTGTATTTTTTGGCTGGCTTTCTGATAAAATTGGCCGTAAACCAATTATGATGGCCGGGATGTGCTTTGCTATATTGGCTTACCGCCCCATTTATGAGCAGATGTACCAAACTACCAATTTGAAAAATAAGGTAGAGATGGTAGCGCAAACTACCTCAGATTCTACTTATACCGCC
>JBJTNQ010000009.1:0-4863 GCA_046074105.1 Sphingobacteriaceae bacterium | reverse complement strand
GTTTCGCTCATGCAGCCAATCAAAATTTTGAGATCCATCTCCCGGGCACGCCGGATCATTTGAAAGGCTTCGTCCATGCCGGCACTTTTCATCAGTTTGATATTGATACCATGGTAAACGCCTTTGGCTTTATCTACATCGACCAGGCGCTGAATAGACTCATCGCCTAAAATAGGAATAGGGCTCTGCTCCGTAATCCAGGCATTATCGTTCCAATTGTTCTTATCCATCGGCTGCTCGATGAGCAAGGTGCCCTGCTCTTGTAACCAGTGAATGAGATCTAGCGCCTGCGATCGGTCTTCCCAACCCTGATTGGCATCTACAAATAAAGGTTTGTCTGTTACCGAGCGGATGGTTTGTATCAAAATCTTATCGGCCTCGCCACCCAATTTCACTTTCAAAATAGCAGCCGCTTCGGCCTCTTTTACTTTTTTGAGAATGATCTCCGGCCTGTCCATACCAATGGTAATGGAGGTTTGTGGCATATTTGCAGGATCGGCACCAAACATCGTATAACAAGGTCTGCCTTCCAGCTTACCCTGCAGATCGTGCAGTGCAATATCAATAGCGGCCTTAATATTCGGGTTACCCGGTGCCAGATTATCGAGGTAAGCCAATAGCTCATCAAAATCAAAAGGCGGCTTTAGCCAGTTGAGCTTTACTTTGGCCAGAAAATCCATCGCGGTAGCTATACTTTCTCCATGATAAGGCACCATAGAAGCTTCTCCATAACCGGTTAAGCCTTCATATTTTAGCTCTAGCAGCATCAGCGGAGTAGCTGTGCGTGAGAACCCCGAAATGCTGAACGGATATTTCAGCTGCAATTCGAAAGGAGTATAGCTAAGTTCGATTTTCAAAACTCTTGTTTCAGTTCACGAATTAAGTGAAAAAATGCGAAAATACCTTCAAATGCTTACCTTTGGACCATGATTTCTCCGCTGTACGAGCCCTTTAAAACCTTTCAGTTTAGTCCGCAGTATTGTTTTATAAGCGGAGAAACAATCCATTCGGCCGAAGAAGAGATCAGCGTATTTTCGGCTTGGTTTATGCAGCGTTTTGGTTTGGAGGACCAAGCTTTTAAATTATTAGACGAAAGTTTAACCACTTATAAAAACATCAAAATTCCCTGTGCAGCCGGAGTTTACCAGGAGTGGCTGGAGCCTTTAGAAAAAGAAATTGCTTTGGCTTTCGCCGATGGATACGCTGCAGTGAAGGCCCTGCCCGAAGAACGTCTTTTTCAATGGATAGCCAAACTGGTTTATGGTATTATTTATCATGAAGTAAGGCAAGGCATACGCCAACAAATCGCTCAGGGCGAAGCATTTAACCTGTCGCAATCTTTAGCTTATAAATTCGGGAATCTGCATTTGATGCTGCAGTCCTTAATACGGCCTATGGTTTTTGAAGTACAAAATCCATGGAGCATTCGGGTTTTTAAACTCGACCAAGAAGCTGATTTTTTTAGCTACCGCGATGAGATCAACACCTTGTGTTTCAGCCTGAGGGCTGGAGATTTCGGCATCATTGCCTGCCTGCAGGATAATGGCGCCAATGCCGCTTATCATCAGGATATTTTAAATCAGATAGATTCCCGGGTATTAAAGCCCGTTCAGTTCGAAGAGATTTGTGCCCGATTTTTCTATTCGGCCTACTTGTTTAACCGTTTGCCGGAATATACCATTATACCAACCAAAGATGCGGTTTATATAGAGCCTATGCCCTTACAAGGTATTAGTAGTAAACCTATTTTCGATTATTGGGAAAATAAGACTTACGGACAAGTTTTAGAAAATTTCTGGAAACCATGGGGCTATACTCTATTTGAGATCATCAAGGATCCGGAAAAACCGATGAGTTTTTTTTAATAAACCGTCATTTCGACGATCCGCCAACATGCGGAGAGGAGAAATCTCTAATGTTTTTCTTCTTTCTTTTTGCTTGACCAAAAAGAAAGGAAATGTCAAGACAAAACAATGCTTCCACCCACTCCAAAGGAGTCCTTTGGACAGGCATTTACTCTTGGCCCGCCGTTTTGTCTACCCAACGCTCAGTATCACAATCAATCAATATCATCTAGTTACTTTATACCTCACACTACCTTTAAGGTTTAAAAAGCCTTTTAGATAGCGATTTAACTCATTAACTTTCCAACAAAAAAGGGTACAATATCCGGATAATATAAAATGGTCAATATCAGTCCTGAGATCGCTCCATAAAAGTGCGCATCATGGTTAATATGATCATTGGCGTGCCGCGATGCATACCAACAATAGCCTAAAAACAAAAATCCATATAAAACTGCCGGAATAGGAATCGGGATAGGCAGGATCATCATCCGGGTCATCGGATAAAATAAAATATAGCTGAAAACTACGGCCGAAACGGCTCCAGAAGCTCCCAAACTATTATACCAGAAATGGTCTTTATGTTTCCATACTGAAGGGATATCGCTCAACACCATGCACAGTAGGTATAAGATTCCGAACTGCCAATGTCCCCAAGAACTTAAAGAAGCCATGGTGCTTTCCAGCTGAAAAGCAAAGAAGTAATAAGACATCATATTGACCAGCAGGTGTATCCAGTCTTTGTGAATCAGCCCACTGCTGATGAGGGAAAACAACCTTTGGCCACGGCTTACACTATATGGATGAAGCATCAATTTGCCATACACCTCTTGGTTATAAAAAGCATAAACACTGGTTACTACGGTAAATAGAAAAATAATGCTGGCAACGGGGGTTTGGATAATATATTCTTGCATTTTATAGAGTAGTGAGTAATTAGTATTGAGTATTGAGACTTTTTTGCAGACTGTAATTCATCTTTTGTAGCTCATCAATTTCTTGTAGCAGCAAATTAAGTGACTTTTCGTCGATATAGTTTAAATTTTTTGAGAGAATTAGCTGAGTTTCTAGTTCATAAGATGAGGCATTAGCGATTGACAAAAACTGTATAAACTCTTTAGTGGAATTTCTACCCGCTCCCTCCGCTATATTGGCGGGTATTTAAACTGCCGCTCGATTTATTTGACTTACTAAACCATATCTTTCTTTATCAGGAAAATTTACGGTCACTTGGTAGACCTCGGTTACCAAAGCCATGGCTTTTACCCATACTTTTAACTCTTTTATTTATGCATTAACCCATAACGAAATTTTTGGGCTATTTATATCTCCATACTCACTACTCAAATCTCACTACTAATCAACTACTCTCCCAATCGGATAACGCATAAACGTCTTCTCCAGGTAATCTGAGTGTCGATAAACCCAATCCAGTTGTGCTGAACCGCTTTTAGCCAGAGCCGGGTTCCTAGATTTCTCTTCCTCTAATTGTTTTCTCAATTCCGGGTTCTTGTTAAGAATTTCAGCACCTGTATCTTCAAAAACATAATTAGAAAAATACTCCTTCTGGCCTAAAATAGCATCGAAAAAATTCCAGGCAAAGAAAGAATCCACACCTTGGGGCTCGAGTGTTTCTACAATATATCGGTTTTTAGTTTGATCTACATTTACCATATAATCGCCGGCATAGAAACGCACAGTCTGCCGCACCGGTTTGACCATAACCTGGGTATGCAGATAATGTCCTTCATATGGCTTTACCGGACTTTTATAATCCGTAATGTAATACATTTCCAGATCCAATACTGTATCGCGTGGTAATTGCTGCATTTTTACTCCATTCAACTTCAAGAGATCAATCACTTTTTGCCAGGCCTGCGGAATAATATAGGCTTTAGGTGCTGTTACACTAAGGCTGGCTTCATAATGCTTAAACCAGGGAATATTTTTTTGAAAAGGTTTTGTTCTATCGTAATACAACCGGGTTTCGCCGCTAATACCGCTGGGCTTATGGCCGGCTTCAAACCCTTTAAAACTTAGGCTATCTACCTTGGTTTGGTCCAATTTCCAGTTCAAAGCAAATTCCGTTTGCTGCTTAACTGCTTCTGCTGCCTGCTTTTTTACGGCAGCAATGGCTGCACTGTTTTCTTGGGCGAATTTGATGAAACATTTCATTAACTCATAAGTAGCCTGCACCCGCTGGCCAAAAGGTTTCAGCATATGCGTTTCGGGTACATAGCCCATAGTTTGGTGCAAAGCAGCATATCCGGTACTAAAACGTGGGATTTCTAGAAATGCTTCGATACCCGAATCTGGCGTTTCGCCCACATGATCTACATATGGGGTCATTTCCCAACCTGCAGCCTTCATGCCTTTAAAAAGGGCTGGCGTCAATTTATTGGTCATAAAATTGGCCAAGATAGGGCTCAGTTTATCCTGCTGGGTATCAATTAAGGTCATGGTGTATTGATAATCGGCACCGTTGCTGGTATGATTATCTACAAAAATATCCGGCTGCCAGGTATTAAAAATTTGCTGAAAGGAGCGGGAATTTTCAGAATCGGTTTTAATAAAATCGCGATTCAGGTCGAGGTTCTGGGCATTACCACGAAAGCCATACGCTTCAGGTCCGTTCTGATTGGCCCGCGAAGTAGAAGATCGGTTTAAACTTCCATCAATATTATAAATCGGGATGAAACAAAGCACCACATTATCTGGCAACAGGTTATTCTTCAACAAGTCACGCACCAGCATCATGCTGGCATCTATTCCTTCCGGTTCGCCGGGATGAATACCATTATTGATCAGAATAATGCGTTTATTCTGCTGGCGTAGTACCGACGGATCGAATATTTTATTTTTAGATAAAACCGCCAAGTGCAGCGGTTTACCAATATCAGTTGGTCCGCAGGCAATCAGCTTAAGCTGATCGTAGATTTTATCTAATTGCTGATAATAAGCTATCGCCTCGGCATAAGTAGCGGTGGTGTTTTTATTGGCGCTGCGCTCAAAAGGTGTT
>JBJTNQ010000008.1:0-8591 GCA_046074105.1 Sphingobacteriaceae bacterium | reverse complement strand
GTAAAGGCGTCCATGAATTTGGTCTTGGCCGTATCGTCTATTTCTTTAATGGTTTCTAAAAGAGATTCCCGAGCATCTAAGAGATCTTTTTTCTGGGCCTGAATAAAATGGTAGCGTTCATTCATTTCCTGATAGGCTTCCATGGCCATTGGGTTGATGGCACCAAAGTCTTCGATTTGTTTTTTGAGTTTATCGGTCTTATCTCTTAAATCGTCTTCATTTTCTCCTTGCGGGATTTCGTTATCTAATAAATCTTCGATATCGATAGAAAATTCAACCGATAAACGCTCTTTCAAGGCATTTAACTCTAATTTAAGGTTGGTTTTCTTGTCCTTAATCTCGTTGGCAATGAATTCGGCCTGTTCTTTTTTGCGCCGCTGATCGGCTATGGCATTTTCTGCTTCGGTAATGGCACCCCGCGAAGCGTAATAGGCTTGTTCGAGTTCCTGTAATCCTTTTTCTAGGGCTTCTTTTTGCTCGTACATGGCTATCAGATCACCATCAGAGTGGTCTACATGCTGTAGGGTTTCTTTTATTTCTGCTTGTGCTTTTTCCAGCTCTACGGTGTTGGTGGCAATACGTTCGCTATGGTTTTTAAACTGACTACCGCGATATTCGAGATCTTTTTCTAAGCCCGATACTTTGTTTTGCTGCTGGTGGAAACGGATATTTTCCTGATTGTAAGCCGTAGATTGACTCGTCAGTTCATCGGCCAGCACTTGGTAATCTTGCTGTTTCTGAACAAAGAGATTTTGCTTTATTTCTTTCTCTGCTTTAAGCGTAGCTAAACGGGGCTCGGCTTTTTCTAGTTCCAGGGTAATACTTTCTATTTTGGTTTCAATATCCTGCTTTCGGTTACGGCTGTTTTCCATAAAGGCGAGGTATTGTTCCTGCTTGGTCTTTATGGAGATGTATTCGTTGTTCAGGCCATTGATCTGCTGCTCTTTTTGCTGGTTTTGGCTTTGCTGCGAAGCGGCTTTAAGGCTTTCTAGTTTTTGGCTTTCCTGCGCTATGTTGCTGCTCAGGTTCTGAATATTGTTCTCGAGCATTTTAATCTCTTTGGCTAAATTCTCGAGGTTTTTGGCCCGGCCTATGCGCTTGCCTTCAAACAAACCTACCGATCCGCCAGACATGCCGTAACGGTTCTTACTGTATTTTCCGCTGCTACTTAAAATTACCTGTTCTGCATCGGGGAGGGCTTTGGCCAGTTCTTCCTCTTCTTCGCCGGTTTTAATGAGGTACACCTGGTGCAATAACATTTCGCAAAGCGGACGATATTGTTTGTCTACTTCTATAATGTCTAAAGCCGAGATGAGGTTTTGGCCTGCGGCCGATGCTGTTTTTTTATGAGCTTTAAGGGCTTCGAGAATAAAGAAGTTGGCTCGTCCCTGGGCGGCATCGCTTAGCAGTTGAATGGCTTGCACCGCTTCGGCCTGGCTCTGTACCACATAATGGTTCATTACAGGCTCGAGGTAATTCTCTATGGCAATGCGGTATTCTTCTTTACAGAACAGAATATCGGAAAGGAGCGGGGCTTGTTTAGCCCAGCTGGCATTCTTTTTCAGAAAACGGATAGACTCGGGGAAGCCCTCTAGACTATCGACCATTGATTTGGTAAGGTTATACTCGTTCTGTTTAGCATCCAATTTCCGGTTTTCGGAAATTAAGTCTTGCTTTTGGCTTTCCAGGAGTTCTTGTATCTGCTTAATCTGTTCCTGTAAATCATTTTCGAGTTTTTGTGCCAGTTCAAATTCCTGTTTTTGAGTTTGAAGCCGGTTTTCGAGCTCCGCCAGAACCTTGTTGAACTCGTTCAGTTCGGTTTCTTTGCTCTGGGCATCGCTTATGTTGCGGGTGCTTTCCTGCTGCAAGGCGTCTTTTTGTATGTGCAGAATGGTCAGGTCTTTTTCCAGCTGGTGCAATTCGTTTTGGAAAGCCTGATTTTCTTTATTCAGCTGATCGACCTCGGCTTTAGCTTCCTGCTGTTTAATACGCAAGGCATCTACGCTTTGCTTTTGTTTCTCGAGTTCAGTTTGCAGGTTTTTGAAAAGGGTGCTTTCCTGCTCCAGTTCTTCCTGTAATCTTTTCTGATTGTAGATGACGTGGTTTAGCTGGTTCTTGTCTTTTTCGAGTTCGTCTTTAAGTCGGGTCTCTTTATCTTCTAAAAAGCGGAGCTGTTCGTTCTTAAGCTTTTTATCGCTTTCGTAGGCTCTTATTTTGGCAATGAACTCGTTGGTAGCCTTTTGCTGTACTGCCAAGTTTTGTTCTTTGCTAAGGTTATCTAGTTTTTGCTGCTGCAGGGCGGCTTCTAAGGTATCAATGCTGGTGCTGATGGCCGAACGGCCTTCGGTTTCCTGCTGTTCTTGTTCTTCTAATTTGTCTAAGGCATCGCGAAAGCCAATAATGCGGAAAGAAGCCAGCATAACACTCAAAGCTTTGTATTGCTCTTTGAGCTTGTAATATCGCTCTGCTTTTTTAGCCTGGTTCTCCAGGGTCTTCAGGTTTTTATCAATCTCAAATAAAATATCTTCCACACGGCTTAGGTCGGCTTCGGTATCTTTTAGCTTAGAGAAGGTCTGCTTTTTACGTAGTTTATATTTAGATATGCCCGATGCTTCTTCAAATAATGCTCTTCTTGAATTTTCTTTGTTGGCAATGATCTCATCGATCATTTTCAGCTCGATGATGGAGTAGGAATCAGACCCAATTCCGGTATCGAGAAATAAATCGGTAATGTCTTTTAAACGGCATTGAACATCGTTTAGGCGGTATTCGCTTTCGCCGGTGCGGTACAGTTTTCGGGTAAGCGTAACCTGCGAAAATTCCGTTGGCAGTATATTTTTTGTATTGTCGAAGGTTAGGGACACTTCGGCCAAATTGGAAGGTTTTCTATTTTTGGTTCCGTTAAAAATGATGTTTTCCATTTTTTCTGAACGGAGCATGCGTGTGCTCTGTTCACCTAATACCCAGCGGATAGCATCTACCACGTTGGATTTACCGCAGCCGTTTGGCCCTACAATGGCCGTTACGCCTTCGTTAAAGTTAATGGTGATCTTGTCGCCAAAACTTTTAAAACCTTTAATATCTAAACGAGTGAGCTGCATGTAAATTAGAAAGCCCGCTAAAGTAAGGTTTAGCGGGCTTTTTTTCAAATGTAAATGAGTTTATAATTCGCTTAATTTAAAAGTTTCGCTTACGCGGACTCCTTTTTCAGTTTGCTTTAGCGATGCGCATTCGTTTTGGGCATCGTGCTCAAAGTATAAGATATAATTGTTAGTAACCGCTTCTTCTAAAAACGCCTTCTTTTCATTAAGAGTTTGCAGCGGAAACATATCGTAAGCCATTACATAAGGTATGGGTAAATGTGCTGCCGAAGGCAGCAGGTCGGCCATGTAAACCAGGGTTTGATCTTTATATTGTATCTGCGGCAGCATCATGGCATCGGTATGGCCATAGGCAAAGCGAATCTTCATCTGTTCGGTAAAATCTATGCCATCCTGGTCGGCAATAAATTTCAATTGCCCGCTTTCCTGAATGGGCAAAATGTTTTCTTTTAAAAAAGAGGCTTTTTCCCTATCATTCGGATTAATAGCCCAATTCCAATGTTTTTCATTGCTCCAATAAGTGGCGTTTTCGAAAGCAGGTTTTAATTTTTCGCCTTCGCGGATGATGGAGCCCCCGCAATGGTCAAAATGGAGATGGGTGAGGAATACATCGGTAATATCTGATCTATCGAAACCTAATTTATGTAGCGATTTATCCAAAGTATCATCGCCATGTAAATGAAAATGACCCTTAAATTTTTCGTCCTGCTTATCGCCGATGCCATTATCTATCAATATCAATCGGTTCCCATCTTCAACCAAAAGACAACGCATGGCCCAGGTGCACATATTGTTTTCGTCGGGTGTAACGAGTTTTTGCCACATGGTTTTGGGTACCACGCCAAACATGGCACCGCCGTCGAGTTTAAATAGTCCGGTATCGATAGTATGGAGTTTCATAGAGTAGGTTGTGAGTTTTAAGTTATACGCTGGAATAAAAATAAGAAAAGCCTTTGGGTTAGACCAAAAGCTTTTCTGAAGTGTTTGATTTTACCGAAGTGTATACCTGCTGTTTGTGTTTTTCTTTGTTCCTTTTTTCTTGATAAAAAAGGAACCAAAAAATCAAGACAAAACGATGCTTCCGCCCACTTCAAAGGAGTCCTTCGGACAGGCCTTTACGCATGGCCCGCCGTTTTGTCGGGCCCGGGCTTTTGGGCTTTGTTGTATCATGCTGTAGGATGTAAATTATCTATTACGAAAAGGGGGCTGGTTTTTTATCTGATTGAAATTGTTTACTTTAATCCATCCAATTGAATTAACATGAAAAGAAGTATCCTTTTAGTAGTCGTAACCTTATTTTCGGTAGGATTATCGGCACAGCAAAAAACTAAATCATCCTCAACTAATACTCGTTTTGCATACGACAGTGTGTTGTACAGCCAAATGAAATACCGATTAATTGGTCCGTTCCGTGGGGGGCGTAGTGCCGCTGTAGTGGGCGATCCGAATGAAAAGAATGTGTTCTATATGGGCGCTACCGGCGGCGGGGTATGGAAAACGGCTGATGGTGGTAATAACTGGAAAAATATTTCGGATAAATATTTTGGCAGCACCATTGGTGCCATTGCTTTAGCCCCTTCTGATCCGAGCATTATTTATGTTGGACAGGGTGAGAATACCATGCGTGGCAATGTGAGCGAAGGATTGGAAGGTATGTGGAGGAGTGATGACGGCGGCCGGAGCTGGAAGAATTTAGGCTTAAAGGATACCCGCCATATTACCCGTATCATTATTCATCCTAAAAATCCAGACATTGTTTGGGTAGCTGCAGTGGGGCATTTGTTTGGCCCTAATGAGGAGCGTGGTGTTTTTAAAACTACTGATGGCGGCAAAAGCTGGAGAAAAGTTTTATTCTCTAATAACCTGGCCGGTGCGGTAGATCTGGTTATGGAGCCTGAGAACCCTAAGGTGTTTTATGCTACTACCTGGCGGGTAATCAGAACGCCTTATAGTATGGAGAGTGGCGGCGAGGGCAGCGGTTTATGGAAGAGTACGGATGGCGGCGAAAGCTGGAAGAATATTTCGAGAAGCAAGGGCCTGCCAAAAGATACTTTGGGTATTTTGGGCGTGGCGGTTAGTCCTTCCAATCCCGATCGTGTTTTTACTATCATTGAATCTAAGACTGGCGGTCTGTTCCGTTCGGATGATGGCGGAGAGACCTGGACAAAAACCAATAGCGAGAATGAAATTCGCCAGCGGGCCTGGTATTATTCTAAGGTTTTTGTTGATCCTAAAAATGAGAATCAGGTATATGTGTTGAACGTGAATTTCTTGCGATCCCGCGATGGCGGAAGAACTTTCCAGTCTATTAGTACGCCGCATGGCGATCATCATGATTTGTGGATAGATCCTAAAGATCCAAACAGAATGGTTATTGGCGATGACGGAGGTGCTCAGGTAAGTTTTGATGGCGGTGCCAACTGGAGCGACTACAACACGCAGCCTACTTCGCAGATCTATCGTGTAAGTACTGATAACCATTTTCCTTACCGTATTTTGGGTGCCCAGCAGGATAATTCTACTTTCCGTATTCTTTCCCGTACTTATGGCGGGGCCATTACCGATAAAGATTGGGAGCCTACAGCAGGGGCCGAATCGGGTTATGTGGTAGCCGATCCGCTAAATCCGGATATTGTGTACGGCGGTAATTATGGTGGTTATTTATCTCGTTATGATCATAGAACAGGAGAGAACCGGGCGGTTTCGGTTTGGCCAGATAACCCCATGGGTGCCGGTGCCGATGTGTTGAAATACCGTTTCCAGTGGAATTTCCCGATCTTCTTTTCGCCTAATAACCCAAAGCGTTTATATGCTGCCGGTAATGTGCTGTTTAAAACAGAAAATGAAGGCCAATCGTGGGAGGCTATTAGCGGCGACCTGACCCGTAATGATAAGACTAAGCAGGGGCCCAGCGGTGGTGTAATAACTAAAGATAATACGAGTGTAGAATATTATGGTACCATTTTTACGGCTACAGAATCGGCCTTAGAGCCCGATCTGCTATGGTCTGGAAGTGATGATGGTTTGTTATTTATGAGTAAAGATGGGGGTAAGAACTGGCAAAATGTAACCCCTAAGGGTATGCCTGAATGGATGATGTTTAACAGTATTGATGTTGATCCGTTTAAAAAGGGCGCAGCTTATGTAGTGGGTACTCGTTATAAATCTGATGATTTCAGGCCATACATTTATAAAACGGAGGATTATGGAAAAACCTGGAAATTAATTACCAATGGTATACCTGCCAATCATTTTGCCAGGGTAGTACGTGCAGATAAGCAACGTGCCGGTTTATTGTATGCCGGAACTGAATATGGCATGTATATTTCTTTTGATGATGGTGCTAACTGGAAGCCTTTTCAGCTGAATTTACCTGAAGTGCCTATTACCGATCTGACGATTAAAGACAATGACCTGATCGTGGCTACTCAGGGCCGTGCTTTCTGGGTGCTGGATGATTTGAGTACCATTCAGCAGTTGGCATCGCCAATTTCTTCTAAAAATTTGCATGTGTTTAAACCGGGCGATAGTTACCGCCGGGCGGGTTACGTAATACCGAATGTGAAAAATGCAGGCCAAAATCCGCCGAATGGCGCTATTATTAATTATTATTTAAAACAGACCAACGACTCTACTAAGGTTTCTATTGCTTTATATGATGCCCAAAATAAATGGATAAGAACGTATAGCACTTTTGGAAAAGAGGCAGAAAAGCTGGAGGTGAAAACTGGAATGAATCAGTTTGTGTGGAATTTAGATTACCCTGCTGCTGAAAGGGTAGAGGGTATGATTTTGTGGAATGGTGCCGTTGGGAGTCCTAAAGCCATTCCGGGTAAATACAAGGCAGTTATTAAGGCAGGTAAGGATTCTTCGGCGGTAGATTTTGTGGTGAAGCCCGACCCGAATTATGCTATGACGGCTAAGGATTATGAAGAGCAGTTTAATTTTTTGGTGATGGTTAAGGATAAGTTCTCTGAAACGCAGCAGGCCATTAAGCAGATCCGTAAAATACGTACGCAGATTAATGATCTGGTGATCAGTCGTGGAAAAGACGTTTCGAAAGAAATTAAGGATAAGGCCAATGCTGTGGTGAAGAACTTAACTAAAATTGAGGAAACGTTGTACCAAACTAAAGCTAAAAGCGGTCAGGATGTATTGAATTTCCCCATCCGTTTGAATGATAAGTTATCAGGTGTGTTTGATGTGGCTGCTTCGGGGTATAATTCGCCTAGCAAGCAGGTTAAAGAGGTTTATGCTGAACTGGCAGGTCAGATCGATATGCAATTGGCGCAACTGAAACAGATCAAAACTCAGGAGTTGAAAGCTTTGAATGACCTGATTATTCAGCAGGCGGTTCCACTGATTCAGGTGAATTAATTCTACTAGACGTCATTTCTCATCCGCCAGTCGGCGGATGAGAAATCTCTTAAAAAGGAGAGATTTCTTTGTACGTTCGAAATGACGCTAAATTAAAAAGCCCCCCGCCAGCTGGCGGGGGGCTTTTTAATTCTTTCTTGTCATCCTGAACGCAGTGAAGGATCTTCAATCAAATTGCAAGATGCTTCGCATTCGCTCAGCATGACAAATCATAGTAATTATAAGTGGATTACTTCGCCATAAGCATCGGCGGCAGCCTCCATAACGGCTTCGCTCATGGTGGGGTGTGGATGTACCGTTTTTACGATATCCATACCGGTTGATTCTAATTTGCGGGCTACCACAATCTCGGCAATCATTTCGGTTACGTTAGCACCAATCATGTGGGCACCCAATATTTCGCCGTATTTGGCGTCGAAAATCACTTTAACAAAACCGTCTTTAACACCACCTGCACTTGCTTTTCCTGATGCAGAGAATGGGAATTTACCGATCTTTAATTCGTATCCGGCTTCGCGGGCTGCTTTCTCGGTATAGCCTACAGAAGCAATTTCCGGAGAGCAATAAGTACAGCCCGGAATGTTATTGTAGTTTAAGGGTTCCGGGTGATGTCCGGCAATTTTCTCTACACAGATAATGCCTTCGGCAGAGGCTACGTGGGCTAAAGCCTGGCCTTTTACAATGTCGCCAATGGCATAAACACCTTCTATGTTGGTTTTATAAAAATCGTCTACCAAAACGCGGCCTTTATCGGTCTTAACCCCTACTTCTTCTAAGCCCAGGTTTTCAATATTGGTGCTTACGCCTACGGCGGATAAAACGATATCGCATTCTAGGGTTTCTATGCCTGCGGCGGTTTTTACCTGTACTTTGCATCCTTTGCCGGAAGTATCAACCGATTCTACATTGGCTCCGGTCATGATATTGATGCCGGCTTTTTTAAAGCTTCGAAGTAATTGTTTTGAAACTTCCTCGTCTTCTACCGGAACAATATTATCTAAATACTCTACGATGGTTACCTGAGTTCCTATAGAGTTGTAGAAATAAGCGAACTCCACGCCAATAGCTCCTGAACCTACTACTACTAACGATTTAGGCTGCTCGGGTAGTACC
>JBJTNQ010000007.1:0-10643 GCA_046074105.1 Sphingobacteriaceae bacterium | reverse complement strand
ATTATCAATTCTGGACCAAATGGGTCCACAATTGCATTATTACAAGACAAGCAACTCGTAGAACTTAACAAAGAGCAGGTCAACAACAATTATGCTGTTGGCGATATTTATTTGGGCAAGATCAAAAAGATTATGCCCGGATTAAATGCGGCTTTTGTTGATGTAGGCTACGAGAAGGATGCATTTCTGCACTACCTTGATTTGGGTGCGCAGGTAAAGTCTTTAATGAAGCTGGCTAAAATGGTGAAAACCGGCGGCCATCAAGATAAATTGCTGAACAGTTTTAAACTGGAAGCAGAAATAGACAAGACCGGTAAGATAGGCGATATCCTGACTAAGGGCATGTTGCTGCCGGTTCAAATTGCTAAAGAGCCCATCTCTACCAAAGGACCACGCTTAAGTGCCGACTTATCTATTGCCGGCCGTTTTGTGGTTTTGGTGCCTTTCTCAGATGCTACATCTATCTCCAAAAAAATAAAAGTGAATGCCGAGCGTAACCGCTTGCGCAAGATCATTGAAAGCATAAAGCCTAAAAACTTTGGCGTAATTATTCGCACCGTTTCTGAAGGCAAAGGCGTTGAAGAACTGCAAAAAGATCTATTAGACCTGATTGCGAAATGGGAACGTTTTACTACCCGTTTAAAAACCACCAATCCTTCTGAGAAGGTTTTAGGCGAAATGGGCCGTACTTCAACCATTCTTCGTGATATCTTAAATCCGGATTTTACCAATGTTCACATTGACGATCCGGCCTTATACGAAGAAGTGAAAGCATATGTACATGAAATTTCTCCAGAAATGGAGAAAATTGTAAAGCATTACAAGCACAAAGAGCCTATTTTTGAGCATTTCGGGGTAGAGAAACAAATTAAAGCGGCTTTCGGTAAAACGGTTAACCTACCGGGAGGCGCCTACCTGGTTATTGAACATACGGAGGCCCTACATGTAATTGACGTAAACAGTGGTAACCGTACGGCAAGCAAAGAAAATCAGGACGAGAACGCCCTGATGGTAAATAAAGAAGCGGCCAAAGAAATTGCCCGCCAATTGCGTTTACGCGATATGGGAGGTATTGTGGTAGTCGATTTTATTGACATGCACAAACCGGCCAACCGTAAAGAATTGTTCGATTACCTGCGGGAACAAATGAACCTGGACCGTGCTAAACATACCATTTTGCCACCTAGCAAATTCGGTTTGGTGCAAATTACACGCCAACGGGTACGTCCGGAGATGAATATCATCACCAACGAAAAATGCCCTGCCTGCGATGGTACCGGCGAAATCAGATCGAGTGTGGTATTGCTGGATGATATTTCTGCAAACCTGCAATACATCATCAAAGAACAAAACGAAAAAAGTATTACCCTTTGCGTGCACCCTTATATTGCCGCCTACATTAAAAAGGGCGTTTTCTCTCTGCAATGGAAATGGTTCTTAAATTATGGTCGTTGGATAGGTATAAAATCTGTTCAATCTTACCATCTAACCGAGTTTCATTTTCTGAATAGTAAAGAAGAAGAAATCAAGCTATAAGTTAAAGGTTGTGGGTTGCAGGTTATATGTTTTTTAAAATGAGAAAGAACAGGTAACTTAATCCCACAACCTAAAACCTATAACCCATAACCAAATTGGCTAAAACAAAATCAGCTTATTTCTGTCAGAGTTGCGGTTACGAATCGCCCAAATGGCTTGGAAAATGTCCTTCCTGCAGCCAGTGGAATACTTTTGTAGAAGAACTGATAGAAAAGACCCCGGCTGCCGTTCCCGATTGGAAAACCAGCAATTCGGGCAAGCGAGCTAACAAGCCAGCCGCTATCCACGAAATTACTTATCAGGAAGAAAACCGATTAATTACACCCGATAGCGAATTGAACCGTGTTTTGGGTGGCGGTATCGTACCCGGATCTTTAGTGTTAATTGGCGGTGAGCCCGGTATTGGTAAATCTACCTTAATGCTGCAGGTAGCTTTAAACCTACCGGGATTAAAAGTTTTATACGTATCGGGCGAAGAGAGCGAACAGCAAATTAAAATGCGGGCAGAGCGGCTTTTAAAAGCCAGTAAAGCCGATTGCTTTATACTCACCGAAACTTCTACCCAAAATATTTTTAAGCAAATAGAACAACTCGAACCACAATTAGTAGTGGTCGATTCTATCCAGACACTCCATTCTGCCCATATCGAATCTACGCCGGGCAGTGTATCGCAGGTTAGGGAATGTACTGCCGAATTGCTTCGATTTGCCAAAGAAACCGGCACACCGGTTTTCTTAATTGGACATATTACCAAAGACGGCACCATTGCCGGACCAAAAATTCTGGAACATATGGTAGATACGGTATTGCAGTTCGAAGGCGACCGTCATCATGTATACCGCATTTTACGCTCTATTAAAAACCGTTTTGGTTCTGCTTCTGAATTGGGTATTTATGAAATGCAGGGCAGTGGCTTACGCGAAGTATCTAATCCTTCAGAAATATTGCTTTCGCAAAGAGATGAACCCCTTAGCGGCATCACCATATCGGCTATGCTAGAAGGCATGCGCCCCATGCTCATTGAAACGCAGGCCTTGGTAAGTCACTCGGCTTACGGAACGCCTCAGCGTTCGGCTACCGGTTTTGATACCCGCCGCATGAACATGCTTTTGGCCGTATTGGAAAAACGTTGTGGCTTTCGCCTGAGCACTAAAGATGTTTTCCTGAATATTGCCGGTGGTTTACGGGTAGAAGATCCGGCCATAGATCTGGCAGTAGTAGTAGCCATTATCAGTTCTCATGAAGACATGCCGGTGCCGACTAAGATTTGCTTTGCAGCAGAAGTAGGTTTATCGGGCGAAATACGTGCCGTAAACCGCATTGAACAACGTATCGCGGAAGCAGAAAAATTAGGATTTGAGCAGATCTATATCTCCAAATATAATAAAAAAGGATTAGACCCGAAACGCTACCAAATCGAAATTAAAACAGTTTCGAAAGTAGAAGAGGTTTTCTCTGCCCTGTTTGGATAAATCGCCATCCAGAAAAACTCCGGACTGCGAACTCCCGACTCCCAACTTATTTACTCAAATACATCGATTTCTCTTTGTACAATTTGATAAAGTAAGGATCTTCCAGATCTTTAATGAAGCGGATAGCCTCACCAGTCGATTTCATTTCAGGGCCCAGCTCCTTCTCAATTTCAGGGAATTTATTGTGCGAGAAAACCGGCTCTTTGATGGCATAACCCTTCAGCTTACGCTCGATGGTAAAATCTTTCAGTTTATTGGCACCCAGCATTACCTTTGCGGCGATATTGATATAAGGCACATCGTAAGCCTTGGCAATGAACGGTACGGTACGAGAAGCTCTTGGATTGGCCTCAATTACATAAACCTGCTCTTTCTTAATGGCAAACTGGATATTAAGCAAACCGCGAACATTAAGCGCCTTAGCCAATTTAATGGTGTACTCTTCCATTTTCTGCTGCACCTGAGCCGACAAGTTGAACGGCGGTAATACTGCACTCGAGTCGCCAGAGTGGATACCAGCCGGCTCAATGTGTTCCATCATACCGATGATGTGTACATCCTCTCCATCGCCAATAGAATCTGATTCTGCTTCTTCGGCACGGTCCAGGAAATGGTCTATCAATACCCGGTTGCCCGGCATGGCACGCAGCAATTTCACTACGGCCTTCTCCAGTTCTTCGTCATTAATTACAATGCTCATCCCCTGACCACCCAATACATAACTTGGGCGAACCAATACCGGATAACCTACTTCATTGGCTACCTTAATGGCTTCTTCGGCACTTTCAGCTACACCGTATTTTGGGTAAGGAATATCAAGCGCTTTCAGCAGATCAGAGAAGCGACCACGGTCTTCTGCCACATCCATATCGTTGAAAGAAGTACCTATAATTTTAATGCCTTTTTCATGCAGTTTCTCAGCCATTTTTAAAGCAGTTTGGCCACCCAGCTGAACAATTACACCTTCAGGTTGTTCATGATCAATAATTTCGCGAACATGCTCCCAGAATACCGGCTCGAAGTATAATTTATCGGCCATGTTGAAATCGGTAGAAACTGTTTCAGGGTTACAATTAACCATAATGGCTTCATAACCCGACTCTTTAGCGGCCAGCAAACCGTGTACGCAAGAGTAATCGAACTCAATACCCTGACCAATACGGTTAGGCCCAGAACCCAGTACAATAATTTTTTTCTTGTCGCTACTTTGCGACTCGTTTTCTTCTTCGAAAGTAGAGTAGTAATATGGCGTTTGTGCGGGGAATTCGGCAGCACAAGTATCTACCATTTTGTAAACCCGCTTAATGCCCAGTTCGCGGCGGCGGTCGTACACCTCATCTTCGGTCACATTGCCCAATACCCAGGCAATTTGGGCGTCTGAATAACCTTTTTGTTTCAACGTGAAGAAGAAATCTTTAGGGATATTGTTTAGCGAGTAGCGCTTCAGTTCCTGCTCCAACAACACCAATTCCTGAATTTGAACCAAGAACCATTTATCTATATGGGTTACCTTACGGATAGACTCCAGCGGTACGCCCAGTTCAAAAGCATCTTTTACATGGAATAAACGATCCCAGCTTGGATGCTCCAGACTTTCCATAATTTCTTCAAGGTTACGGCTTTGTCGGCCATCGGCACCTAAGCCTAAACGGTTGGTCTCTAAACTCTGACAGGCTTTCTGCAATGCTTCGATAAAACTACGGCCGATACCCATTACCTCACCTACCGATTTCATTTGCAGACCCAATTCTTTATTGGCGCCTTTAAATTTATCGAAATTCCAGCGTGGAACTTTTACGATCACATAATCAAGCGTTGGCTCAAAATAAGCAGAAGTAGTTTTGGTAATTTGGTTTTCCAGCTCATCCAGGTTATAACCTATAGCCAGTTTGGCTGCAATCTTGGCAATGGGGTAACCGGTTGCTTTAGATGCCAAAGCCGAAGAACGAGAAACCCTTGGGTTGATCTCGATGGCAATGATCTCATCGTTTTCCGGATTTACCGAAAACTGCACATTACATCCGCCGGCAAAATTACCAATGGCACGCATCATTTTAATGGCTTGGTTACGCATGTCCTGGTAGCAACGATCGCTCAGCGTCATCGCAGGAGCTACCGTAATAGAATCGCCGGTATGAATACCCATCGGGTCGAAATTCTCAATAGAACAGATAATAATTACATTGTCCTTATTATCGCGAAGCAATTCGAGCTCAAATTCTTTCCAGCCTAAAACTGCTTGCTCTACCAATACCTCATGGGTTGGCGATGCCTGCAAGCCACGGCTTAAAGCTGCTTCAAAATCTTCTTTTTTATGTACAAAACCACCTCCGGTACCCCCTAAAGTATACGATGGACGAATAACCAGCGGATAGCCTATTTCCTGAGCGGCCTCTTTACCTTCTAAAAACGAATTGGCAATTTTAGATTTAGCCACACCTACACCAATATCCACCATCAACTGACGGAATTCCTCACGGTTCTCGGTCTTTTCAATGGCAGCCACATCCACACCAATTACCCTTACCCCATATTTCTCCCAAATGCCTCGTTCTTCCGCTTCTTTACACAAATTAAGTGCTGTTTGTCCGCCCATTGTTGGCAAAACCGCATCAATTTTCTGTGTCTTCAGTATCTCTTCAATGCTTTCGCAAGTAAGCGGCAGCAAATAAACATGGTCGGCAATTACCTTATCAGTCATAATGGTAGCCGGATTAGAATTGATGATTGATACCGAGATACCTTCTTCCTTTAAAGAAAGGGCCGCCTGAGATCCGGAATAATCAAATTCGCAAGCTTGACCGATAATGATTGGACCCGATCCGATGATCAGGACAGATTTGATGTTATTATTTTTGGGCATAGGGCGTATTAAATGAGGGATTTCCTTACGCTTTTAAAAGAAAAATCCCGACTTTTTGTCGGGATGTAAAACTACGCAATTTGCAGTAAAATCAGGGCTTATTGAGAAAAATAAAATTTTTTAAAACCTTTTTTACACAATCATGTTGTAGAGTTAATTAGTTTCTCAATACTAATTTCTTCATAATAATTTGTTTGGTTAATAAGATCCTCCTGATGAAAATCAGGAGGATTTTTTTGATAGACCTATAAGGTTTTTAAAAACCTTGTAGGTCTTAGGTCTATTAACACTAAACTTCTTAA
Organism: Sphingobacteriaceae bacterium; assembly: GCA_046074105.1. Lineage (GTDB taxonomy): Bacteria > Bacteroidota > Bacteroidia > Sphingobacteriales > Sphingobacteriaceae > JAIPAN01. Next base: position 4,470 of record JBJTNQ010000007.1, on the reverse strand, counting down.
ATTCGAGTAAAATACTCAAAACATGAAAATCAATTTCGTCCAAAATATCAAAAACTTAGGTTATGCCCTATTATGCGGAGTAGTGCTTAGCGCCTGCAATCAAACTCCCAATCCTGGACCCGACCAAGATGTGGTGTATAAAAATCTCGATACCACAGCCAGTCCGGGTAAAGATTTCTTTAGTTATGCCAATGGCGGCTGGATCAAAAAAAATCCCATCCCGGCGGCATATTCAGCCTGGGGAATTGGTAACCTGGTAACCGAAGAAATTCGAAATCAGTTAAAAAAGATCAATGAAGATGCCCTGAAAGAAAATGCAGCCAAAGGCAGCAATAGCCAAAAAATTGGCGATTTCTATGCCAGCGGAATGGACTCGGCTAAAATTGAACAGCAGGGGCTTTCGACTATACAACCAGAATTGAAGCAGATTGAGCAGATTAAGGATGTAGCCGGATTGCTAGAAGTAATTGCTGCTTTCCAGAAAATAGGAGTTAATGCGCTCATCAACCCGGGTGTATATCAAGATGCCAAGAACAGCGAAAAAATGGCTTTGCATTTATGGCAGGGCGGCATCGGCTTACCTAACCGCGATTATTATTTTAATACGGATCAAAAAACTGCCAATATCCGTAAAGATTATGCAGAGGTACATTTACCAACCATGCTCCAACTTTCGGGATTAAACGAGGCAGATGCAAAAGCAGCGGCTAAGTCGGTTTACGATATCGAGCAGGCTTTAGCTGCTAAATCGCGTAAGCTGGAAGATCTGCGTGATCCTTATGCAAACTACAACAAAATGTCTGTTAACCAGCTGGATGCATTAACCTCTTCTATTAAATGGTCGCCACTATTTGGTAAAATGAACATTAAAAAAGTAGATTCGGTGATAGTGGGTCAGCCCGAGTTCTATAAAGAAGTAAATACTTTATTAAAAAGCCGGCCAATAAATGATTGGAAAGCCTATTTACGCTGGAACCTGGTGAGTTCTTTTGCTTCTTATCTCAATAAAGATATCGATGCCGAGAATTTCCGTTTCTACGGCACAGTAATTTCGGGTAAAAAAGAACAGCTGCCGCGATGGAAACGAGTTTTAGATACCGAAAACAGCCTAATGGGCGAAGTATTGGGACAATTGTTCGTAAAAGAATATTTTCCTGAAAAATCTAAGCAACGTTACACCAAACTGGTAGAAGCCATTCGCGAAACCTATCGGGATAGAATTAAACAACTCGACTGGATGAGTGCAGCCACCAAAGCAAAAGCCTTGGATAAATTGAATAAGATCACTCCAAAGGTGGGCTATCCTGATAAGTGGAAAGATTTCAGTTCACTGGAGATCAACCGTAATTCTTATGTAGGTAATGTGATGCAGGCCAATCAATTCTGGTACAATTACCAGATCAATAAACTGGGTAAACCCGTTGACCGTACCGAGTGGGATATGACCCCACAAACCTATAATGCTTATTACAACCCATCGAACAATGAAATTGTACTACCTGCAGCCATTTTTACCATACCCGGTATGCGTGATGAAGAGGTAGATGATGCAGTTGTTTACGGTTATGCAGGTGCTTCTACCATTGGCCACGAAATTACTCATGGTTTTGATGATGAAGGGCGCCAGTATGATGCTGCCGGAAACCTGAAAAGTTGGTGGACCAAAGAAGATGAAGCGAAATTTAAGCAGCGTGCCGATGGAATGGTTAAACAGTTTAATAATTTTGTGGTATTAGACAGCATGCATGTAAATGGTAAAGCAACCCTTGGCGAAAACATTGCCGACTTAGGCGGTATTGTGCTGGGTTTCGAAGCCTTCAAAAAGACCGAACAATATAAAAAAGGTAAAAAAATAAACGGCTTAACTCCTCAGAAGCGCTACTTCCTGGGCTATGCCCTGGGCTGGCTGGGTTCGCAGCGCAATGAGCGTTTGGCCAACCAGATCTTAACCGATGTACATGCCCCGGCTAACCTGCGGGTGAATGGGCCTTTTGCTAATGTACCCGAATTTTATGAGGCATTTGGTATAAAAAAGGGAGAACCCATGTGGCGACCTGAAAACGTAAGGGTGAAAATTTGGTAATTAAAGCTCAGCCCATGATTTAAATCATGGGCTGAGCTTTATCTTTGAGGCCCATGGAAGTATTTAATTCCCTTTTGCAATGGCTGCAAAGCCAAACTCTGCTCGAAACCTTTGGCGTAATCAGCGGAGTGTTGTGTGTTTGGCTGGCCGCCAAAAACAACATCTGGAACTGGCCCATCGCCATTATCAGCGTATCCATCTACATTATTATTTTTTTTGAAGCCAAGCTGTATGCCGACATGGGCCTGCAGGTCTATTTTATGGCCATGAATATTTACGGCTGGTATTTCTGGAGCCGTAAGCCGGCCGATGCGCCCAAAGTTCCGGTACAATCCATCAGTAAAACAGAAATACTGTTCGCTATTTGCGGAGTAGTCGTGTTTACTGCCTTGCTGGGCTTTTTTCTTTTTCAGCAAACCGATGCAGCTTTTCCATTCATAGATAGTTTTTGTACTGCTCTAAGCCTGGTGGCTCAATTATTTATGGCACGCAAAATATTAGAGAATTGGTTGATTTGGATCTTTGTAGATATTATTTACGTAGGTGTATACCTGGCCAAAGACCTGCATTTAACGGCCGGAATGTACGCCTTGTATGTTTATATTGCCTTATCGGGATATTTGGCCTGGAGAAAAGAATTGAAATTGCGGCATGAGCATTAAAAAAATAGCCATTGTAGGGCCGGAATCTACCGGTAAATCGACTATTTCTGCTGCATTGGCAGCATATTATCATACCATATGGGTACCCGAATATGCCCGCGAATACTGCGAAAAACTAACCGAGCCTTGCACCTGGCAAGATGAAATTAATATGTTTCGGGGACAACTGGAATTGGAAAAGCAATTACTTCCCAAAGCGAATCAGATACTTATTTGCGATACTACGTTTATTACGGTTAAGATCTGGAGCGATGAAATATTTGGCCAATCGCCTCAGGAAGTAGTAGACGAACTGCCCAAACATCCTTACGATTTTTATTTATTAATGGATATCGATCTGCCCTGGCAGGATGACCCGCTTCGCGATTTTCCAACCCTTCGGGAACATTTTATGGTCATTTGGCATAAAGAATTACAAGCCTTAAATGCCAATTATCAAGTAATTTCAGGCAGTGGTGAAGAGCGTTTTCAAAATGCTGTGCAAGCGATTGATAGCTATTTGAGTACCTAAAGCTACTTTTTATTAGCATGCCAAGTGCCGGTTTTCTGCTGTGAACTTATCCAGGTGCCCTTTAACTGTCCGGTTTTATTATCAAATTGGCCAATGAAGGTTCTAATTACACCAATGCCATCAACTGTGAATTGCATTGAAAAGTTTTTATCGTTTAAACTCCATGAAGTATCGCTTATAGGATATTCGTTAGAGTCAGAGCCTTTAAAAGCAGATATGGTACCATCAGAGAGTAAGGTCATACCTATGCTGAAAACGCTACCGGGCGAATCGTCAATAGTATATTCTCCAACCCATTGTCCTAGAATACTTACTGTTGGTGTATCTTTTTTACAACTAGTAAAAATTATAGTTAAAAGTAATATGAGAAGTAAGGGTTTGAATAAAATTTTTAAAGATTTCATACTTGTCTTTATTTTATAAAATATTGAAACGTCTATTTTAATAAAATATTGTTTAAGGATTTACTCGTGGCACTAACTTGCCCTCGTGAGACCAGTAAAAACAGGGGGCATTCTATCCCTAGGCCTCCCCTGTGGATAGTCTTTCGAAGTCATCCTGAGCCCGTCGAAGGATGAGAGTGCCTCTAGGATCGGCGTCATTAGGGGGCATAGTATCCATCTTTCGACAAGCTCAAGGTGACACCATAATTTTTTACTAATTTCGACCTTATGGAATTTTTAAGTACCCCAGAAATGTGGATCTCCCTTATCACCTTAACGGTGCTGGAGATCGTTTTAGGCATAGATAATATCATTTTCATTTCCATATTGGCCGGCAAACTGCCCGAAATCCAGCAGCGTAAAGCCCGTCAATTAGGACTGGCATTAGCCATGATCACCCGGGTGTTGCTATTACTTTCCTTAAGCTGGATCATGACCTTAACGGCTCCGCTTTTTAACATGGGCGATTGGATGGGAGCAACAGATGCTGACTTGCTGCATAAAATGGCTATTTCTGGCCGAGACCTCATTTTATTGATCGGGGGCTTATTCCTCATTTATAAGAGTACTGCCGAAATACACGAAAAATTAGAAGGTGCCGAGCACAGCAACCAAACCAAAAAGAAACTCTCTTTTTCGGCAACCATTGTTCAGATCTTGTTATTAGATATTGTATTCTCGCTCGATTCGGTGATTACCGCCGTGGGCATGGCCAATCATGTAGAAGTTATGATTGCTGCGGTAATAATTGCTGTAATAGTGATGATGTTT
>JBJTNQ010000006.1:0-2778 GCA_046074105.1 Sphingobacteriaceae bacterium | reverse complement strand
ACCAGCATTAACGAATTATCTACATGCTTTTTAATGCCTTCGTAATTGGGCTCTATGCCAATAGCGCAATGATCGTTAAACGAAATACAGGCATCGCCAATTAAACGGGCCGACTGCAAGAAGTTAGCCGCCATTACAGGTTTAAACACGTTTAACTCATAGTGTCCATTTGATCCGCCAATGCTAATGGCTACATCGTTACCCATTACTTGTGTTGCTACCATGGTTAGGGCTTCGTTTTGGGTTGGGTTTACTTTACCCGGCATGATAGAAGAACCCGGTTCGTTTTCCGGAATGTAAATTTCGCCAATACCCGAACGTGGTCCGGAGGCCATCATGCGGATATCGTTTGCAATTTTCATTAAAGAAACAGCCAGCTGCTTTAGGGCACCATGGGTTTCTACAATAGCATCGTGAGCAGCCAGCGCCTCAAATTTATTTTCGGCAGTACGGAAAGGCAGTTTAGTAAATTGGGCAATGTATTCAGCCACTTTTACATCATATCCTTTTGGCGTATTGATTCCTGTTCCAACGGCAGTTCCGCCTAAGGCTAGTTCTGCTAAATGATCTAAGGTGTTTTTTAAAGCTTTTAGGCCGTGATCTAACTGAGAAACATAGCCCGAAAATTCCTGACCTAAAGTAAGCGGTGTGGCATCCATTAAATGCGTACGCCCAATTTTAACGATATCCTTAAAGGCTTCTGATTTTGCTTTTAATGTATCTCTTAATTTCTCTACTCCCGGAATAGTTACTTCCACTACCGCTTTATAGGCTGCAATGTGCATGGCGGTTGGGTAGGTATCGTTAGAGGACTGCGATTTGTTTACATCATCATTCGGGTGGATGAAGGTTTTACCCTCGCCTAGTTGATTTCCCTGAATAACATGTGCCCGGTTAGCTACTACCTCGTTCACGTTCATGTTAGATTGAGTACCAGAACCGGTTTGCCAGATCACCAAAGGGAATTGATCGGCCAAGCCACCTGCCAGAATTTCGTCGCATACCTGGGCAATCAGATCCCTTTTTTCTGCCGGTAACACGCCGCAATCAGTATTGGTATAGGCAGCTGCTTTCTTTAAAAAGGCAAAGGCTTCAATAATTTCCTTAGGCATAGATGCTTCCGGACCAATCTTAAAGTTGTTGCGTGAGCGTTCGGTTTGGGCGCCCCAATATTTATCGGCAGGAACCTGCACTTCGCCCATGGTATCGTGTTCAATTCTGTAAGTCATATTTTAAACGGTTAATAGGCCACAAATTTAGATTTTTTTTAAACCAAAACCGTGTTCTTTGGCCGCTAAATTGTTTAAAAATCCTTTCGTTGGTTGCGGCTAATAATTTCTAATTTTCGGCTCAGATTTTTATACTCTTGTTGGATATGATGCGTTTGCCTGTTGCACTTATTTTTTTAGGTTTTATTTTATGCTCTTCTTGTAATTCTGGTCATACCCGATCGGTTAAACAGCAGGTTGAAGATAGTTTGTTGTTAGATTATGATGCCGCCAAGGGCGATAAAAAGATAGATGCCTTTATTAATCATTTGCACCTTAGCCGTCAGTTCAATGGCAATGTTCTCATCGCCCGAAAGGGCAAAATTATTTATGAAAAAGCCATTGGCTGGGCCGATTATTTACATCGCGACAGCTTAACCATAAATTCGGTATTTCAGCTGGCTTCGGTTACCAAACCGTTTACCGCTACTGCCATTATGCAATTGGTAGAACGCGGTAAGCTGCAGCTAGACCAGAACGTGAAGGAGTTCTTCCCCGATTTCCCTTATGATGGAATTACTGTTCGCCTGCTTTTAACCCACCGTTCGGGCATGATGAACTATGTGTATTTTACAGATGATATCTGGAAACAAAAAATGAAGCCGATGAGCAATGTGGACGTGATGAACCTTATTGCTCAGCATAAACCGGCTCCTTATGCCCAGCCCGACCGGGTTTTTCACTACAATAATTCTAATTATATGGTTTTGGGGGCCATTATTGAAAAGGTAACGGGCAAAAGCTATGCGGAATATATGGACGAAAATATTTTTAAACCTAGCGGGATGAAGCATACGCACGTGTTTTCGACCACGGTTTATGAAAAAATTCCTGTAGATGTAGTGGGCCACGACCGGGTTTGGCGCCGCTCTGTAGTGCAGAACTTTTTGGATGGGCCGGTGGGTGATAAGGGAATTTACAGTACGGTAGAAGATCTGTTTTTGTTTGACCGTGCTTTACGGAATGGAGATTTGTTAGAAAAATCGAGTCTCGATTCGGCCTATGCCCCTCATAACCCCTTAAAATCGGGTCATTTTAGTTATGGCTATGGCTGGCGCACTTTTACCGCTGCAGATCAGCAGGTGGTTTATCATACCGGCTGGTGGCACGGTTTCCGCCATATTTTTGTGCGTGATTTAAAGAATGATATTACGGTAGTGATGCTGAGCAACCTGACCAATGGCAGCTTGTTACAGCTAGACGAACTATATCAAATGCTGGGTATGCCGGTTATTCGCAGAAACGCCTACTCCAGAGACGGGGTTTACACCGGCGGCAGCTCGGTAGAAGTAGACGATTAATTTATAAACGATTATTATCAATATTTACCAAACCTTTGGTTAGGGTAAATACTACATACTCCCGCTTACGGTTAAGGCGCTCCATTAAATGGGTAATCAGTTCTTCTTCCTGCCCAACCTGAAAATTAAGGTCGGCATCAGACAAATGATTGTATTTGCGCTTCAGTTTGATCTTTAAACGATCCCAGTCGTGATTGCTGATGGTTATT
>JBJTNQ010000005.1:0-9269 GCA_046074105.1 Sphingobacteriaceae bacterium | reverse complement strand
GGGGCATGAGTACCTGTAAATGGGTTTCGCGGTTAATTTTCTGAAGCAATTCATCTTCGGGCTCTAACCTGCTTTCGAGATACTGGTTTAGCTCTTGGCTCAGTAATTCCATCCCGCAAAGGTAAGTATTTTGAAATTTAGCCTTTAAAACAGGCTTAAATGGCTAGAAACCATGCGATTTCTTTTCCAGGTAGGATTGTAGAATAAGGGTAGCCGAAATGGTATCGACCCGTTCTTTGTTTTGCCGATCTGTTTTTTTTAAGCCACTTTGGGCAATGGCGGCAGAAGCCATTTTAGAGGTAAAGCGTTCATCTATTCTTTCGACCGGAATTTCAGGAAAATGCTTTTTAAGCGAGTTTATAAACCCCTTAATGTGCGGCTCTGATTGAGAATGGCTACCGTCCATGCGTTTGGGTTCGCCTATTACAAAACACGTTACCTGCTCTGTTTGCAGGTATTTTTTCAGGAAATCGAAAATATCTTTTGGGTGAATGGTGTCTAGCCCAGTGGCAATAATTTGCAGCGGATCGGTAACGGCGAGTCCGATGCGTTTGGTTCCATAATCGAAAGCGAGGATGCGGGGCATGTACAAAGGTGCTTATTCTAGACCAGACCGAAAAATTAAGGTTTTATAATTCCGCTCCTATGATTAGGAGGGGTTAGGGGAGGTTGACCCCTCTCCGTAGGAGTCCTCTGGACAGTCCGCCGGTAGGCGGACATCTCCCCTTAAAAAGGGGAGAAACTTAATCCCTTTTTAAGTCAAACTTTAATATTTGAACTTTTGGTACTCTAATACAGCGGTTTAATTACCCCTCCTAATTTTAGGAGGGGTGTCCTGAAGGGACGGGGTGGTTAAATTTTATACCCCTCTCCGTAGGAGTCCTCTGGACAGTCCGCCGGTAGGCGGACATCTCCCCTTAAAAAGGGGAGCATAAACAAATTATTTTCAAGACCTAAAATTTGCTTTGATGATTTCGACTGCTCGTTCTGGTTGATGAATCACCAGGCAATTTTCAAAACGTATAACAAAAAAACCTAAGCTTTTTAGTCTTTGGTCACAATCAAAATCTGCGTTAGCTTGTCCTAAATTATTGTGAATTTCTCCATCTAATTCGATTATTAAACTTTCGGCCGGGCAATAAAAATCAACTATGTAATTTTCGATTCTATGTTGCCTTCTAAATTTTCTACCCGTCTGTTCGTTTTTGAGCAATTTCCATAATACAGACTCGGCGCTTGTTGCGTTCTTTCTCAAATTGCGTCTTCGGTCTTTTAGGTAAACCCGGTTGTGAATTTTATTGTTCATCCTAACGATCTTTCCTTAATAAACGTTCTCCCCAAATTTTCCTTATTTTGCAGCATGCAGTTTAGAGAAATTGTTGGCCAGCAGGCGGTAAAAAAACACCTCATAGAAACGGTTAAATCTGGCAGGGTAAGCCATGCACAGTTGTTTCTTGGCCCGGAGGGTTCGGGCAGCCTGGCCCTGGCGGTAGCTTATGCGCAATATATTTCTTGCGAAAACCCCGGTGCAGACGATAGTTGCGGCGAATGCGGCTCTTGCCGTAAATACAGCAAGTTGATCCACCCCGACCTGCATTTCTCTTATCCATTTTTTGCTAAGCATAAAGAAGATACGGCTCAAACTTTTATTGCCGACTGGCGGGATGCTTTTTTATCTAATCCATATTTGGGTTTGGATGATTGGCGTAACTCTTTAGAGGCAGAGAACAAACAGGCCAATATTAACATTGCCGAATGCCATCAGATTTTACAAAAACTGAGTTTAAAGCCTTTTGAGGGCGAGTATAAAATCCTGATCATGTGGCTGCCCGAGTATTTGGATAAGGCCGGCAATGCGTTGCTTAAAATTATTGAGGAACCTCCGCACAAAACTTTGTTCTTGCTGGTTTCAGAAAATCAGGATCAAATATTAAGCACCATTTTATCGAGAACGCAATTGGTAAAAATACCTGCCCTGTCTGATACCGAAATAGAAAGCGAATTGCTGCGAAGGGATATATCGCCCGAAAGGGCAAAACAAATTGCTTTTTTAAGCGAGGGAAATCTGGCTTCGGCTCAAAATCTGTTAAAAGACCTGGAAAGTGATAATTTTAGGTTATTTACCGATTGGATGCGCATGACTTTTGGCGACAAGGGTGCCGCTATTTTCGATTTTGTAGAGGTAATAGCCAAATCGGGCAGAGAAAATCAGAAGGCATTTCTGCGTTATGGTATTCATTTTTTAAGAGAATGCATGCTGATGCTTTCGGGTGCAGAAAACCTGGTCCGTTTGCCCGAAAATGAACAATCTGTTGCTATAAATTTTGCTCAAAAGGTATTAACGCTGGCTAAAGCTGAGGCTATTATTTCGGAGTTGGAAAAGGCGCATTACCATATAGAGCGGAATGCTAATCCTAAAATTTTATTTTTAGATGTATCTTTACAATTCGTTAAGATTTTAAAGTTTAATTCGCTCCCCGAGGGGACTCAACATATATATCAATAATTATGGGCTGTGGAAGTTGTTCTTCAGGCGGTTGTGCACCTGCTGGCTGTAAAAGCAATGGTGCTTGCATGACCAATGGTTGCAGTAAATTAGATGTTTATGACTGGCTATCGCACATGGATATGCCGTCTAATTACAAACCCTTTGAAGTGGTGGAGATCAAGTTCAAAGGTTCCAGAAAAGATTTCTTTCTTAATTCGGGCAATATTTATTTAGAAAACGGGGAATTGGTAGCGGTAGAGACCGGCGCTAGCGGTTATGATATTGGCCACGTTTCTTTAACCGGCGAATTGGTGCGCATGCAAATGAAAAAACGCAATGTTCGCCCAGACGACGTAACTAAAAAAATTATACGCAAGGCTACGCCTGCGGATGTAGAGAAATGGAAATTGGCTAAAGAAGCCGAATTCGAAACGATGCATAAATCGAGGGTTTTGGCGAAGTCTTTAGGGTTGGCCATGAAACTGAGCGATGTTGATTACCAGGGCGATAAAACCAAAGCGACTTTCTATTATACTGCCGAAGGCCGGGTTGATTTTAGAGAATTAATTAAGCAGATGGCCGAAAAATTCCGCATCCGTATTGAGATGCGCCAAATAGGCATGCGCCAGGAAGCCAGTCGCTTGGGCGGCATTGGTTCTTGCGGCAGGGAATTATGTTGTTCTACCTGGTTAACAGATTTTAAAACCGTTTCTACGGCGGCGGCCCGTTATCAGAACTTATCTTTAAACACCCTGAAGCTTGCGGGCCAGTGCGGCAAACTAAAATGCTGTTTGAACTACGAGCTGGATACCTATATGGATGCGCTTAAGGATATTCCTCAAAACGTAGATCGTTTGGAAACCAGCCGGGGAACCGCCCGTTTACAGAAGACCGATATTTTTAAAAAATTGATGTGGTTTAGTTATCCGGATGATGAAAACTGGATTCCGCTGGCAGCCAATAGGGTAAAAGAGATAAAGGAAATGAATAAAAAGGGCGAAAAGCCCGAAGATCTAAACGATCTGGCTATTGAGGTGGCTGCAGCACCAGCGGTTAAGGTGCTAGATTATGAAAACGTGGTGGGCCAGGATAGTTTAACCCGTTTAGATAATAACCGCCGGGGTAAAAAGAACAACCGGAATAACCGTCGCCCTAAACCCGCTTCGGAAGGCCAGGGTACGCCCCAGGTAACAAACGAACGGCCTAGGAACAACAATAATAATAGGAGAAGAAATCCCAGAAATAATAACAATCGTCCAAAGCCAGAATAGATGAGATTATATTTTTCTTTTTTATTGTTTTTTGCGGTTTTGGGTTTTAGCGCCTGCGAAAACCCCGATGCTTTGCTTGATGAGCAATTGCCTATTGCCAATGCCGAGTGGACCTATATTAAACCGGTTAGGATAAAAGTTAAGATTGAAGATAACCGAATTCCATACCACGTTTTTATTAATCTGCGCCACACGGCAGATTATAAATACGCTAATATTTTTATTCGCATTCGCCAAATTAATCCCGATAGGAAACTAATTACCCTAAGAAAAGAATTCAGGTTAGCTAACGCAGATGGCGAATGGTTGGGAACCGGGTCTGGAAACTTATACAGCTATTTACTTCCGCTTTATGCTAAGTATCGTTTTCCTGCCAAGGGAACTTATGTTTTCGAGTTGGAACAGAACATGAGAGATAACCCGCTGAAAGAAATTACCGATGTAGGTTTAAGGGTAGAAAAAGCCCAATAAGAAACAAAAAGAGGATTCCTTCTAGCCCCGGGTTTAAACCCGGGGCTAGAAGGGTTAAAGCAATTCTATTAAGCTTTCCAGTTTCATTCCCCGCGATCCTTTAACTAAAACTGTTGCTCCATTAACCGAATTTTGTTTTAATGCCTCCTGAGCCTCGGCTGTGTCGGCATAAAACTCACCTGAACTCCCTTTTTGAGCATAGAAATCGCGACCTATAAAAATGGTTCTTTGTGCTTTTAGGGCTAAAGCTTTGGCTATAATGGCAGCGTGTTCTTGTGCAGATTCTTCGCCCAGCTCATACATATCGCCCAAAATAACCACTTTTTGCTTTGCCGCTAAGGTGTCTAAGTTTGCTAAGGCTGCGCTAATACTGCTTGGATTGGCATTGTAATAGTCGCAAATGAGGGTATTTTTATCTGTTTTGGTAATTTGCGAACGGTTATTGCTGGGTACATAGCCGCTAATACCTTCGTTAATTTCTTTGGTTTGTAGTTCGAACAAGCAACCTACGGCAATAGCCGCCAAAATATTTTCCAGGTTATAACTTCCGGTTAAATGAGAGGCAACCTCGTGTTTCAGATCATCGAATTCTGTTCTTTGTCGCTCCCAGGCTACTTTTAAAAACGGATCGGCTGTTAGTATTTTTCCCGAAATGTAATTATCCATTCCCTGACCATAATAAACCACATTATTTAGTTCATGGGTTCGGCTCATGGCCATTAGATCGTGGCTATCGTGATTTACAAAAGCAATACCATCGGTTTTAGCTAAGTAGGCATACAATTCGCCCTTACCTTTTTTAACTCCCTCTATTCCGCCAAAGCCTTCCAAATGTGCTTTCCCGATATTGGTAATTAAACCATGGCTGGGTTGAGCCATGCTGCACAAAAACTCGATCTCTTTTTGGTGGTTTGCACCCATTTCAATAATGGCAATTTTATGCTTGCAGCCAATAGATAGGATGCTTAAAGGTACCCCGATGTGGTTATTGAGATTTCCGTGTGTTGCAAAAGTGCAGTAATGTTGGTTTAAAACTGCATACAACAACTCTTTGGTAGTGGTTTTGCCATTGCTTCCGGTAATACCAATTACCGGAATATCTAATTGCTTACGGTGATGGCGGGCCAGCTCCTGCAGGGCTGTTAAGCCATCATTAACCAAAAGCAATTGTGAGTTTTGGGTGGTTTTTTTATCTACAATGGCATAGGCTGCACCCGCTTGCAGTGCCTGTTCTGCGAAATCGTTGCCATCGAATTGATCGCCCTTAAGGGCAAAATATAAACAGCCGGGGCTTATTTTTCGGGTATCGGTACAAATAACCGGATGCTGAAGATAAATTTCGTAAAGCTGCTGTGTAGTTACCATGGTATGCAAGTATAAGCTTAGGTAAACAATCTACCAAATGATCGTAGTTTTTGGCTGTTTATACTCTTAAATTTTTTAAAACCCTGCCATCGGCTACATTTATTAAAACCAGGCGTGTTCCCCGGTTGGTTTCTAACACCAGGCAAAGGGTGTTTTTGTATGGATAAGCCCATGCCGGCCTGCATCGCTCTGCTTTTCTTTCTAATAAATCATCCAGGTTTTTATTCCAGATGATTTTCCCGCTTTCGCGGAGATGAGCCAAACGAAATCCTTCATTTTTTACTGTTTGATAATAAAAAACAAAATAACCTTTTGGATTATTTGCTTCAATTTTCAATCCGCTTTGCGAATTGATTAAGAAAAACCCATGAAGAAAATGGTCCGATCTTTTAAGCCTGATGTTGCCGCTTGGCAAAGGGCGATAACTGCTGGCCAAACTATCTCTGAAATGTACTTTTAAACGATCGTCGAGTTGCCAGTAATGTCCATAAAAATCGCTTATCCAAAGATTTTGATCGATTATTTGGAAACGCTCTGCTGAGTTCTCTGATCTTTTGTTTAATTCCGGGTTAACCTTTATCAGAGATTTCCAACTGGCTAATTCTTCCCCATTTTCTACAGAAAGACCCTTTAAACCTTTTTCTTCATCAAAAACCCAAACTAAATTTTTCGTAGCGCCTAATATTTTGGTGTTGATGCTGAAGCCTAAAGTTTGCTTTTGCTGCTTTTTTAGGTTAAAAATAATCAGCTTTTTTAGCTGAACCGAAAAACCGGCCCCACCCTCCACGCCAATGCCGTGGTCGTTATCTACGATTTCTTCAATAACTACATTTTCATCACCACTTAGCCTTATGCTTCCCAGCTGCCCCGGGTTTCCGTAAGGTCCTACTAGTTTGGCTAATAGGTTGGGATGTTGTCTGGCATAAAACAGAAAGGCCATTATCAGGCTTAGTACAACCAGAATACTCCAGGTTACATATTTAAACCAATTCATTATTTTAAAAAATAAAAAAGCCTGCCCCAATTAAGGAGCAGGCTTTTATGCAATCAAAAATCAATTTATCTCTCGATACCTCTTTCCAATCTTTTTTGTTTGTAGAGCGAATCATTTTTGCAGGTTAAACCATCTTTGGTCATGATCCATTCGCTAGGCAAATCATCATCACCATTTCCGGGTATACAATCATTTAGGTAATAATCATTCAGATAACGGTTTAATTTATGATTTATGATTAAGCGTGTATTAACGGGTATTCTTAATATCACTTTTACGCGTTGATTGCGCCATAAATCGCCGCCGGCAAAATGAACATCCCGGTCAAACCGAATAACAGAGTCTTGCTGAACATAACGATATTGAATATTCTTGGCCAGTTGCAAGGCTTTTTCGAAACTTTTGCCATTGGCCATGTATTGGGTAATAAGCAGGGGCTCCTTTACTTCGCCCGATTCAATATTCAATTCGAAGTTGTCTGGTAATTCATGGTTTTCTCCATTAATAATTACCTGACCTCTGAAATTATGTTCGTTGATACGGTATTTCAGACTATCTTCTTTGGTTAGAAATTTTTCTTCGTTTAGCTCTAGATAATAAACAGGAGAAGCTTTTAATGCACTTGTTTGGGTGTATCGGGCTTCTTCCTTAAATTCTCCGGCGGTTTTAAATCCGTAAAATATGCCGGTTGATAAAGCCGCAAGCCAGATCATCAATAAACCAAAAGAAACATTACGGTTAAGTGCCGGCCGGTTAAATAATACCCTAAAGGCAAGTATGATAAGCGAAATTAATGGAATTAGAATGACCAGAAAGGCGCTAATGTATAAAGCGTACTGATTGGAGGGGTCTACAATGTTAAACGGAAAGTAGTTAACCTCTGCAGCGTTCCACACACCTAATAAAGCCAGTAGCCCCACTAATAATGCAAACAAAATAAGTCCGCCGGTTAATACAATAAAACCACCAATAATTTTTAGCAATACTTTTCCGCTGCTGCCTAAAAATTTGCCCAGATGTGCAAATAACTGCTCAATAAAACGCCCTAAACGTTGAAAAAATGGCTGTACGTCTTGTTGTGCCTTACCTATGTTTTGTTTTACGGCCTGCATTTCTTCTTCAAAACTCTTTTTAAAATTTTGAAGATTCGGAGCTTCGCCCTTCATGGCCATTTTATCGGCCCGAGAACTGGCCTTAGGCATCACTATCCACAATACCACATAGAGAAAAAAGCCGCTGCCACCCAGTAATATAAACAAGAGTGTAAATATGCGGATCCAGCGGGGTTCTACATCAAAATAATGGCCAATGCCGGCACAAACTCCACCAATTATCCGATCGTCAGTATCGCGAAACAGCTTCCGTTCGGTTCTTCTGGCAGCACTTGGCTCATATACCTCCTCTTCCTCTTGCTCAAAGTCGCTCGGTTTACCCATTTGTGCTGTTACCTCTGCCACATCGGCCAATACGATAACCTCTTTACCTAATTCTGCCAGCTTTTCGCTAAACATTTCAGCCAGGCGATTTTCAATATCGTTTACAATTTCATAACTATCGGCAGAATTGCCAAAATGTTGTTTTACCTCGTTCATGTACTTAATTAGTACCTCATAAGCATCCTCCTCTATGTGAAATACGATGCCGTTAATATTAATTATGATCGTTTTGTTCATGGCTTTATTGATTAATTTTTTTTGATAGATCGGATGCAGTATTTTGCTTTTTTGCTTTTCTGTCTGCTAAAGATGTTTTTACTGCAAAAGCTAATTCATCCCAAGTTTTATCTAAACCTTTTAGTACTTCCAGGCCTTCTGGGGTTAATTCATAATATTTTCTCGGTGGCCCGGATGAAGACTCTACCCAGTTGTAACTGAGCAATCCATTGTTTTTTAAACGGGTTAACAGGGGGTACAAAGTACCCTCTACCACCAAAAGCTTTGCTCTTTTGAGTTCGGCGATGATATCTGAGGCATAAATTTCCCCTCGGGAAATTATAGATAGGATGCAATATTCCAGAATCCCCTTCCTCATTTGGGTTTGTGTATTCTCGATTATCATAATACAAAGATATAGGTATTATTTAGTAATATGCAATACATAGTAGTTGTTTTTACAAATTATTTTATTTTTTGAGTTATTTATTGGTTTAAAAAACCAGCAACAATGAAATTATATTATTGATAATCAATTGGTTGTGATTTTAATTTTTTGGTATAGTTTGATGTAAAAAAGTGACCAATGAAATTTGTATGAGCGTAATTTTAGATTGTGAAGATTAATTTTTGGGGTATCAGATTGAAAAAAGTATTCTCTAATTTGTTGACTGGCTGTAATTGGTTAAACGGATTTTTAAAGTATCTGGCCAATCCACATGATTTGAGGCTTGTTTTACTCCAGAACCGGAAAATGGGGGTAATTAGGGTGTGTGGCGAAAATGTTAATAAATAAACAGATTTAATACCATGATTATCAATAACTTAAAAATTGGAAACACAAAAATGTTTAAAATTATTTTGTTATAACACAGATCTTCCGCAACTTTAGTTTGATAAATAATCAATAATTAACAAAATCTTAACTAAAAATTGTATGAAAAAACTCTTACAAAGTTTGTTCATCTTGTTATTAGTTGCTTTTACGGCAACAGCACAAGATCGAACTGTAACGGGTACGGTAAGCG
>JBJTNQ010000004.1:0-5977 GCA_046074105.1 Sphingobacteriaceae bacterium | reverse complement strand
TACGTCAACAGGCTGAAAAACCTGCTGGAGAACCTTATTACTGTTTAGCAGATTTTGTAGTGCCAAAAGATACCGGCAAAACAGATTATATCGGGGGCTTTGCCGTAACAGCCGGAATAGGCTGCGATAAATTGGTTAAACAATTCGAGGATCAGCATGATGATTATAACAGCATTTTAGCAAAGGCCCTGGCCGACAGGTTAGCAGAAGCTTTTGCCGAAAAAATGCATGAACTGGTACGCAGGGAATATTGGGGCTATGCACCAAAAGAAGCACTAAATAATGAAGATCTGATCAAAGAAAAATATCAGGGTATTCGTCCGGCACCGGGTTACCCGGCCTGCCCGGAACATACCGAAAAAAGAACCTTATTTGATTTACTGAATGCCGAAAAAGCTGTTGGCATCCAGTTGACCGAAAATTTTGCCATGTATCCGGCGGCAGCCGTAAGCGGATTTTACTTTGCCAATCCTGAAGCCCGTTATTTTGGGCTGGGCAAAATATCCCAGGACCAGGTGGCAGACTATGCCAAACGTAAAAATATGTCAACCGAAGAAGCCGAAAAATGGCTAAGCCCGAATTTGGGGTATTAAGTTGAAGGTTGTGTGTTATAAGTTGTAGGGGTAAGAGACAATATAAATTAAAGTTGGATGTTAATGGTTAAAAAGTATAACCATGGAAACCAACTACAAAAAATACACAGAATTAGAAGTTTGGGCAGAAGCCCGCAAACTAGTATTAAGCATTTA
Organism: Sphingobacteriaceae bacterium; assembly: GCA_046074105.1. GTDB lineage: Bacteria > Bacteroidota > Bacteroidia > Sphingobacteriales > Sphingobacteriaceae > JAIPAN01. The sequence goes on along the minus strand of JBJTNQ010000004.1, from coordinate 5,228 downwards.
TGAAATAACGAGGCTTTTTCCGAAAGAAGAACAATTTGGATTAATCAGTCAGATGAGACGATGTGCTGTTTCAATTCCTTCAAACATTGGAGAAGGGTGCGGAAGGCATCATAAAAAAGACAGCATCCAGTTTTTCTTTGTTTCCAGAGGTTCGTTATATGAACTAGAAACGCAACTTTATTTGAGTACTGATTTAAAATATTTACAAGAAACCGTATTAAAGAAAACTTTAAGCCAGCTTGAAACCGTACGGAAATTACTCAATGGCTTCATCAGATATTACAACCAGACTTAGCACCTACAACTTACAACACACAACCTTCAACCAATAAATGAAAATTACCGAACACATCCAAAACGCTAAGGGTAAGACCTTATTTTCATTCGAATTACTGCCACCCGTTAAGGGGAATAGCATTACAGGGATTTACGATGCCATTGACCCGCTGATGGAGTTTAACCCGCCTTTTATAGATGTGACCTACCATCGGGAAGATTATATTTATAAAGAGCGTGAAGATGGTTTACTGGAAAAGGTTTCGTATCGTAAGCGCCCGGGAACGGTGGCCATTTGTGCGGCTATTATGAACCGGTATAAGGTTGATGCGGTTCCGCATTTAATTTGTGGCGGTTTTACAAAAGAAGAAACTGAAAATGCCTTAATTGATCTGCAGTTCTTAGGTATTGACAATGTGCTGGTTTTACGCGGCGATGCCCGAAAGGCCGACGCTACTTTTGTACCTACACCCGGTGGCCATGCTTATGCCAGCGGATTATTAAAGCAGGTAGCCCAAATGAATGAGGGTAAATACCTGCACCAGGAACATGACAATACGTTTAAAACTGATTTTTGTATCGGCGTTGCCGGATATCCGGAAAAACACTTCGAATCGCCAAATCTGAAGACCGATTTCAAATACCTGAAAAAGAAAGTGGAACTGGGTGCCAACTTTATTGTTACCCAAATGTTTTACGATGTACAAAAATACCAGGACTTTGTAGCCGAATGTCGTAAAAACGATATTCACGTGCCTATTATTCCGGGATTAAAGCCCATCACTTCTTCTAAGCAATTGGTAAGTCTGCCCAAAATGTTCCATATTGATATTCCTTTAGCTTTAAGTGAAGCCGTAAGCAAATGCAAATCAGAAACTGAGGTAAAGGAAGTGGGTATTGAATGGATGATTAGCCAGTGTAAAGAATTAATAGCTATTGGCGCACCTGTTCTGCACTTTTACACCATGAGTAATGCCGGACCGACCAAAAAGATTGCCGAAGCTATTTTCTAAAAAGGCTCTTTTATCGCGATAGCAAATACTGCTTAAAGCTCTCGAAATCTTTACCAAGATCGGCGTATTGGCTTTTCTGCGCTGATAAATGTTTGATCTGTTCTGGAACTTCCATAGCCCCGGCAATATTTTTAGGCAGCACATCAGGAAATTTACAGGCATGCGCTGTTGACAAGAACACTGCGGCTGTGTTTTCATCTGGATTTTCTTTTTGCCATTGTGCTATGCCCAGCCAGGCAATGGCGGTATGCGGACAAGCTACATACTGGAAACGGGTAAAGATCTCCTGAATAGCCTGTATGGTTTGCTCGTCGTTAAAACTATAGGCTTTGATGAGCTGCTTCAGTTCATCGGGCTTATTTTCAAAAAGATTACTAATTCTGACCCAGTTGCTTGGGTTACCTACATCCATGGCATTAGAGAAGGTTTGAACCGATGCTTTAGGCTCATAAACTCCGGTCTTCAGAAAAACCGGGACGGTATCGTTTACATTAGTAGCTGCCACGAACTGCTTAACCGGAAGTCCCATTTGATAAGCTAATATTCCTGCGCCTATGTTTCCGAAATTGCCGCTAGGTACCGCAAAAACGATTTCTTTTTTACCTGTCCGTTTTAACTGGGCATAAGCATTAAAATAGTAGAAGGTTTGAGGAATAAGGCGGGCAATGTTAATGGAATTGGCCGAAGTAAGCCGGAATTTGGCACTTAATTCTTTATCCAGGAATGCCGCTTTAACTAATGCCTGGCAATCATCGAAAGTACCATCAATCTCAATGGCATATACATTTTTTCCATTGGTGGTTAATTGTAGTTTCTGAATTTCGCTCACCTTTCCTTTCGGATACAGAATGGTTACCCGGGTATTGGGCACGCCTAAAAATCCTGCAGCTACGGCCCCTCCGGTATCGCCCGAAGTAGCTACCAGAACATCTAACAAAGTCTGTTCTGCCTTTAAGAAGTAAGCCATTACCCGGCTCATAAAACGGGCGCCGAAATCTTTAAAAGCTAAAGACGGGCCATGGAAAAGCTCCAAAACATAGGTTTCCTCATCGAGCTTTACTGCCGGGGCAGGAAAATTAATGGCATCATCAATAATGGCCTTTAGATCTTGATCGGGAATGGCTTGCTGTAATAAGGTTTTTGCTACCTCAAAAGCTATTTCCGGGAGGGTGTATTTTTCAATGTTTTCCAGAAAAACTGGATCTATTGTTGGAATATGAACCGGCATATATAATCCCTTATCTGCCGGAAGGCTATTGAATACGGCTTCCGGGAAGTCTACGCTTAAAGCGGGATTATTTGTGCTGTATAGTTTCATTAATCTAAAATTTTTGGACCAAGGGTGTTAATGGCCGAGGTGTAAGTATTACTATGAATATTGATTTGGGTAAGATGGGCTTGCAAGGCATTAGCGATCCGGATAGATTCTGCTTCGTTTCTGGTAAAGGAAAAAACAGAGGGACCCGAGCCGGATATTCCGAAACTGAGTGCCCCGTTTTGCATGGCAATTTCTCTTAATTTATAAAAATCAGGGATGAGCATAGCCCGGGCTGGCTCTATAATGATATCCTGCATGCTGCGGCCCATTAAATCGGCATCGTTCATAAATATGCCCGATACCAATCCGGCAATATTTCCCCACTGGGTTACGGCATCTTTTAACAAAACCTTATCTCTTACCAATTGACGGGCATCGCGGGTGGGCACATCTACATCGGGAAAAACAATGGCACAATGCAAATGCTGCGGAACGGGCAGCTGAATAATATCGAGCGGATCGTAACTTCTAACCAATACAAAGCCGCCGTAAAGTGCCGGTGCTACATTATCTGCATGGCTGGTGCCGCAGGCCATTTCTTCGCCTTTCATGGCAAAGGGCAATAGTTCTTTTAAACCCAATCGGTTTCCCATGAGCTGATTAATGGCATATAAACCGGCTACGGTACTGGCCGAGCTGGAACCTAAACCGCTGCCAATGGGCATTTTTTTATGTAATTCTATCTCCACACCTAAACCGGGCTCGTTTATGGCATTTAAATAGTGTTGAACACTCACGCTTACGGTATTTTTGGCCGGATCTAGCGGAAGCCGGCCATCGTCGCCGCTAATTTGTTTTATGCGTATACCGGGCTGGTCTACCAATCGCATAATCACTTCATCGCCAGGGCGGTCTACTGCAAAGCCTAAAATGTCATACCCGCATACCACATTGGCAACGGTTGCCGGAGCAAAAACCTTGATCGAACTCATCGCTTATCAACCCCCACATTAACCAGATCGGCAAAAACTCCGGCAGCGGTAACCTCTGCACCCGCTCCGGGGCCCTTTACTACCATAGGGCGCTCTACATAGCGATCGGTGGTAAAGGAAATGATGTTGTCGCTTCCGGAAAGCATATAGAATGGATGGGTTTCATCAACCGATTGCAGCGAAACCGATACTTTTCCATCTTCCAGCTTACCAATATACCGCAAAACTTTACCGGCTTGTTCTGCCTCTTTCTTCAATTGATTAAAGTAATCTGCAGAAACTTTAAGCTGCTCATAAAAATCATCTACTGATTTGGCTTCCATACACGCTTTTGGCAACATGTTCTGAATAACTACGTCTTCCGGCTCTAATTGATGGCCGGCATCGCGGGCAAGAATTAACATCTTACGCATAAAGTCGGTTCCATTCAGATCGTCCCTCGGATCGGGTTCGGTATACCCTTTTTCCTGTGCGATTTTCACAATATCATGAAAGTTAGCATCGCCTTTAAAATTGTTAAAGATGAAAGAGATGGTTCCAGAAAGAATAGCCTCGATCCGGGTTACCCGGTCGCCGCTCATCATCAAATCTTTTAAAGTTCTTACAATGGGTAAGCCTGCTCCTACATTGGTTTCGTAATAAAAATCGACCCCATGGATACGGGCCGCTTCTTTAAAACGACGGTATTGATCGTATGAACCGCTATTGCCCACTTTATTGCAGGTAACAATAGAAATGCTGGAACTTAATACCTTTTCGTAATACTTGATAGGTGCAGAACCGGCAGTATTATCTACCAGAACACAATCTGGTAAATTTAGGGCAATCATTTTCGTGATAAATTTCTCCAGGTCTGCAGGCTCTCCTTTTTCTTCCAATTGCTGCTGCCATTGAGGCAGGGAGATCTCATTTACATCAATGAGCATGTTGCGGGTATTGGCAAGGCCAATAATTCTCACTTCGGTATCATTATTATCTCTCAAGAAATCGCGGTGAGAAAGCAATTGTTTAAAAAGTGTGGTGCCTATCTGCCCGGTTCCGAGGCAAAAAACATTCAGGGTTTTTTTAAGCTGAATAAAAAAGGCCTGGTGCACTACATTGAGGGATTTGGCCAGATCCTGACGGCCCACTATTACAGATATATTATATTCGGATGAGCCCTGAGCAATGGCTCGCACATTTACTCCATTCCGGCCCAGGGTATGGAATAATCGTCCGGATACGCCCGGGGTATGACGCATATTTTCGCCAACAATGGCCAAAATAGAGAGATCTTCTTCAATTAGAGGCTCTTCTAATCGCTTGGCTTTTATCTCCAGATCAAATTCACTCATGATCAGCTCTTTGGCTTTAGCAGCGTCCTGAGGATTTACCGCAAAGCTGATATTATGCTCTGATGAAGATTGAGTGATGAGCACTACATTGATCTGTTCGCGGGCAAGCAGAGAAAATAAACGGCCGCTAAATCCTGATTTACCCACCATGCCGCTGCCTTGTAAATTCACTACACAGATCTCATCAATAGATGATATTCCTTTAATAGGCAGGTCGGAAGAGTTGGCTTTAGCTCTGATCACAGTTCCTGCAAAATCAGGCTCGAAAGTATTTTTGATCACGATAGGGATTTGTTTTAAAAATGCGGGGATCATGGTTGGCGGATAAATGACCTTGGCTCCAAAAAAGGAAAGT
>JBJTNQ010000003.1:0-5725 GCA_046074105.1 Sphingobacteriaceae bacterium | reverse complement strand
AATAAACCCGATTGGAATGGAAAGCCCGGAATGAAATGAGGACTTGAAATGTAAAGCGGGACTGGTTTTTATTGGTTCCTACTGGCTTAGCCTTTACATTAAAGCTAAGATCTCTTCCACATAACGGCGTTCATTAGCCAGGCGGGGTACCTTGTGCTGTCCGCCCAGTTTGCCCCGGGTTTTCATCCATTTATAGAAAGTACCTTCGGGGGCCAAATGAATTTGAGGCTTCCGCAGAGCCATATCTTTAAAGCGCTTGGCATCATAATCGGAGTTCAGTTCCCGCAGGTTTTGATCTAGTATTTCGCCAAAACGGCTGATGTCTTTGGGCGATTGCTCAAACTCAATGATCCATTCGTGTGCACCGGCTTCGTTCCCTATAAAATAAACTGGGCAGGCGGTATAATCGCGTATGCTGCTTTGGGTCTCGGTACAAGCCTTTAACAGGGCTTTTTCGGCATTGTCTATGATCAACTCTTCGCCAAAAGCATTAATAAAGTGCTTGGTGCGCCCCGTAATTTGAATGCGATAGGGGGAAAGCGACGTAAATTTAACGGTGTCGCCAATCTGATACCGCCACAGTCCGGCATTGGTGGAAATGATGATGGCGTAATTTTTATGGAGTTCTACCTCATCCAGACTTAAGGTTTTCGGGTTTTCTTGGCCGATATGTTCCATCGGTAAGAACTCATAATAGATACCATAATCAAGCATCAGGAGCATTTCTTCCGAATTGGGAAGATCCTGAATACCAAAAAATCCTTCAGAGGCATTATAAGTTTCCAGATAATACATCTCGTCTGATGGGATCAATTGCTTGAATTGTTCGCGGTAGGGCGCAAAATTAACCGCACCGTGAAAATATAATTCTAAGTTGGGCCATACTTCCAGTAAGTTAGCTTTACCGCTTAATTCGAGGATCCGTTTGGCTAATACCACATTCCAGGTGGGCACGCCCGAAATATTCGTAACGTTTACCTCCAAGGTGGCCCGGGCAATTTTATCTACTTTTTCCTCAAAATTCTCCATCAGGGTAATGGATTGGTCGGGCGTACGGTAGAACTCGGCCCAAAAGGGCAGATTTTTTATTAGAACAGCCGATAAGTCGCCATACGAAGAATCGCCATTCAATTGATTTATTTGCGAACTGCCGCCTAAAACGAGGCATTTGCCGGTAAATATTTTGCTGTTGGGCCGGTTATTGCAATAAATAGAGAGTAGATCTTTACCGCCTTTATAATGACATTCTTCTAAGGCCTCTTCACTTACCGGGATGAATTTGCTCCGGTCGTTGGTAGTGCCCGACGATTTGGCAAACCACTTAATTTCTGAGGGCCAGAGTACATTCTGCTCGCCTGCCAGCATCCGCTCAATATAGGGCTTTAGGGTATCATAGGTTTGTATGGGTACTCTTTCTTTAAATTGCTTGCTGTTAGCTAGATCGGCATAGCCAAAGCTCTTGCCCCATTCGGTATCTTTTGCCGTATTAACCAGGTTCTGAAACCACTCTTCCTGTACCTCATGCGGATATTTCATAAAAAGCTCTATCTGATGAATTCGCTTTTTCATTATCCAGTTAAAGAAAGAGTTAACTAAGGTCATAGCCCGGGTTTGATTAAGTTGGGTGCTTAAACTTTCTTTTTTCGCAGTTCGAAATGCTGTCCCAGATAAAATTTACGAGCCAGTTCGTTACTGGCAATTTCAGTTGGCGTGCCAGTCAGCATAATTTTTCCTTCGGCCAGTAAGTAAGCTCGGTCGGTAATAGATAAGGTTTCCTGTACATTATGGTCGGTAATTAAAATGCCAATATTGCGGAGTTTTAGTTTAGCTACGATGCTTTGTATTTCCTCTACCGCGATGGGGTCAACGCCTGCAAAGGGTTCATCGAGCAAAATAAATTTCGGATCGGCAGCCAATGCCCGGGCAATTTCGGTACGGCGGCGTTCGCCACCCGAAAGCAGGTCGCCTCGGTTTTTGCGCACTTTATGCAGGCTGAATTCATCAATAAGTTCTTCCAGTTTGGCTTGCTGCTCCTCCTCGCTTAGGGTGGTCATTTCTAAAATGGCCTTAATATTGTCCTCTACCGAAAGTTTACGGAAAACAGAAGCTTCCTGTGCCAGGTAACCGATCCCTTTTTGGGCCCGGCGGTACATGGGGTCTTCGGTTATATCTTCTTCTTCTAAATATACATGTCCTTCATTGGGTTTAATTAAACCCACTATCATGTAAAAAGAAGTGGTTTTTCCGGCGCCATTGGGGCCTAATAAACCTACAATTTCTCCTTGTGCTACATGGAAGGAAACATTGTTTACCACCGTTCGCTGTCTGTACTTTTTTACGAGGTTCTCTGCCTTTAATATCATGTTCTTAATCCCGATAGAGTATTATGCTGAAATACGAATGTCTCTAATTTTTAATTGAACCGTCCGGCGGTCTTTCCAAATATTTTCTTCAATACTATAACACATATCGAAAGGCAAACCTTGGTTCAGTACTTCGCACAGATCGCCCAGGCCGAAGCCAATACAATCAAAATAAGGCGATTCGCCCTGCCTGATCTTCAGTTTTAAATGTTTGCCCCCAACCACGCTAGCCTGGCCATAAGTATAAACATTTTTACTTAAAAAAACAGGAGTCATGTTTGACGGCCCATGGGGCTCGAACTGATTAAGTATACGAAAGAACCGGCCATCGATCTGGTGGAGCCCGATTACCGCTTCAATTTTTATTTCCTGAACCAAAAGCTCTTCGGTAATGGTGGCCGATACCACCTCTTCAAAACGGTTTTGGAAAGCCGGAATATTTTCAGCTTTCATGGTTAGCCCGGCTGCATATTTATGTCCGCCAAATTGTTCTAGCAGATCGCTGCAGGCAGATAGCGCTTCGTATAGATCGAAACCCATTACCGAACGTGCCGACCCGGCTACCACACCATTCGATTGGGTAAGTACCACCGTTGGGCGGTAATAGGTTTCCGTTAAACGGGAGGCTACAATACCAATAACGCCTTTATGCCATTTTTCGTTAAATACCACTGTTGATTTTCGCTCTACCAGTGCCATGTCTCCTTCAATTAAAGCCAAAGCCTGCTCGGTAATATCGCTGTCGTGGCCACGGCGTTCTTCATTCTGACCATCAATTAAACGGGCTTTTTCTAAAGCCTCTGTTTTGTTTTTGCTAATCAGGAGGCTTACGGCATGCTTGGCATCGGCAATTCTTCCGGCGGCATTAATGCGTGGCCCCAATTGGAAAACGGCATCCGATAGGGTGTAAAAAGCTTTCCTTCCCGCAATATCCATCAAAGCATCCAGGCCGGGGCAAGGGTGTTCGTTTAATTGTTTCATGCCATGCCATGCCAATATTCGGTTTTCTCCATTAATAGGAACAATATCGGCTGCAATACTTACAGCCACCAGATCGAGGTATTTTTCTACCTGTTCTGATGGAATATCGTTTTGATAGGCAAAGGCCTGCACCAGTTTGAAACCAATGCCGCAGCCAGCCAGTTCTTTAAAGGGGTATTGGCAATCGGCTCGTTTAGGATCTAAAACCGCAACCGCTTCAGGTAGGGTGTCTCCAGGTAAATGGTGATCACAAATAATAAAATCAATGCTCCGTTCATTGGCATAGGCCACTTTATCTAGCGATTTGATGCCGCAATCTAAGGCAATAATCAAAGAATAACCTTGTTCCTGGGCGTAGTCTATCCCTTTAAAAGAAATGCCATAACCTTCGTGATAACGATCGGGGATATAAAAATCTATGGCCTGGTGTAACTGACTAAAGAAACTATAAACCAAAGCTACGGCAGTTGTCCCATCTACATCATAATCGCCATAAACCAATATTTTTTCGCCTCTGGCCAAGGCTTGTTCTATCCGGATAACCGCTTCACCCATATCCTTCATCAGGAAAGGGTCATGTAATTCATCTAGTTCCGGGCGGAAAAATTCGCGGGCTTCGTCAAAAGTGTGAATGCCACGCAAAACCAGCAGTTGGGCCAGCACTTCATTAATTTGAAGTGATTTCTGAAGTTTTGCAAGTACTTCCGGCTGCGTTACAGGAACTTCTACCCATCTTTTTTGCATATCTTTACCCTGGTTTTAACGTCTAAATATACTTAAAATAGCCATTGTTAGCTAAGCTTTAACGAAATCAGCATCTTGAAAATATTTCCACTATACGAAGGTTCTTACTCAGTAGACCTCAGTAAAAAATTTATCCCTTTCGACCCGGTAATTCATCAACCTAAAGACCGTCCGGGTTCTTTGTTTATCCATGTACGCCCTTTTTTAATCCAAACTGCAACAGATCTGATTGTGCTCGATACTGGTTTAGGCTACCGCGATGAACAGGGCGAATTATTTTTGCACCGGCATATCCGGGAGGCGGGTTTTAAACCTGAATCCGTTAGTCTGGTACTCATGTCGCATTTACATTACGACCATTCGGGTGGGATAATTAACGAAACGCAGATCAGCTTCCCGAATGCAGAATATATTATTCAGCGGGGGGAGTGGGAAACGGCTTACAGTAAACCTTCGAGTTCGTATAAAACCGAAATATTTGATGTATTGCAGCGAAGCGGATGTATCCGTTTTGTGGAGGGTAGCGGCCAGCTCAATGAGCAGGTGTCTTTTGAGCTGACGGGCGGTCACACGGAATTTCATCAGGCGTTCTTGATTAAAGAAGGGTCAGAAACTTATTTCTTTGGTGGCGATGTGCTGCCCGAACCCGAACAGCTGATTCGCAAATTTATGGCCAAATATGATTTTAATCCACGTCAAACCATGGAATTGAGAGAAAGCTATGGTAAGCGTGCTGCGGAGGCCGGCTGGAACTGTTTGTATTATCATGCCAAAACCAAAGCGATGTCTAAGGTTGGTTTTGATGAGCAGGGTTTTAGAATTATTTGATTTTCCTCGTCATGCTGAGCTTGTCGAAGCATGAATGATTGTCACCTTTCGACAGGCTCAAGGTGACTAGGTTTTAATATCTATAAAAAAGAAAAACCCGATCTATTGGATCGGGTTTTTTACATGATTAGTAAGCAAATGCTTATTTAGAAGCTACTAAAGTAATATCTAAAGTAAATTCATCATCAATGGCTTTGTCGCCAATGCTGGCAAAGAAGCTTTTAGAACCATAACGGATATCGTATTTAGTACGATCTACCTTTACCCCTTTAGCTGTTGCAGTTAGGGCATTACCTTTTACCGCTAAAGTAGCGGGGAAAGTTAATGGTTTGGTAATACCTTTAATGCTTAAGTTTCCGGTAATGTTTACGGTTCCGGCCGAAGCTGAAGTTACTTTAGTGATCACAAAGGTAGAAGTAGGGTTTTTTTCTACACTAAAAAAATCTTCTGACTTTAAGTGACCTACTAATTTATCGGCCCACTCGCCCTGAAGGTCGGTAGTAGTGATAGAATTCATGTTCATGGTGAAAGAACCTTTAGCCAATTTAGCGCCATTGAAGCTTAATTCGCCACCGTTTAATTTGATCGTTCCGCTATGTTCGCCGGTAACTTTTTTTGCATTCCATAAAATGATAGATTTCTGAGCATCTACTTTAAAGCTAGTCTCTTTAACAGGGTTGATAAAAGACATGGCAACTAAAGCAATTGAAGCCAAACCTAAGGTTGAAATTAATTTTTTCATTTTTTCGATTTTTAATTAGACCATACAAAGGTAATAAAATAAAATAGATGTTTAAACATCTATTTTA
>JBJTNQ010000002.1:0-25165 GCA_046074105.1 Sphingobacteriaceae bacterium | reverse complement strand
AGCGATCGGGATTGCGGTAAACCCCAGATGTTGAAAGACCAAATAGGCTAACGTATGTAGGGCTGCTCGTCCGATGTTAGTGGGTAGGTCGTTTGAGCCCCTCAGCAATGATGGGCCTGGATAAATGATAGAAATCCCGATTAAATCGGGATACAGAACCCGGCTTACAGGCTTGCTTTATTTAAATTCTCTGCGCTACTTTTCAATAAATTTCGGCGTTTATAAACACTTTCATTATCTTAGTACCTAATAGTAGGCATAACCATTGGCCTACCTATAAAACAGACTAAACTTTATGGCTAAAATTTTAATCATTGACGATGAAAGAGCCATTAGAAACACGCTTAGAGAGATTCTGGAATATGAGAATTTCTTGGTAGAAGATGTAGATAATGGCATTGATGGAATCGACAAGATCAGAAATCAGGAGTACGACCTGGTGCTTTGCGATATTAAAATGAATAAAATGGACGGCATGGAAGTGCTGGCCGAAGGATTACAAATTAAACCCGACCTTCCTTTTATCATGATATCAGGTCATGGGACTGTAGAAACAGCCGTAGAAGCCAGTAAAATGGGCGCTTTCGATTTTATTTCTAAACCACCGGATCTGAATAGGTTATTAATTACGGTAAGAAATGCACTTGATAAACGTGATTTAATTACCGAATCGAAGGTACTGAAGCGAAAAGTTAGCAAAACACGTGATATTTTAGGTAATTCGGCGGGTATCCAGAAAATTAAGGAAACCATAGAAAGAGTAGCCCCTACCGATGCCCGGGTTCTAATTACCGGCGCCAACGGTAGCGGTAAAGAATTGGTTGCCCGCTGGCTTCATGAAAAATCTAATCGTGCCCAATCGGCACTGGTAGAAGTAAATTGTGCGGCAATTCCATCCGAATTAATTGAAAGTGAATTATTTGGACACGAAAAAGGATCTTTTACTTCGGCAGTAAAACAAAGGATAGGAAAATTTGAACAAGCCAATGGTGGTACGCTTTTTTTAGATGAAATTGGCGACATGAGCCTTTCGGCACAAGCCAAGGTATTAAGAGCCCTCCAGGAAAATAAAATTACCCGTGTAGGTGGTGAAAAAGAAATAGAGGTTGATGTAAGGGTTATTGCAGCTACCAATAAAGATCTTCAAAAAGAGATAGAAAATGGCAATTTCCGAATGGACTTATACCATCGGATTAGTGTTATACTGATTAATGTACCTCATCTTACCGAACGCCTGGACGATATTCCCATTATTGCCACTAATTTTTGCGAAGAAATTTGTGCTGAATATGGTATGCCGGTAAAACAGATTGACCAAGGTGCAATGAATGCCCTACAACAGCTGCCATGGACCGGAAATATTCGTGAGTTGCATAATATGGTAGAGCGTTTAATTATTTTAAGTGATAAGATCATTACTCAGAACGATGTATTAAATTACGCTAACCCCTTTATGCATACTGAAAACCTGAATGGCAAGGCAATAAATAGCCCCCAGGTAAATAATTTTGATCTATACCCTAGTTTTCAGGAATACAAAGACTTTGCAGAAAAAGAATTCATTAAATATAAATTGGAGAAGAACAACTGGAATGTTTCTAAAACTGCCGACGACATAGACATTCAGCGGAGTCATTTATATAGCAAAATTGAGAAATACGGCTTAAAGCGTTCGGAATAAAGTCTATAGTAGGAAATGGCTGGCCATGCCTAATAATAACAAGAAACCGAATACATCAGTGAAGGTGGTAATGATAATAGATGAAGCAACCGCCGGGTCGATGCCTATACGTTTTAATAAAAGTGGAATTGCCGAACCGGCCATACCGGCAATAACCAGGTTTCCGGTCATGGCCGAGAAAACCACCAGACCCAGCATAGGTTTTTGATCATAAAATACGGCCACAGCCAATACAATTAATCCGGTAACAGCGCCATTAATCAATCCTACGGTAAATTCTTTCAAAACGGTTCTATACGATTGGTTGTCTGTTAGGTCGTTCAAAGAAATACGTCTTACGGTTACGGCCAGGGCCTGAGTAGCGGCATTCCCTCCCATTCCGGCAATCATGGTCATATAACCTGCAATTACTCCTATTTTGGCAATTGTACCATCGAAATAACGAATAACCGATGCAGCCAAAAAAGCAGTCATTAGGTTTAGAATTAGCCAGGGCAAACGGCTTTTAACCGCTTCTTTCCAATTACCCGAAAGTTCCTCATCTTCAGATACCCCCGAAATTTTTAAGATATCTTCCGTATTCTCTTCTTCCAATACATCAATAACGTCATCAAAAGTAATACGGCCCAGTAAATGCATCTCCGCATCTACCACCGGAATACTAGTTAAATTATATTGAGAAATTAGTTTGGCCACTTCCTCCTGGTCAGTGTGCGCTTCTACATAAACGAAATCGTCCTGAATGAGGTCGACAATTTTAATATTGTTTTTAGCCTTAATAATGTCTTTTAAAGAAACAATACCTAAAAGGATATGATTATCGTCTACCACGTTAATGGTATAGAACTCTTCCATTTCTTCCGACTGGCGGATAACAGAATCTAATGCTTCCTTTTTATTTAAATTACTGTTTACCCTAATCACCTGGGTATTCATCAATCCCCCGGCAGTATCTTCAGCGTAAGTTAAAAGTGTTCTAATGTTGGAGGCATCCTCCTCGTCCAATTCCTGCAGAATAACATTTTGCTGTTCTTCAGGTAACTGACTAATAATATCTGTTGCATCATCATAATCCAGCTCTTCTACAATTTCAGAACGTTTTTCGGGATTCAGATTTTCGAGAATTTTCTCAGGATGGCTTTCCGCATCCATTTCTGAAATAACATCAGAAGCAATTTCTGCAGGGAGGATATTAATGATACGATCTCGTGATTCTTGTGGTAAAGACTCTAAAATGATCGCAATTTCTGAAGCATGATACTCCAAAAGCAGTTCTTGTAAACCTGCATCATCTGCTTCGAGCGCATCTTTAATGCGTATCAAATCATTTTTATCCAGATCAAAAGATTGCATGTTGCTAAAATAAACAATCGAACCCGGATTTCGGCTTTAAGTAATTGATTAATTACAGTTGTAGTGTAATTGCCGGACTTTTTTTCAGCACTTTGCAGGCAATTTGCAATGCTTTTGCCTGGGCTACCCAATGGCCGATCTTATAATCCGGATTGGTTCCATCAATTAATATTAAAGGAGTTTTTACCCATTGGCTAAGCTGCTGAATGGTAATCCGGGGGTTTCCGCTAAGTAATAAGATATCGGCCCGAAAGGGCTTAATTAAGGTTTTAAAATTAAACCGGGCATCCCATTTCAATATTCGTAATTTGCCTATTTGCAACCAATGGCCATCGGTACTTAGCCATTCTGAATAAAAAGTTTCATCGGGTTTTAATATCCTTTTCAATTGTAACCCGGCCCTATTTAGGGAGGGCTGCACAGAAAACTGATAGGCTTTATCGGAGGGGTTTAAATTGCTGATCAAAATAATTTCACTTCCGTGGATATAGGAAATGGCCATATCTTTTCTTAAACTGTAAAATATGAGCTGCCTTCTCTTTTTATCCTGAATTTGATCATTACTCGTAAAACTAAAGAAACCCAGAGCGGCCAGTAGCGCCAAATGCCAGCAGGATTTATTTTTAAAAACACAGGCAAAAACTATCCCTATGGAGAAAAAATACAACAGACAGAGTTCTTTAGCATCTATAAAAACTCCCTGCAAACTAGAATAAGGCAATTTTTCTATAAAATACAATGCCTTATTGGTGTAGTAGATGGTATAGTTTAAAAGCATTCCTATTGCAGCATTAGAAAAGGTGCTAAACGCAGATAGCAATACAAAACTGAGCCCGGCATACATCATTAAGGTAATAGGTATTACGATAAGCAGATTGCTAAGCAAAAAATACAGCGGGAATTGATGAAATATGTACAAACTGAGTGGGAATGTAATAAATTGGGCTGCAATAGATAATGAAGAATAACTCCAAACTGCATCGAAAATTTTCCATTTCACATAGCACAACGAATATAGGTGTGGATGCAGAAACACTAAACCTAATACAGCGAGATACGACAACTGAAATCCAATATCGAACAAGTAAAATGGATAAAAGAGTAATAATATAAATGCTGAAATGGCCAGCAAATTATATGTATTCATTCCTTTGTTAAGGGCTTTGCCCAAAACCACAAAGCTGAGCATCAGAGCTGCTCTATTTACTGAGGGCGAAAAACCGGTTATAAGGGCGTAGAACCAGATCAGGGCGATGATAATGATTACTTTTAAGAAACGCGTTGGCGGATATTTATCTAAAGGGCGAAGCATAAAACTGAGCATAATAAAAACTAAGGCCACATGCATACCAGATACAGATAACACATGCATGGTGCCGGTTTTAGAAAAGGCGCTGAGTATTTCGGGACTTAGATCGGCACGATAGCCCATAATTAAGGTAGAAGCCATAGCCGCAGCTTCCGGATTAGGTATATATTTTTTAAAACGTTGGACGATTTTTTGACGCAGCCGGATAGCAAAATTGATAACCGAATTGCCATAACCCGACCCTAGTAATCGGATCTGCTGCATATTGATAAAACATTGATGGTTTATTTGCCGGGCACGCAGATAATTTTTAAAATCAAATTCTGAAGGGTTATACGGAGGCTCTACCTCATGATAAACGGCCGGAATAAGGAATAGATCTCCATAGTTTAGGGCATTGCCTGTTCTTGAATTCAGCTTTAAGGCAATTAGCAATTTACCTGTAGTCCTTTTCTGGCCGGCGTAACAAACTTCTGCTTCAAAACGGGCAATATCGCCTCTAATGGTGGGCTCGCTGGCCACTTTAATTACTAAAATTTTAGCTGGGGTTTTACTAAAATGATTTTCCTGATAAGCGGGTGTCATTTGAAGTGTACGCTCCAATGCACATAAAAATAAAAGCGCATGAATAATTAAACCGAATAGCCAACGAAATGCATAAATTTTAAATCGTTTATAAACAACAACTCCGATCACTAAAAAGCCAAAAAGCAGGGCAATTAATGCAAGTAATATAGAGTGTGTTATGAAATCAGGATAATACCAGGCTATCAGAATGCCCGAGATAAAGGGCAGTACAAATCGGACAAAAGGTATTTCTCCTTTATAAAACATGTTAAAACTGATAGCGTATTTGCAGTTTAATCTCCGATCGCTTATTTCCCTCTATCTCGCTAAGACCTGAGCCTAAATTTTCGAGATTAATATAGCGCTGTGAAGCATAGTTCAACCAGCAATCTAACCCTTTAAGCAAACTATACCTGCCATTGAAATAAAACTGTACGCCCCTATTTTGGTATGCAAAAATGGAGTAGGAATACAATACATCGTTCTGATAGGCATAAATTCTAGCATTGTAAGATGGTATGTTAAATACCGCAAAGCGGAAATTGCCCGAAAATTTAGATTGTAAAGGCTTGTAAACAAAATCCTGATACAGGAGGTATCCTCTTTCCGACTGAAATTTAACCATCTCTAACCGATTACGCACTTGAATACTGGTGTTCACCCAATAACTCAAATCTATCCGGGCTTTTTGATGCTTAATGGGCACCAAGTGGTTAATGGTATAGTCTAGGTCATCATTTTCTTCTTTTTGGGTAAACCGATAAAGCCCCATCAGCTGAAAACGTTTATTAGGCTTATAAACTAATTGACTCAAGAGCTCAAACCCTGCAGATGGTGCGTCTACTCCGAATTTTAACCATGGAAATCGAAAAACATCGGCATACATACTCCACTCCCATTGGGCAGTCGGTTTTACCGTTAGGCCAGCATAAAAACCACTTTCATTAACTGCCGTGCTTGCTTCTGATAAAGCGGTATTATAAAAAGAATGGTAGTTGGGCGGATAATTTCTGTAGAGTAGACCAAAAGCAATTCGGGGCGATAAACTACTTATAAAACCTGTAATAAGGGCATGCTTGCTTCCGGAGCTTTGGGCAAACTCGCCAAAAAAGTAGGTATTATGGAAACTATAATCATAATTAAAAGCATAATTGTTTAACTGCTTACCCGCAAATTCGAACTGATTGTATGGATACTTACCGGGCTCAAAAAAACGATCGAAATGAGTATGAGCGGCCGTAAATCCGAAATTTAAATTTCGACATTCCCATTTCAAATGGCCTCCGTATACTTGTTGTGCCAGGTTACGTTCGTTGGCTATTTCATTGGCCGTACGATGAAAGCCACTAATATTAAGGGTACTTACCTGCATATCATCAGTAATTGAGGCGTCTAATTTTCGGGAAGAATAAAAAGGGGTAAAGTCAAAGGCTTGCCACTTAAAACTAGCGGCAACTCCCCTAAAAAATAAACCTTCGTTAAATGATGAATAGGGTTTTAAACCCACATCTTGCTTTGCTATGGCATTAATTTGAGCGCTTTTACCAAAACTTAACCCCGACCACAAAGCTAAACCTTGCCCAAATTGCAGATCATAATCGCCCAACACCAATTGATGCAAGTGCCCCACGTTTTTAACAGCTAAATAACCCGATCCAAAATCGAAACCCATGGGCTGGCCTCTAAATAATAATTCTCCGGGATCTTTTTCTAAGTTCAACGAAGCTGAAAGATGTTCATGATATTGATAGCGATACCTGAATAATATTTTTTGCGGGTTTCCTAAATATGCCGTTTGATCTGAGCCGCTAAACCGGTAACCCTCCTGCTTCTGCAACACCTGCTGAAATCTGATTAATACATCATGCTTGCCGGAAATTAATTTACCGAAGCTTAACCCTTTAAACGGCTGGTCGCTGCCTATTTTAATGAATGGAATAAGTAATGTAATCGTTTTTAGATCAAAATTCTCAACGGCCTGTAATTCCAGAATATCCAAAAGCTGGCCATTTTCCGATCGGTGAATAAGTAATGAATTAATTTGCAGAGGGCTTAAAAGTCCTAGCTCTTTCCATTCATCGGCATTAGCCGTATTAATATTGAGCGGATGTGATTTAAAAAAGGTTAATCGTTCTACTAATTCAGAATAATCTACGGCCTCGTCGGGATTTTTTTCCAGTGATTCTATAATATCTAAAATTTCGGGTTCCAAATCGGTTTGTGCCAATAAACATCGCTGAAAGCATAAAAAACAAATAAAAAGCAGGTAAAACTTCTTAGAAAGCATAGCTAAGACTTAAGTTGGCAGTTTGCCCCAATACCTGATGCATGGCCATGCTCACATCTAAATTAAACCCCTTTCTACATACCCCTAAGCCAACATATTCTTTGAGAGGATTAAGCGACAAGCCACCCCTTAAAGCTAAAACAGAGATTAAAAGATATTCTAATCCCAATTTTGCATCTG
This sequence comes from Sphingobacteriaceae bacterium, assembly GCA_046074105.1. Lineage (GTDB taxonomy): Bacteria > Bacteroidota > Bacteroidia > Sphingobacteriales > Sphingobacteriaceae > JAIPAN01. The sequence goes on along the minus strand of JBJTNQ010000002.1, from coordinate 17,788 downwards.
TATTAGCGGCTAAGTTTTGTTCTAAAGCTAGGGCCAACAGCACCCTATCACTGCTTCTGTAGGAAGCCCCAAATTGAATTGCGAAGGGAATGTCTGCATATACTTCCTGCTCGCTAAAAGCACTCTTACTTAAATTATTAATGTGAGCGCCAATAAGCACCGTTTTATTCAGCTGATATTGTAAGCCGGCATCAATTGCATAAGTTTCAGCATGACCATAATTGGTAATATTTATTGAATGATATCGAAAACCTAATGCTGCAGAGAGTGCAGGGCCGAATGTACGGGCATAACTTAAACCCAATTGTTGTTTACGATAAGTATCAAACCCATACCTATTTATCACTAATCCAAAAACATGGTGTTTTACCGGCATGGCTAATATGGCTGTTTGCTCGGCAATAGATTGCCCTAAATACTTCTTCTCATACGATAAAGCAAAAGTTGGTCGTTTGATAGTGGTCAGACCAGCCTGATTTGCATTTATTGACCATACATCGGTCATGGCTACCGATGAATTGGCCATAGCTAAGAAGCGGGATCCAACCTGCGCTGTTACATTTAAATAATTTGTAATAGGATAAATAAGATTAAAAATATTTTCATATTAAATAAATTTAATAAAAAATAAATATTAATTAATCTTAAAGAAAATTTATGAAAAAAATATGCGTTGCTTAATTATGAAAAAAGGGCAAAAAGAGATCTTATGGATTAAGCAGAACTTGCATGCTTATCAGGAAGAGTTAGAAAAAACAGATGCAAAAGAAGCTTATTCTTGTGGTTACAATTTAATTCAGAAAATAAAAATACAGGTCCTTCATTTAATAGAAGCCAACATCAGAAATAAAGAAGTAATTGAGATTTGTGAAAATTTAATAGAATTCTTAGTCAAATGCGGTACACTTACGTTTAAGGAAAATCCTGCAGAAACCGTACAATTAAGCGTTATACTCAACTATTGCTGTTACCTGCTAGAAGAATTTAATTTGAGAAAAGAAGTAGCCGACTATCTTTTCGGAACTTATAACGAATGGTATTCCATAGAATAATGCTAGCAAAATAATCATCAAAAGATGTAAATTGCCATTCTAAAATATAAAGAAATGAAAAAAGCATTATTGGGATTTATAGTATTATTTGCAGCATTTACGGCTTCGGCACAACAAAAAATAAGCGAAGGGTATATCAGCTATTCGCTAGAATGGAATGTACCCCCACAAGCACAGGCTATGGCTGCCAACTTGCCAACCGAAGCAAAAGTTTATTTTAAAGGAGATTCGGCCAGCATGAAAGTAGAATCGCAGATGTTTAGCACCACTTCAATTCTAAACACCAAGAAAGAATATGAACGCATGTTGATAGATGTTCCCATGATGGGTAAAAAGTTTTCTGTTATTTTCTCTCCTGCCGATCAGGAAAAAATGGCCGACCTCATGCCTCAAATGAGCCTTAAAGCCAGTGCAGAAAACAAAGCTGTTTTGGGTTATCAGGCTAGCAAATACACCGTAAGCGAAAGCAAGACCAACTCTACTTTCGAAGCCTGGTTTACCAAAGATCTGGATATTGTAGCCAACCCCCTAAGCCGTTTTTACGATAAATCTTATGGTTTTCCTTTAGAATTTACCAGTTTCCAAAATGGCATGTCGGTAAAAGCGAAAGTTAAAGAGATAAAAGCTGCCACCGTACCTACCGGTAATTTTTCTGCTTCTAAAGATTACGAAGAGATCAGTTTCGACCAGTTGATGCAAATGAACGGCCGAAGGTAGTTTTTCCCTATTACACACCACACCCTTCAGGAAATTTAAAACTTTCCTGATTTTTTTCTAACTAATAGATGTTAAAACACTTAAACGTTTTAATTCGGTTTTTGCTATTCTGGATAGCGATCTCTTTTCTTGATCGCTTAGTATTTGTATCTTATTTTGCCAGCAAACTGGCAGATAACAGCCTGCTGGAAAATACTGAACCGTTTTTACGAGGTTTACGCTTAGACCTGTCGCTGGCGGGTTATTTATCACTATTACCCTTACTTGTCTATCTTTTTAAATGGATATTTCCCAGTGTACAAGTTCCTGTTTTTATTGGCAAAACCTATACCGGAATTTTAATTTGCCTGATGGCGATGATCAGCATTGCCAACCTGAACATTTACCGCGAGTGGGGAAGTAAATTAAATTATCGGGCACTCGACTTTGCATTTAGCGCCCCCAATGAAGCAATGGCTTCCAGCGCTTCCTCTCCTATTTTATTATCCTTCTTGCTGCTTGCGTTGTTTCTAATCATCTCTTTCTGGCTTTCTTCCAGGTTTATTGTTTATGCAATGCCCCATACCAACCAGAAAAAAAGATTCAAGATACCGATGGCCTTCCTACTGTTAGGCCTTACTTTTTTGGCCATAAGGGGTGGCTGGCAACTTTCGCCTATTAACCAGAGCATGTCGTATTATTCTCAAAAACCGCTAATTAACCATGCCTCGGTAAATACCTATTGGAATCTACTTCATGATATTACCAAGAACTTAAGCGGTCAGAACAACCCCTATCAATATACTGATACTACAAAGGCAAATGAATTGGTGGATGCTTGTTATCCGGCAACAAAAAGTGCAAGCCCTGCTATTTTGACGCAAAACCGGCCCAATGTGGTGGTAATTATTTTAGAAAGTTTCACTGCCGATCTGGTAGAGAGCTTAGGCGGCGAAAAGGGAATTGCCCCGCAGATGGAACAGTTAATACAACAAGGCATTTTGTTTGAGAATGCCTATGCCTCTGGCGACCGGACAGATAAAGGCACCATTGCCATTTTAAGTGGATTTCCATCGCAAGCCATCCGAAGTATTATAAAAGAATACGGCAAACAAGAAAGACTACCCTCCTTAGCCCAGATATTTAGGAAAAACAACTATCGTACTTCTTTTTATTACGGCGGCGAAAGTGAGTTTTTTGGAATGAAATCTTATATTTTAGGACACGGATATCAGAAATTAATTGATAAACCAGATTTCGAAGCCAAAGACATGAACTCTAAATGGGGTGCTTATGACGGAAAAGTTTATCAGCGGCAACTAGCTGATCTAAATAAAGAAAAACAGCCTTTCTTTTCTACACTTTTATCTTTAACCAACCACGAGCCTTTTGAATTACCGGTAAAACCAAAATTTCCGGGAAATGAGGTAGAAAACAAATTTAGGAGTACGGCTTTTTATGCCGATTCCTGCCTGGGTTCGTTCATTAAAGAATCGGCTAAACAGCCTTGGTATAAAAATACCTTATTTGTTATTGTGGCCGACCACGGGCACCGTCTACCGCTTAATAAATACGATAACTGGCACCCCAACCGCTTCCGCATTCCATTAATTTTCTTTGGCGAGGTTATTAAACCCGAATATAGAGGAATGAAGATGAAAAAATTTGGCGGACAGACCGATATAGCCCATACGCTTTTAAGGCAGGTAAAAATGGATGTTTCGCCATTTAAATGGAGTAAAGACCTGCTGAATGAAGAGAGCAAAGATTTTGCCTTTTTCGATTGGGATAATGGTTTTGGCTGGGCTACTCCGCAGCAGGCCATTTCATTCGATAATATGGCTAAACAAATCATTTATCGAAAAAACAAAGCCGGTATCAACAACGACAAAGCCTTGGAACATACCGGAAAGGCTTATTTGCAAAAGGTTTATCAGGAATACCTGAATTATTAGTCAGGAAGAAAATCTAGAACTTGTTTTCCAATAATAATTGGGCAACTTTCCGATCGGTCTCAAAAGTCAGCTCATTTACAGCGAGGTCTGATACAGCTTTCCAGCGGAAGGCCTGCCTAATATCTCCTTCCCCATCAAAATCATACATCTGGGTCTTGAAATTAAGGTTCAGCTCTTCTTTTGCTTTAACGAAATAGTAAACGCTTATTACCTGGCTCTCATTAAATACAGATTTGATAAAAAAATCGGTAGTATAAAAATGGCCGAGAACCTCTACCTCTACCTGGCACTCTTCTTTAAATTCCCTGATCAGAGCCTCAATTAAGCCTTCGCCATACTCGAGCCCGCCGCCGGGAAATTTGCTAAAACGAAAACCATACTCCTCCTCATCGCTCAATAACACCCGTTGGTGTTCATCAATCAATAAACCGTAAACTCTTACGTTAAAAGGATAGTTCATTACTTAATCGAAATGCTTCTGGTTTTTTGTTACTTTTTCCAGATCCCAAATAATATCTTTTGATTGTGGTTCTTGCCTTACCGGGCAATTTTCCATTCGGCAATAATGACAGCATTGCGGCAAACAAGGATCGGCATGGATAAAGAATTCCGACTCCTCCTGCACATGATGATTCACCAGCTGATCTATTTTAGTTACCTCCTGGTGCACCTCATTCAAATCGAGATAATAAGGTAAGGTTACATGACAGTCGATGTGTAATTCGGAGCCATAACGCTGCACACGCAAATTATGCACATCAATCCAAGAGGTTTTTCTATTGGCATTTAAGGCCGCAATAATATGTTCTACCTGATCGAAATCTGATTCGTCCATTAAACCAGCTACTGATTTTCTGACCAATCTATATCCGCTTAAAATAATGTAAAGCCCCAATCCGATAGATAATAAACTGTCTAGCAAATAGATCTTGGTAAAATAGATCAAAATTAAGCCGATAACTAAGCCCGTACTGCTTACCGCATCGGTCAATAAATGTTTACCATCGGCCTGCAAGGTCAGAGATTTTAATTTCTTACCCGATTGGATTAAATACCATCCCAGAACCAAGTTAATTAAACCAGTAATGCCAATAATAATGGCACCCTGATCTAAATGACTGATCCCGCTAGGGTAAAAAATATTATACGCCGATTTAAATATGATCAATAATCCCGCCAGGAGAATAAGTGCACCCTCTACAAACACAGAGAAGAATTCTACTTTGCCATGCCCGTACGGATGGTTAATATCACGTGGCTGACTCGCTAAATAAATACTGTAAAAGGCAAAAGCACTAGCTAAAACATTTACAATACTTTCGGCAGCATCGGTTAAAATAGCGTTAGAAGAGGTAATGAAATAAGCCACAAATTTGGCCAGCATCAGCACAATACTAATGCTTAAAGAAATGAGAATTAGCTTTTTCTGTTTGTTCAAAGGTTCGGAATTGATCTCCAAATTTAAACATACCAAACAAAAAACTACTTTATTTTTAATTTATTGAAACATTTAAAGGGCATTATATACCCATTTTTTACCGTAGGTTTATATATTTGTGTAATGACTACACTTGCACACCGAATAAACGTATTATCTGAATCTCAGACCATTAAAATGGCCAAAATGGGCCGCGAATTAGCCGCAAAAGGTATTGATGTGATCAACCTGAGTTTTGGCGAACCTGATTTTAATACTCCCGAACATATTAAGGATGCCGCAAAGAAGGCTATGGACGAAAATTACACGTTCTACACGCCGGTTTCGGGCTATCCGGAGCTTCGAAAAGCCATTGCTGCTAAATTAAAAAATGAGAATAATTTAGATTACGAATTCGATCAGATTGTAGTTACTACCGGAGCTAAACAAGCGTTGGCTAATGCCATCATGTGTTTGGTAAACCCCGGAGATGAAGTTATTATTCCTACCCCTTACTGGGTTTCTTATTCTGAAATGGTAAAACTAGCTGAGGGCACCTCGGTATTTATTGATGCTACCGTTGAGCAAGATTTTAAAATTACTGCCGAACAGCTGGAAGCTGCCATTACTCCAAAGAGTAGGGTATTCTTCTTTTCTTCGCCATGTAACCCTACCGGGAGTGTATATTCTTACGATGAGTTAGCTTCTTTTGTTAAAGTATTTGAAAAATATCCGCAGATCAGCATTATTTCTGATGAGATCTACGAACATATCAATTTTGGAGAAAAGCATGAATCTATTGCACAGTTCGAGTCTATTAAAGACCGTGTAGTAGTCATTAATGGTTTTTCTAAAGCTTACGCGATGACTGGCTGGCGTATAGGCTATTTGGCAGCTAACAAACAGGTTGCTCAGGCTTGCGATAAATTGCAGGGTCAAATTACCTCGGGTACTTGTTCTATAACCCAAAGAGCAGGAATTGCTGCTTGCGAAGGCGGATTAGAATCTGTTTTAAAGATGAAAGAGGCTTTCTTTAAACGCAGAAACCTGGTTTACGATTTACTAAAAGAAATTCCGGGTATTAAAACCAATTTACCAACCGGTGCTTTCTATTTCTTCCCCGATTTTAGCTCCTATTTCGGAAAAAAATTCAATGGAGAAGTAATTAAAGATGCGTTGGAATTGAGCTTGTTCCTTTTAAATGAATCACATGTGGCTTTAGTTTCGGGCGACGCTTTCGGAGACCCGAATTCGATCCGTATTTCTTATGCTGCATCAGAAGAACAACTAAAAGAAGCATTAAAGCGCATTAAAACCGCTTTAGCCAAACTTCAGTAATACATGCTATTTACTTCTAATGGCTTCTACCGGATCTAATCTGGAGGCCATAAATGCTGGAATAAATCCGGAGATTAAACCTATTGCGGTAGATAAGACAATGGTGAGCACCACCTTGCTCATATCTACCACAATGGTCAGATCGGCAAAGGTTTTACCCAAAAACGCCAACAGGAATACAATACCCAAACCAATAGCACCTCCCATTAAGCAAAGGGCCACCGCCTCGAAAAGAAACTGGAAAAGTATGAAGTAATTTTTAGCTCCCAAAGATTTTTGTATACCGATAATATTGGTTCGCTCCTTTACCGAAACAAACATAATATTGGCTATACCAAAACCACCAACCAGAATAGAAAAACCGCCAATAAAGGCGCCGGCAAAATTGATAATGCCAAACATCTGATCTAGCTGTGCCGTAACAATGGTAGATTTATTGAGGGCAAAATTATCTTCTTCTTTAGGGCTTAAACGACGTACAGAACGCATAACACCGCGTAATTCGCTTTCCACCTCATTTATATCCATATTCCCTTCGCCTTTCACGGTAATTTGAGGATCATAGCGTTCATCTTCAATATCAATCACGTTGCGGGCAAAATTTAAAGGAAGCAAAATGGTTTTATCGTTAGAAATACCCAGCATGTCTTCGCCCTCTCTTTCAAACACACCAATAACAGTAACCTTTCTGCCTAATACTTTAATTGATTTACCTAAAGGGCTTTCATTGGGAAACAACCCGTCGGCAATATCAGAACCAATAATAACCACCGGGCTACCCCCTCTGCTTTCCGATTCTGTAAAATAGCGCCCATCCTGAAAATCAAAAATTCGGGTTTTGTACAAATCATGACTCGAGGCGGCCAACTGAACACCCTCAATAGAATTGCTTCTATATTTTACTACCCTATTGCCAATGCCAATTTCATAGGCTACCCCATCGGCATTTTGTAATCGGTCAGACAATTTCTCAAAATCGCGAATTTTAGGTACCGGACGGCTCATGTATTTCCACCAAGGATAATCGCCAAAACCACCCCAGGGCCATTTTTGAACATAAATGGTATTGCTGCCTAATTTCTCGACACTACTTTGCAAGTTATTCCTCAAGGTATCTACGGCAGAAAACACGCCAATAATGGTCATAATACCAATGGTGATCCCTAAAAGGGATAAAATGGTGCGTAGTTTGTTCTGACGCAAAGCATCATAAGCAAAATTGAAACTTTCTTTAAGAAGCCGGAGAAATAACATACAGTTATAAGACGCACAATGGGATAAAACGTTACAATAGATTTTTTGTTTAATCTTAAATCTGCCAACTAGATGAATAAACCTAATTTACCAATTATTTTTGCTAAGTTTGCGCCCTAAAATCATATACAAGAACCGTATGAAATTATCTCAATTTAAATTCAATTTACCAGACTCTTTAGTTGCGCTTCATCCTGCCGAAAAACGCGATGAATCTCGTTTAATGGTCTTAGATAGCAAAACCGGAGCTATTGAACATAAAATATTCAAAGATGTATTGGATTATTTTGACGATAAAGATGTAATGATTCTTAACAATACCAAAGTATTTCCGGCCAGACTTTACGGTAACAAGGAAAAAACAGGTGCCACCATTGAGGTTTTTCTTTTAAGAGAACTGAACAAAGAATTACGTTTATGGGATGTTTTGGTTGACCCGGCTCGTAAGATCAGGGTGGGAAACAAACTTTATTTTGGTGATGATGACCTATTGGTTGCCGAAGTGGTAGACAATACTACCTCCCGCGGACGTACCATCCGTTTCTTATTTGATGGTACGGATGAAGAATTCCGCAGAAATATTGAGATTTTGGGTGAAACACCCCTTCCAAAATACATTAAGCGTAAAGCTACCGAAGAAGATAAGGAACGCTACCAGACCATTTTTGCTAAAAACGAAGGTGCGGTAGCTGCCCCTACTGCCGGTTTACACTTTAGCCGCGAATTGTTAAAGCGCCTGGAATTAAAAGGTGTAGACTTTGCCGAAGTTACCCTACACGTAGGTTTAGGAACCTTCCGCCAGGTAGAGGTAGAAGATCTTACTAAACATAAAATGGATTCTGAGCAGTTTATTATCGAAGAAAAAACTGCAAGATTAGTAAATAAAGCCCTAGAAGAAAAAAGACGTATTTGTGCGGTTGGAACCACTTCTATGAGAGCCATTGAATCGTCTGTTTCTGCAGCACGTAATTTAAAACCTGCAAATGACTGGACCAGTAAATTTATTTTTCCCCCATACGATTTCAGTATTGCAAACAGCATGATCACTAATTTCCACACTCCCGAATCTACCTTATTAATGATGGTGGCAGCATTTGGGGGCTATGACCATGTAATGAATGCTTACGAAGTTGCGGTAAAAGAAAAGTATAAGTTTTACAGCTATGGCGATGCCATGCTGATCATTTAATCTTTACTTACTGAATTTGGGATTTTGTCTCAAAATTAAGTTATGAAGTATTACGCATTAATAGTTGGTGGCGGTACCGGAAGCAGAATGCAGGTGCAAATACCCAAGCAATTTCTGGAGTTAAATGGCTTACCGGTTTTAATGCATACCATTAATGCTTTTCATCAATCGGAACTCAAGCCGGAAATACTGCTGGTGCTGAATGTAGATTTCCATGAGCATTGGGAAGAACTTTGCAAAAAACACCAGTTTAGCGTTCCTCATACCCTGATAAAAGGCGGTCAGCAGCGTTTTCATTCTGTAAAGAATGGCTTAAAAACCCTTAAAGGTAAATCTATCGTAGCCATTCACGATGCCGTAAGGCCTTTAATTAGCCCCGAATTAATTACCCAGGGCTTTAAACAAGCAGCAATTCAGGGCAACGCTGTTACCGGCATTCCCTGTAAAGACTCTGTTAGGCAGCTCACCTCTTCGGGCTCGGTGGCTCTGAGCCGCGAAAGCATTTATCTGATGCAGACACCTCAAACTTTTAAAAGCGAGGTTTTACAGAAAGCCTACGAACAAGATTACCGTATAGATTTTACCGACGATGCTTCGGTGGTAGAACGTATGGGCAATAAAATCCATATTCTTCCCGGTGAAACTCAAAACATTAAAATTACCTATCCGGAAGATCTGATACTAGCCGAAACCCTGCTCCAGCAGCGTAAATCTTAAATTCCCTAACTCAGGCTGCCTTTCTGATCACTCTTAACAGCACGGCAATAACTGCAATAACCAGCAGAACATGAATAATACCTCCGGTATAATATCCGCCTAAAAAAGTAATTGCCCAGCCTATAACCAGCAGTACGGCTATCCAATAAAGTAAATTTCCCATAATCTTTCTATTTTATGTTCAGATATAAAATAACCGAACAGGCAAAATTGTTTGCTTAACATTAGCTCTGAACATAAAAAAAGCGGCACTGCTTTTCGCAATGCCGCTCCTAATGGATCAACAGGAATAACAATTAGAAACTAATGGTGCCCATATTGGTTACCTGACCCGTTGTTACTGATACATTTTCTACGGTTTTACCGGTGTAACTTGCGGTAGGTTCGAACACCACCTTGTAAGTACCCTGATTGACGCCACGTATTAAAAATTTACCATCGGCTCCTGCAATAGTTGTTAGCGTATCGCCATTGGCAATTGCTTTAACTAAAGGGGTAGCATCTAAAGGCGTTACTAAACCCTTAATGGCTCCGCTGGTTGCCTCATTAAAGGTTCTGATAACCGGCTTTAAGCTGTAGGTGCCATTTCCCTTGGCCACAATAGAACGGGCAGCATCAAAATCTATCCAAAGCTGGTAGGTAACTCCTTCTTCTAATACCGCATTAATATTGAATTTTAAGCCCGATTGCTGTGCAGACGGCGTAGTTAGGTCTTTAAGCTGGTCGTTTACCTTTAATTGGTTAGCACTGCCCAGCACTACCCTCATTTGCGAAATGGTACCTGCCGGCAATTCTACCGTTGCCAAAAGGGTATCTAACCCGTTTCTAAAATCGAGCAGGTTGTAGATTCCTTTTTTGATAGGTAAACTAACCCATGCGCCTTCATTTTCATTAGCAGAAGCATGAATTTGTACATCCTGGATATCCAGGAGAACCTGCTGGTAATCGGCAGGTGCGTCGGTAAGGCGAACTTTTAAGGTGGCATTCTTATTATTGTCTTTACTGCAAGCAATAAAGCCAATCAAAAAGCTCCCTAAAACAATTAAACTGATCAAAATTTTGTTTTTCATGATTTCCAGAATTTAGATTTACAATATTTTATTAATTAGGTGTTCATCATGTTTAACATGTTATAAGATGTTAAAACTTATAATGTAACAACGATAATTTTTAATTGTTTCAACTTATTTATAAAAATACTTAATATTTTATTTTTTTGAATAATCAACTTGCAATTTTACCTCCTAATAAGCTTAAATAGCTTGGTTTTGTAAATAAGGAGAACTGTGCTGTGTAAACCCGATTGAAGCGGATAGCGCTTGGCTGGAAGCGTTTTTATTTCTCTTTATAACGCATAGCGATGAAGGCCATGCGCTTAAAGCGGAAAGTGGTCCGAAGGACTCCTTTGTCCAAAGGACCTCTTCGAGGGAGGGCTGTCGGCACCAAAAGACACGGAACGCTCATTTTCTTTAAAAAAGCCTCCTAAAAAAGATTTAGGAGGCTTTTAGTCTGTCATCTTTCGACAGATTCAAGGTGACTGAACATTTATTTTATAGGCGTATAGGCCTTAAACAGGTTGACTTTGGTTTCTTCTACTTTCTTTTGAAAAGCAGGCCATTCGGAACTGAAATAGGCATTTACCCGATCTATAAATTCCTGAGCCATTTGCTCGGCCTGGGCCACCATATTGAGCGTTTGTGCGCCAGGTGCTGTGGGCTTATCACTAATGGCTCCCTGTGCATCATTCAGCTTATTTAGAGCGGTTAATTGATATGGACGACCATAACCCTGCTTTTCTAAACGTTTACCAAATAGTATCTCTCTGATCTTTTTAATACTGTCTTGCTGTGCTTTGGCTGCCTTGCTAAGGTCTTTTGCTTCTTTACTTTCCAGACCATTCAGCTGGGCGGCTATTTTACCTGCTAGTTCGCTGCTTTCGTCTAATTGATCAGTTGCCTGTGTCAGTTTTTCGACACTTTTGCTTAAACGATCTATTACCGCTTGCTTAGCCAGCTGCACTTCTTTTGAGAAAGGAACCCGTGGATCGGCAATGAAATTAAGCTGTACCGAGTCTTTGTTGTTTCCTAATTGAAGTACTGCTTTATAATTACCAGGCAAGACCGTTTCGCCACCAATTTCATCGTATTTTTCTTTAGATTTTGCTCTTCCGGGATAGCGTATACCTTTGGCATCTAAGTTCCAGGTGAGGTAGTTTAAGCCGGTATCTAATTTAGTTTGGCTTAGGGTTCTAATCAGTTTACCCTGATCGTTATAGATCCGGGCTACGAGTGTATCGGCAAATGCTTTGGCTTTTTCTGCACCGGCTGTCTTGATTTTAGCGTCGGCTGGTTTGTCTTTGGCCGGAGCCGGGTTTTTAGGCGCTTTTACAAAGAATGGGATCTTAGCCCCTTCGGTATTACGGTTTGTAGCCTCGTAAGTGGCATCACCCTGAAATTCGATCCCTACGGCGGCCAATCTGCCTTTTACTTCTACTGCAGTACTTGGCTCAATCACGAAGAAATCTTTACTTAATCCCTGGGCAGCCAATTTGCGTAGGGGCTTAATATCATCCAATATCCAGATACCACGACCAAAAGTAGCAATGGCCAGGTCGGCTTCCCGCTCCTGAATAGCCAGATCCATGGTAGAAACTGAAGGGTAATCGTTTTTCCACTGGCTAAAGGTTTTCCCTTCATCTAAACTAACCCATAAACCATTTTCGGTACCTGCAAACACCAATTTAGGTTCTGCCGGATCTTGCAATACGCAAAGTGCATAGCCTTTTACTTTGGTATTGTCAACCACTCGTTCCCAGGTTTTACCAAAATCTTTTGTGCGAAAAATATAGGCTCCAAAATCGCCTTGGCGGTAATTATTGGCCACTACCCAGGCTTCGGCCGCATTGTAACGAGATGCCTGTATCTGCGGTATCCAACTTTCTTTAGGCAGGCCCAAAATTTTAGAAGTAAGATTTACCCAGGTTTTTCCACCATCTCGGGTCAGTTGTACGTTACCATCGTCGGTTCCTACCCAAATTACCTGGTTATTTAATTTGCTTGGCGCAATGGTTAAAATGGTGTTGTGATTTTCGGCTGCGGTAATATCAATGGTTAAACCGCCGCTTTCTTCCTGTTTCTGCTGTTCCGGATTATTCAGGGTCAGATCGGGCGAAATAATTTCCCAATTCAGGCCCTTATCGCTGCTTTTATGCAGAAACTGACTTCCATAATAAATAGTGGATGCGTTAGTTGGATCTAAAGCAAAAGCAGCATTCCAGTTAAAACGTAATCGGGTTTTCAGATCGGGTGCCGGCGGGCGTAGGCTGTAAGTATACCCGCTTTGCTTATCGTAACGGGCTAAAGCACCACCCTGCGACATGGCATAGCCATAACGGCTATTTTCCGGATCGGGTGTCACATCAAAACCATCGCCGCCTAAAAGGGTCTGCCAGTAAGCATTGCGAATGCCTCCTTCTCTCCAAATATAGGCCGGACCGGTCCACGAACCATTATCCTGCAATCCGCCATAAACATTATACGGTATTTCGTTATCTACGTTTATATGATAGAACTGGCCCAAGGGCAAAGATTCTACATAGCTCCATTTCTTTCCCCTATCGCGGGTAATGGCAATACCGCCATCATTTCCATCGATCATAAAAGAAGGATCTTTAGGATTGATCCACCAGGCATGGTGATCAGGGTGTACGCCCGAATAAGGAATGATCACCTCAAAACTCTTGCCGCCATCTTCAGAACGGGCAATCATTTGGTAAATATTGTATAACCGATTTTCATTTTGCGGATCTACCGCGATATCTTGGAAATAGAATGGGCGATTATTGGTAAATGTTGGATCGTTATTGATCATTTCCCAATGGTAACCGCCATCATCCGAACGGTATAAAGCATTTTTAGCCGACTCGATCATGGCATAAACCCGGTTAGGGTTGCTGGCTGCTATCGCGATACCTATTCTACCCAAGTCGCCTTCGGGCATACCATTGTTTTTATCGAGTTTTGTCCAATTCTTACCACCATCTAAGGTCATGTAAAAACCTGAACCCGGACCACCCGATTTAAAATCGTAGCTGGTGCGATGCATTTGCCACATGTTTACCAATAATTTATTGGGGTTACTTGGGTCCATCACCATGTCGCCCACCCCCGATTTGGTATTGGTAAAGAGAATTTTCGACCAGGTTTCGCCACCATCGGTCGATTTAAAAACGCCTCTCTCGGCATGATCGGCAAAAGGATTACCCATAACGCCGGCATAAACGGTGTTGGGGTGTTGCGGATCAATTAAAATACGATGAATGGCAACCGTTTTCTCTAAACCCATGCATTTCCAGGTGCGGCCGCCATCTAAACTTTTATAAATACCCTGCCCTAAATTCATAGAATTCCGGGGATTTCCTTCGCCGGTACCTACCCAAACCACATTCGGGTTATTTTGTTGAATAGCGATGGAACCAATATTTATGGTCGGATTGGCATCGAACACGCTTTTCCAGGTTGCCCCGCCATTTTCAGATTTCCACACGCCGCCAGAAGCACCACCAATATACATCACATCGGTATTACCCTCTACCACAGCAACGGTGGTTACCCTGCCGCTCATACTACCAGGCCCAATATTTCGGGCTTTCATGTTTTTCAATAAACTTAGGTCAATTTGCTGTGCCTGCACAGATCCGGCACACAAAGCCATGCTTAATAGCAGGCTGGATAGATAATGTTTCTTCATTTTAAGGAATTTGGTTGTTCAAATTGCTAATTAATTAGTTAGTAATCAATAATTTTTAAGCCCCTATCGGTAACATTTTTGGTACCCCTGACGATATCTATAACAAAAAGCCCACGATTTAAATCGTGGGCTTAATATCATTTCCCAAATTTCTGCTGCAATTGCTGCAGCATATCCGGATTAATCGGGGTATCATCTTTAGCCGGGGGCAGGTCTAAGCTTCCCTGAGCAGAGGCCGGCTTTTCAGCCACGGCGGGTTTAGACGTTTTTTTGGCATTCCACCGGTCCCAAAGCTGGGTAAGCTTGCGCTTGGTAGATAAGGGAAAATCTCCCTGCTGCATCCAGGCATAATAACTGGGCTCCGCCTGAAAAACTTCTTCGCATGGGCGACCTTTATGCTTCCCAAAATTAAACACCTCCACTCCTTTTTCATTAAACACCATGCGGCCGGCAAAATCTACCGTTTTGATCATATTGGTAAATTGGTGCAGGGCCTCTACATCATTCTGTACCGGAATGCTTTTCTTACCCTGGCGATCTTCCCATTCTTTACCATCATAACGTTCTAACTGTGCCAGTAAAACTTCATAAGTTGCCCTAATATCTGCTTCGGCAGAGTGCGCATTCACAATATCCTTGCCACAATAAAACTGATAAGCCGCCCGCAAAGTGCGTTGCTCCATCTGGTGAAAGATATTCTGCACATCTACAAAATGACGGTTCTCCACATCAAAATCGATCCCATTGCGGATAAATTCCTCCAGCAACAGTGGAATATCAAATTTATTGGAATTATAACCGGCCAGATCGGCATTATCTAAAAAACGAGCCAGTTCTACCCCTGCTTCTTTAAAAGTGGGCGCATGCTTCACATCCTCATCATAAATACCATGCACCAGCGAAGAGGCTATAGGAATTGGCATACCCGGATTAATGCGCATGGTTTTCACTTCCTCTGTGCCATCAGGCATGGCTTTTAGAATAGAGATCTCCACAATTCGATCAGAAGCCACATTTACGCCGGTAGTTTCCAGATCAAAAAAAGCAAGCGGACGTTTTAAATTCAATTTCATATACTGTTGTTTTAGCTAAAAATCAGTATGCCTAATAAAATACCGACTACCATTAATACATACATGATAATTTCGGTACTGGCAAAACGCTGGTATTGGGTCCAGAATGAAAAATCGCGTTTAGGTTTCATCTGTTTTTAATTTTTTAAAATACGCTGTATCTCGTCCAGCTTCATGAGGGCTTCCACCGGCGTTAAGGTATTTACATCGAGGTTATTCAGCATATCGCGGATTTTGACTAAAATGGGATCCTCTACCGAGAACATCTGCAATTGATAAGCCTGCTGCTGTACTTTCTTAATACTGTCTTTAATATCTTCCCCTCCAGTGCGCTCATTTTCCAGTCGGTTTAAGATCTCGTTTGCCCGGCCGATCAGTTTGGGAGGCATACCCGCCATTTTAGCCACATGAATACCAAAACTATGCTCCGAACCGCCAGGAACTAATTTACGCAAGAAAATCACCTTATTACCCACTTCCTTTACCGAAACATTATAATTCTTAATGCGGTTAAACGAATTGGTTAATTCGTTCAGCTCGTGGTAATGGGTGGCAAATAAGGTTTTCGCTTTCGCGGATGGATGCGTATGCAGAAATTCGGCAATGGCCCAGGCAATGGAAATACCATCGTAAGTACTGGTTCCACGGCCAATCTCATCTAAAAGAATTAAACTCCGGTCGGATAGGTTATTCAAAATGCTGGCCGTTTCGTTCATCTCCACCATAAAGGTTGATTCGCCAGAAGATAAATTATCGGAAGCCCCAACACGGGTGAATATTTTGTCTACCAAACCAATTTGGGCTTCCTTAGCGGGGACAAAACAGCCCATTTGAGCCATCAGCACTATTAATCCGGTTTGACGCAGCAAGGCCGATTTACCCGCCATATTAGGCCCGGTAATGATCATGATCTGCTGCGAATCGTTATCCAGAAAAACATCATTGGTAATATAAGCTTCGCCCACGGGCAAATTCTTTTCTATTACCGGATGACGGCCACCCTTAATATCCAGCACCTTTCCACTATCTATTTTAGGGCGTACATAATGATTTTTGATGGCAATATTGGCAAAATTGAGCAATACATCCAGCTGAGCCACCAATTGGGCATCTAGTTGAATGGGCTTAATGTATTCGCTCAGCGCAAATAACAACTGATTATATAGATCGGTCTCTAAGGCCAGTATCTTTTCCTCAGCACCCAAAATCTGCTCTTCGTATTCTTTCAGCTCTGGCGTAATGTAACGTTCGGCATTTACCAGGGTTTGCTTGCGCAACCAGGTATCGGGCACTTTATCTTTGTGGGTATGGGTAACTTCCAGGTAATAGCCGAAAACATTATTAAAGGCAATTTTTAAAGAAGGAATACCCGTAATTTCTGCTTCCCGTTTCTGCAATTCTACCAGATAATCTTTTCCGCCAAAGGCGATCTTTCGCAAACGGTCCAACTCTTCATGGATGCCTTCTCCAATTACGCTGCCTTTTACTAATTGCACCGGCGGGTCTGGCTGCAATTCTCTTTCTATGCGTTCCCGCATCAATACACAAGGATTTAACTGCTCGGCAATGGTTTTCAAGGCCGGGTTCTCCGTTTTTTCGCACAATTCTTTCAGTTGCGCAATGGCATAAAGGGCACGCTTCAGCTGGATGATCTCCCGTGGATTGGCTTTTTGCAAGCCTATTTTAGAAATGAGGCGTTCCAGGTCGCCAATGTGTTTGAGTTCTTCCTCTAATTGCTCCCGCAAGGCTTCATCCTGCTGTAAATAATCTACCACTTGTAAACGGTCTTCTATCGGCTGGCGGTCTTTAAGGGGCATAATGATCCAGCGGCGGAGCAAACGGGCCCCCATCGGCGAAAGCGTATGATCGAGCACATCGACCAGGGTGGTGGCATTTTCATTGGCCGAACCGATCAGCTCTAGGTTACGGATGGTAAAACGATCGAGCCACATGTAGCGGTCTTCCTCAATACGGGCAATACCCGAAATGTGGCCCAGCTTGCGGTGTTCGGTTTCGTTTAAATAATGTAAGGCTACACCGGCAGCAATAATACCAGCAGGCATCCTATCGATACCAAAACCTTTTAGGGAACTCACTTCGAAATGTTTTTGAAGCGTCTCCGTGGCATAATCGGCCGTATAAGGCCAATCTTCTAAGCCGTAAGTATAAAAGCGGTCGCCAAAGGTTTCGATAAAATCTTTATTCCGGCTTCGCGGAAAAATCACTTCGCTAGGCTTAAAGCTTTGTAATAATTTATCGAGATAGGCTGCGTTTCCCTGAGCCACCAGAAATTCTCCGGTAGAGATATCGAGGAACGCCACACCATATTGATTTTTTTCTTCAAAAAC
>JBJTNQ010000001.1:0-10289 GCA_046074105.1 Sphingobacteriaceae bacterium | reverse complement strand
GGCAGATGTGCTGAATATGGCTTTATTTGGCCAAACGGCTAAAACATGGCGTGAAGAAAACCCCGACTTAAAAGGAAATATTAGAGATTATGCTAACATCAATGAATTAATCTGTTTAACCAACTTAGAAAACATTAATGCTTTACTTATTAATGAGGGTCTGCCGCAAACAGACCGACTGATAAAGCTAAACCAAATGGCCATTAAACAGATGATTGTTTTACATAGCTCAGCAAATAGAAATCTATTGAAATAAAAAACTTTTCTACAAAACATTCTAGTGGAATCTGGCAATGAAACAAAACTTAGAGTACGTATATTTGCCAATACATGAATACCTCAGAACTTTTAAGCCGGGCTTTACAATTCGAATTTTTATCTGCCGATGAGGGCCTTTTTCTTTTTAAGGAAGCATCCACTGCCGATTTAATGTATGTGGCCAATGAATTACGCAAAAAGCAGGTTCCGCACAATAAAGTAACCTGGATTATTGACCGCAATTTAAATACCACCAACGTATGTATTGCCAATTGCAAGTTCTGTAATTTTTTCCGCCGGCCAGGGCATGAGGAAAGCTATATTACCGATATAGAGACCTATAAAGTTAAGATCGAAGAGACTTTCCGTTATGGCGGCGACCAGCTTTTATTACAGGGAGGCCACCACCCCGATCTAGGTTTGGCTTTTTATGTAGATCTTTTTAAACAGCTGAAAGAGTTATATCCTACCCTGAAACTACACTCGCTGGGGCCACCAGAAATTGCACATATTGCCAAACTGGAAGGCATGAGCCATACCGAAGTTTTAAAAGCACTCATGGAAGCCGGACTGGATTCGTTACCCGGAGCCGGAGCTGAGATACTGAACGACCGGGTTCGCCGCTTAATTTCTAAAGGAAAATGCGGGGGCCAGGAATGGCTGGATGTGATGCGGGCAGCCCATCAATTGAATTTAACTACTTCGGCCACCATGATGTTTGGCCATATTGAAACTTTGGAAGAACGTTTCGAGCATTTGGTTTGGTTAAGGCAGGTACAGGCTGAAAAACCAGCACATGCCAAAGGTTTTATTGCCTTTATTCCATGGCCTTTTATGGATGATGGCACCTTATTAAAAAAAGTACGTGGAATTACCAACCAGGTAAGCGGCGATGAATATATCCGCATGATTGCGCTGAGCCGTATCATGCTGCCTAACATTAAAAACATTCAGGCCTCCTGGCTAACCGTTGGCAAACAAACTGCCCAAATATGCTTGCAGGCGGGAGCCAATGATTTTGGTTCTATCATGATTGAAGAGAATGTGGTTTCTGCTGCCGGAGCTCCTCATCGGTTTACAGCCAAAGGCATACAGGATGCCATTCGCGAAGCCGGTTTTGAACCCCAATTGCGTACACAACAATACGAATTTCGCGATCTGCCCGAACAGATAGAAGAACAGGTAATCAATTACTAAAATTTGCTTGGTTTAATTTGTTTAAATGATAAATTTGCCCGTCTAAGCAAAAGCCATTGGAACGATTAGCTCAACATATTGAAGCCCTTATTTTTTCGGCCGAACAAAGCATCTCTTTAGATGAAATTAAAGCCGTAACCGAGGCTGCATTAGCCATTGAAATTGGTTCTAAAGAATTAGATCAGACCATTGCCGATATCCGGTCTAAATATGCAAACCCCGACCTGGCCATCGAATTGGTTGAACTGGCCGGCGGTTATTTATTTCTCACTAAAAAAGATTTTCATAGCACCGTTAATCAATTGCAAATTCATCGTGCTAAGAAAAAATTAAGCCAGGCAGCCTTAGAAACCCTGGCCATTATTGCCTACCGACAGCCCATTACCAAGTTGGAGATCGAACAGATCAGGGGAGTGAATTGCGATTATACCGTTCAGAAATTACTGGAAAAAGAACTCATTGGTATCTCAGGCAAAGCCGATACTGTGGGCAAACCCCTACTATACCATACCAGCAATTTATTTATGGATTATTTTGGCTTAAACAGCCTGGCCGACCTGCCTCAGCTTAAAGATGTAATTGCCGAAAGCAATGAGATTGGCGAGCAGGCCGAGTAATGAAAATATTTTTCACAAAATTCCTTATTTGTCCAACAATAAAATTAAAATCTTCTTAATTTTAGGCTAACAATTAGATTCTGATGAAAACGCCAAAAAAGAACACCAGTAAGAAAAGCACTCCGGTTGCTAAGAAAAAATCAGGTTTAAACAATGATAAGGATATGGTAAATCCGCCGATGTTATCTGACGAGGATGACGACGATTTCGATTTACCTATGAACGATCTTGATCTGGATGGCTTAGACCCGCTGGATGAGGACGACGATTTCTAAACAGGGCACATACATTTTTAGTATCCGATACCTAATCGGATGCTAGTTTCTATTCCATTTTATGACGATCCACGAAGTTAGCACCGCCAGAGACCTTAAAGATTTTCTTAACGTTGCCCGTATTATTTATAAAAATGATGAAAACTGGATCTGTCCGCTAGACCAGGACATAAGGTCTATTTTTGATCCTAAAAAAAACAGTTTTTTTACCCATGGCGTATGTACTCAATGGGTTTTAAAGGCTAATGACGGAAAATTTATTGGCCGAATTGCTGCTTTCATCAATTTTAAAAAAGCTTACCAGCACGAGCTACCTACCGGTGGCATTGGCTTTTTTGAGTGCATAAATGACACCCAGGCGGCAAACTTATTGTTTGATACGGCCAAAAAGTGGTTAACAGAACGGGGCATGAAAGCCATGGACGGGCCCATCAATTTTGGCGAAAACGACACTTTTTGGGGATTGCTGGTAGAAGGTTTTACCACCCCTTCTTACGGAATGAATTACCACAAGCCTTATTATCATCAGTTATTTAATAATTATGGCTTTAATACCCTATACGAACAAATAACCAATCACCTTAATCTGGACATTCCCTTTCCAGAGCGTTTTAGCAAAATTGCAGAATGGGTTTGCACCAAACCGGCTTATCGGTTTGAGTATTTAAAAGGCGAAGAGATTGAACGCTATGCCGCCGATTTTATGGAGATCTATAATGATGCCTGGAAAGACTTCGACAACTTTGTTCCCCTTAACCGGGATGTAGTAATGGAAAGCTTCCGGAAAATGAAAACCATTATGGATGAGAAACTCATCTGGTTTGTATACGTAAATAACGAACCGGCATCATTTGTGGTAATTTTACCCGATGCCAATCAAATGATCAAAGGATTTAACGGCAAACTAGGCTTGCTTCAGAAACTTCAATTCTTATACAGACGATGGAAAGGGGTTTCACGCATGCGGGCCATTGTAATGGGAACAAAAACGGCATTTCAGAAATTAGGCTTAGAATCTGCCTTATTTATTCAGCTTAAGAAATATGTGATTCCTAAAAACCAATATCATGAATTAGAATTATCGTGGGTAGGTGATTTTAACGATAAAATGATCGCTATTCATGAGGCAACCGGTGCTACTTTTGGTAAACGGCACCTAACCATGAGAAAGGTTTTCTAGTGTCAAAAAAGCTTAATGTCACCTTGTCCAATCCAAAGGATCCCTTTGGGAAGGACTCCTGCGGTTCTAAGAACTCCTTCGGAGAGAGCTTGTCGAAAGGTGAACAATCAAAAAAGGCCCCGATGAACATCGGGGCCTTTTTACTGTATTAATGAAAGGGTTAGGCCATCACTTTTGCACGGCGTAGCTCTTCATACAGATCAATTACTTTTTTCTGCAGATCAATCACATCAGTTTCGCGTTCTTGCAATTTCTTGCTTAACACCTCAACTTCATTATTATATTTTTCTTGTTCTTCAGTATCGTTAAAGGTAAGCAACTGCACCACACTCATCCCAAACAGCGTTGCAATTTGCTCTAAACGAGATAAATTAACATCAGTAATTCCAGTTTCAATTTTAGAAAATGCAGGAATGGAGATGTCTAACTGTTTAGCCACATCTTCCTGGCTCCATGACCGCTGATGTCTCAGCAATCTGATTTTTTTGCCTAGTGTTTTCATTTTTATTTCAATTATTTGGGTGTGATATTAATTATAGGTTTATATTTTTAATAGTTTATTTGCCAGTTTTTGTAAATCTATACCGCCAAAATTTCCCGAACTCATCAGTAAAAAATTGGTATTCTTAAAAGAATTACCAGTCAAATATGTTTCAAATATTTCAAAATTATCAAAAAATTTTAATTTATCGTTATTAAATGACTTTTTTACGACATTTTCTTTAAAGGGCTCCATTTGCTTTTGCCTAAAAGTATTTTGATCAATAATCACAATTGGAACATCGGCTTCGTTCATAGTTCCTGCGTACTCTTTCAAAAATTCAGCGTTTAAACTACTAAATGTATGCAATTCTATCGCCGAAATTAAATCTCTTTCAGGAAATTGTTGTTTAACCGCATGTATAGTCGCTTTTAATTTAGAAGGCGAATGGGCAAAATCTTTGTATACTGCACAATCAGTGGTCTTTCCTAACAATTCCAAGCGTCGGGCTGCTCCCTTAAAAGAAGCTATAGCCTGATAAAAATTTGCCTTAGAAATGCCAAGTTTTTCGCAAACATTTCGGGCAGCCTCCAAATTCATCAGGTTATGATCGCCAAAAATTTGGAGTGCAGTAGTACCTCCTTGCTCCGTTTGAAGATAAGTAGTTCCGTTTTCGATACTAAAGGCTGGCAAATTATACGCCAGTTTCTGAATTTCCGTTTGTTTATGCTGTACCAGTTGCTTTAAAGCTTCATCCTCTTCACAATAAATGAGCGTTCCGCCGGGCTGCAGGGTATCTATAAACAGATCAAATTGCTTAATATAAGATTCCCAGGTAGGAAATACATTAATATGATCCCAGGCTATACCGCTAATTACGCCAATATGCCCCTGGTATAAATGAAATTTTGGGCGGCGGTCTATCGGCGAAGCCAAATACTCATCTCCTTCTATTACTATGATGGGTGCCTCTTTGGTAATTTTAACCATGGTATCAAAACCTTCCAGTTGGGCCCCAACCAGGTAATCGAAATCTTTTCCGGCCTCTTGCAGTACATGCAGAATCATAGAGGTAATGGTGGTTTTACCATGGCTTCCGCCTATTACTACCCGAGTTTTATTTTTAGATTGCTCATAAATATATTCCGGATAAGAATAAATGGCTAAACCCAACTCTTGTGCTTTTAATAACTCTGGGTTATCTACCCGGGCATGCATACCCAAAATAACTGCATCCAGTTCTGGGGTAATTTTCTCCGGGTACCAGCCCATCTCGCCAGGCAAAATATCAAACCGGGCTAATCTGGATCTGGAAGGTTCATTAATCACATCATCAGATCCGCTAACCTGATAACCTTTTTTGGCCAGTGCAATAGCCAGATTGTGCATGGCACTACCCCCTATTGCTATAAAATGTACTCGCATAATTTATTTAATGAATTTGGCAGCCGTCCAATCTTTATTTACCCGATGGTTCTGATAAGTTAAGCCTAGGCTCCCGGCTTTTTCTTTCAGGATATCCCAATCGGGTGTTTCGTAGAAACCGCTCAGATAAAGTTTTCCTCCCGGGATAAGTACCGCAGCATAAGCATCTAACTGATCGAGCAGGATATTCCGATTGATATTGGCCAGAATGATGTCGTAGGTTTCTTGTGGAATAACTTCTTTAGAACCACACAGCGCCCGGATATGATGAGCACCGTTAAATGCAGCATTTTCCATGGTACTTTCATAAGAAAGCGGATCGTAATCAATCGCATCCAACTGAGTGGCACCCATTTTTTCGGCTAAAATGGCCAAAATTCCGGTTCCACAACCCATATCCAACACCTTTTTGCCGACAAAGTCTTCTTCCAGCATCATCTCCATAATAAGGGAAGTGGTTTGATGATGACCCGTACCGAAAGCCATTTTGGGGTCTATTACAATTTCATAGGGGAATTCTGGGCGTGCCGGGTGAAAAGTGGCCCGAACATATATTTTATCGGCAATAAAGATGGGTTCAAAATTGCTTTCCCAAACCTCATTCCAATTTTTTTGAGGAATATGGTTGTTCTGGTAAGTAAACTGGAATAATGCTTCGTTTGCTTTTAATATCGCCTGCAAGGCATATTCATCAAACTGAGTGGAAGGAATAAAGGCTTTAAATCCATTTTCTACTTCTTCAAAAGTATCGAAACCGATTTCCGCTAACTCGGCTATTAAAATATCCTGAGCGTAGCTTTCACCAGAGTGCTGCGTGAATAAGAGTTCTCTGTAACTCATTAAGCGTTAAAGGTTTTAACAATATCTACAAAATCGCGTGATTTAAGCGATGCTCCGCCAATTAAACCGCCATCAATATCGGCTTGGGCAAATAGTTCGGCCGCATTTTTGGGATTACAGCTGCCACCATATAAAATGCTGGTTTCATCTGCCACAGCGGCATCATATTTTTCGGCAATGGTCTTACGAATAAAGGCATGTACTTCCTGCGCCTGCGCTGGCGATGCAGTTAAACCGGTACCGATAGCCCAAACGGGTTCGTAAGCTAAAACCACGTTTTTAAATTTTGTAGCGCTTAAATGGAAAATACCTTGGTTTAATTGGGATGCAATAACTTCCATATATTTTCCCGATTCGCGTTCCCCTAAAGTTTCACCAATGCAAAAGATCGGGGTTAAATTATTTTCAAGCACGGTATTTACTTTTTCAGCAAGCAACTCATCGGTTTCGCCAAAATACTGGCGGCGTTCAGAGTGGCCCAGAATTACGTATTGTGCGCCCACCGATTGGATCATACTTGCGGAGATCTCTCCGGTATAGGCTCCGGCTTCCGCCTGATGACAATTTTGTGCTCCTACCGAAACCTGAGGCGCATTTTTAGACAATTGCGCCAAAGCATTCAAATGAATAAATGGCGGGCAAACAATCACTTGCTGGTTACCCCGAACTTCGTCCTGAACCATGGTTACTATTTCTGAAAACAGGGCGGTACCTGCAGTAAAATCCTGGTTCATTTTCCAGTTTCCGGCAATAATTTTCTTTCTCATATTTTTTAGGGCTGGAAGTATTAAAACCTCCGGTGTTTCTCTGTTAATGTAAATACGTGGGTTAAAATATCTTTTTCCGTTTGGTCTAAAACGCGATTACGGCGTTCAAAAACCCTTCCGGTTGTTTCAAACACTTTGTTTAATGGATAAACTTCCATCCCTTGGGCTCCGCCCCAGGCAAAATCGGGGATGAAATTACGCGGATAGCCGGCCCCAAACACATTGGCACTCACTCCAACCACCGTTCCGGTATTGAACATGGTATTGATACCGCATTTGGCGTGGTCGGCCATAATTAAGCCGCAAAACTGCAGGCCAGTTTTACGAAAACTTTCTTTTTTATAATCCCAAAGCCTTACTTCGGTATAATTGTTTTTTAGATTAGAATTGTTAGAATCTGCGCCAATATTACACCATTCGCCTAAAACAGCATTACCTAAAAAGCCTTCGTGCCCTTTAGAAGAATAAGCCTGTAAAACCGAATTACTCACTTCTCCGCCTACGCGGCAATGCGGACCAATGGTGGTTTGGCCGTAAATTTTGGAACCCATTTTCACCTGCGAATGTTCGCATAAGGCAAACGATCCACGTATATGGCTGCCCTCCCAAACCTGTGTATTTGCAGCTAAATAAATTGGTCCATCCAGGGTATTAAAGGTACTGCACTCGGCGCTGGCGCCTTCTTCAGCAAAAAAATCATTACCCAGAATGGTGTTAGTGGCACTTATTCTGGCCGATGTACGACCTTGTGTAACGAGTTTAAAATCTTTACGTAGTTCTATATCGTTCAGCTTAAACAGATCTTCGGGATAACTGATTTGGACGAAATTATTATTGTAAGTAATGCTTTTATATAACGATATATCATTAAGATTAAACGCATTCGCAGATGCACCAACTGCACGAAGTCCTAATACGGTTTGATCTTTAACCAAGGCTTCTCCAAGGGCTAAACCGCTCAAAGCCGCCATTAAGTCCTCATCCGGGCAAACCGAACCATTGATCAATAAATTATCGTCATTGACCTGAAAAGGATATTTGGCTTGTAAATAGTCGGCAGTTAAAAAGCATACATCCGATGCCGCAAATCTCTTAGCCCATTTTTCGGCAATAGTTAAAATACCTAAACGTAGATCGGCAACGGGACGAGTAAAAGTCAGCGGAAAAAGACTTTCACGAGATTGGTCATCAAAAAGAATAATCCTCATTCAACAAAAATAAAAAAAGTCCCGACTGTTGGGCCGGGACTTTCTGTATATTTTAAAGCTATACTTATTTCTTTGCGTAACGGGTTTTAAACTTATCGATACGACCAGCGGTATCAACCAATTTCATTTTACCAGTAAAGAAAGGGTGCGAAGTGTGAGAAATCTCCAATTTTACTAATGGATATTCGTTACCATCTTCCCATTTGGTAGTTTCTTTGGTTTCAATGCACGATTTAGTTAAAAAAGCGTAGTCGTTAGACAGGTCTTTAAAAACTACTAATCTATAATTTGCTGGATGTAAATCTGCTTTCATCGTCTTTCAATTTCTGTTAAGAGGTGCAAATATAGCGTTAAAACTGAAAAGTAAAAATTCAAAAAGTAAAAAAATTATAATTTAATCTCCTGGCACAGTTCAATTAATACCCCATTGGCATCTTTTGGGTGTACAAAACAAACTAATTTATTATCGGCACCTTTCTTAGGTTGTTCATTTAAAAGCGTAAAACCCTCCTTTTTTAATCGCTCCATTTCCTGCAAAATATCTTCTACGGCAAAGGCAATATGATGAATACCCTCTCCTTTATTCTCAATAAATTTATGAATGGCACTTTGTTCTGCTGTGGCTTCTAACAATTCGATCTTATTTTCTCCAACTTTAAAAAAAGCGGTAGCTACATTTTCCGATTCCACATTTTCGACCTTGTAATGTTTTACGCCCAATAAACGCTCATAAATGGCGCAACTGTCTGATAAACGCTTAACTGCAATACCAATGTGTTCGATGTTTTTCATTTTGTGATCTTTATCACAAAAATGACGATTTTATGGCGATATACCTACCCTGAATTGCGTTTTCTGCAAAATGTTTTTGCTATCTTTGTAGTTGAATTTAAACTGAATCTAAATAACACCCATGAAATTACCTTTATATTTCGACAATAACGCCACCACGCCCATGGATCCGCGTGTTTTGGAAGCGATGATGCCTTATTTTACCGAAAAATTCGGTAATGCGGCCAGCCGTAACCACGCTTTTGGCTGGGCTGCAGAAGAAGGTGTAGATTATGCCCGTGAGCAGGTTGCCCAATTGATTGGCGCCAGCGACAAGGAGATCATCTTTACCTCGGGCGCTACCGAAGGAGACAATTTAGGCATTAAAGGTGTTTTCGAAATGTATCAGGATAAAGGTAACCACATCATTACCTGCACTACTGAACATAAGGCGGTTTTAGATACTTGCAAACACTTAGAAAAATTAGGAGCTCAGGTTACTTATCTTCCGGTACAGGAAGATGGTTTAATTGACTTGGCAGCCTTAGAAGCAGCCATGACCGAAAAAACCATTTTGGTTTGTATCATGTATGGCAATAATGAAATTGGAGTTATTCAGCCGATTAAAGAAATAGCTTCCATTGCACACAAGCATGGCGCTTTGTTTATGACTGACGGAACTCAAGCCGTTGGTAAAATTCCGGTTGATGTAAATGCTGATGGAATTGACATTATGGCCTTCACTGGCCATAAAATGTACGGTCCAAAAGGCGTTGGCGCCCTATATGTACGCCGCAAGAACCCAAGAGTTAAAGTAACCGCTCAAATGGATGGCGGCGGGCACGAACGCGGCATGCGCTCTGGCACCTTGAACGTATCCGGTATTGTAGGTTTTGGCAAAGCCTGCGAACTATGCCGCTTAGAAATGGATGCAGAAGCTAAGCGTTTATCTGCTTTACGCGATAAGTTGCAAGCCGCTTTATTAGAATTAGAAGAAAGCTATGTGAACGGAAATGTACAGCATCGTTTACCACACGTAGCCAACATTTCTTTTAAATATGTAGAAGGCGAAGGATTAATGATGGCTATGAAAGATCTGGCAGTTTCATCAGGCTCGGCTTGTACTTCTGCCTCTTTAGAACCATCATACGTATTAAAAAGCTTAGGCCTTTCTGATGATCTGGCACACTCTTCGATACGTTATGGCTTAGGCAGATTTACTACCGAAGAAGAAGTAGATTATGCCATTGAGGTAACCAAAAAAGCAGTG